>JAFDKF010000031.1 GCA_019307135.1 Deltaproteobacteria bacterium
CTGCAAGGAGGGGAAACATTATCTCATGGTGACCGATGAGGGTATAGCCCACCCCGCCCATGCTGGTCGGGCGCTCGACTACATTCGCCGTGGGGCGGTAGTGCCGGATAAAATCCATATTCACGGCCGTAAATCGCTCTACTTTATGTCCCATATTGCGAGTCAGGGTAAGTGCTTTCAAAAAGACTTCGGGCAGGATCACTGCTGAGCCGACATTCATATAAACACCATCCTCCAGGGTTGCGACCACCGAAGCAAAGAGCCTGAAATCGAGATGGGTTGCCTTGCCCGCAGCCTCGGGGTCGAATCCGGGATGTATGTGAATGATGTCAGTTCCGATCGCTACATGGACGGTTGCAGGAATCTGAAGCTGTATTGCTGCTGCAAGGATGCTCTCTTTGCCAAAAGGGAGATTCTCTTCGATAATCGCCTGTCCTACGGCCTGACCCAGCCCCAAATCCTCCTTGCCAGCCTTTGAAATGGCACGATTCAAAAAATCCGCGGTCTCTTGTGCCATGCCAAAGGCTCCATGTTCCAGTCCCTCGAGAACGTCTTCAGAGGTCCTGCCAATCATGGCGACCTCAAGGTCGTGTATAATGCCTGCCCCGTTCATGGCAATAGCTGTGATGACGCCCTGCTTCATCAGGTCAATGACAACAGGGTTAAGACCCACCTTAATAACGTGGCCACCCATGGCCAGCACCACATTCTTGCCACCCTTATAGGCCTTTGCAATAGCTGAGACGACCGCCTTAAAATCCTTTACTGCCAGGATATTGGGGAGGCGGTCCAAGAAATCTTCCAGGGACCCCTCAGGTTTCCATGGACGAGCAAAATCCGTCCGATCCACCTTGCTTTTCCGGGATGTCAGTGGATAAGTCTTTAATGACGACACGTCTATGGGTTTGAGTTTATGCATGGGAGAGTGCCTTCAACAAACTTTTTCGTAATGAGCGCAGGGTATTTTTGTCTCTCACAGAGTTCACAGAGCCTCAGAGTTCTTGAGCTAAATTCTTGAGAGGAGAATTTAGCTCAAACTGCGACCCTCGCGTTGCTCGGGATATACGAAATAGTTACATGGCCCGACAGGGGCTGAGTGTTTTGTCTGATTTTTCCTCTCAAAAAATCAGACAAAGTCTTTTCTCTCTGAGATCTCTGAGATCTCGAGCGACTGCAAGGAGCGGGCGAGAGATTTCTGATATTGATACAGCAATTAAGTTTCCATGAAACTTTCAGGGAAAAGGATTCGATCCACTAGTTCGCACAGAATATGTCCTGCTGTGATATGGGTTTCCTGGATGCGTGGGGTTGCCCGCGAATTCACCGTCAAGGAGAGGTCGCAACAATCAGCCAGTTTGCCTCCGCCGCACCCCGTCAAGCCCAAGGTGTGAAGGCCCATGTCGCGGGCCGTTTCCACGGCAAGAATCACGTTCCTGGAGTTGCCGCTGGTGCTGATCCCCATGGCAATGTCGTCCTTTCTCCCAAGGGCTCTGATCTGCTTGGAAAAGACCTCGTCAAAGGAGTAATCATTTGAAATACTGGTCAAAATGGACGTGTCGGTGCTCAGGGCCAGCGCAGGCAGAGGTTTGCGCTCCACGGTAAAACGGTTTACAAATTCTGCCGCAATGTGCTGGGCATCAGCGGCACTGCCTCCGTTGCCAAAGATAAGGAGTTTGTAGCCACCAGCAAAGCAGGTGGCCAGGCGTCGGGCTGCTGTCACAAGCCCGTCCACATTCTCTTTGATAAAACGTTCCTTGACTCGAATGCTTTCTTCAAATGCTCTTAAGACAATGTTTTTCATGAGTGTTGTCCCAATTCGTTATTCATTCAACGGAGTGCCTAATTCTACCTAAAGGGATCGGTTCCAGGTTCAGGCCCGCCCTGGCGCTTCAGCTTAGTCTAAGCTATCAAGCCGGTAGTCCCGGTCTGGGCCAGGGGTTCAAGGTTCAAAGGTTATAGTCTACTTTACAAGGGTTCACGGTTCACGGTTCAGGGTTGACAACCTTTGAACCTATGAACTTTGAACGGTGAACTTTCTTACAAGGGTTCACGGTTCCAGGTTCACGGTTCAAAGGTTATAATCTATTGACATCCCTTATCAGAAGTCATGCCTCTGATCTCTGATTTCTGACCTCTGATCTCTGACAGGGCTCTTCAACCGGGAACCGTGAACGTTGAACCGCTCAACCCGGGTTCTACTGTGTCAGGTTAGTCTGTTTCCTCGCTTTTGCGGCTGTAGGGGCGAGTTTACCTCGCCCGAAGTCATTTGCCGGGCGACATAAAGTCGCCCCTATAACTTAGCTCACTTCCTTTCACGATTCACGATTTCCCGTATGAGATCACTGCAATCCTCTCCAAGCTCGGCTGCCATTTTGAGCTGCTCTAAAGCATTTTCATAATCCTTACTTTGCAGGTAGAGCTTGCCCAACCGGTATCGGTAAAGCCCATTGTTTGGATCAATTCTGGTGCTCTCTCGACACAGGACAATGGCGATTTCCATATTTTCACCCAGTGCCCCATACAGATGACCAAGATCGCTCAAGCTTTTCGGATCGGTTGGGTTATGTCTAATTGCTTTTTCATACGCCTTGGCAGCTTCCTTAAGCATCTCTTTTTCGAGATAACACTCTCCCAGGGCCTGGAATATATGTCCCCCTTTGCGCGTGTTCTGGGCGGCTTTTGCGAGATACTCAAGGGCCGCTTCGGTTTGATCCTTCTCTCGATAGCACACGGCTATCTGGTAGGCCACCTCGGGGTTGTCTCCGTCGAGGCTGTGGGCCTTAAGGAACAGGCTAAGTGCTTTTTGCCCATCTCCTTGTTTAAAGTGGGCAAGGCCCAGGTTGTATGTGGCCATAACATCTTCCGGATCAAGACGGATGGCTGTTTCAAAGGCATCAATAGCCAGATCCAACTTGCCCTGCACGCCGTAACAAACGCCTAGACTGTTACGGACATTCACATTTTGAAGATCTACGGCCAGGGCCCTTCTAAACTCTTCAATGGCTCCATCAATGTCTCCGTATTGATAGAGCTTGTCAGCGCTGATGTTCAGGCTGACCGCATCAAATGGTGTAACAGTGTTTGGTCCAAAAAAAACAGCATGGTCCAGGGCCTTTTGGGCATTATCCAGAATAGTCATTTTTTCGAAGGGCCAGAAAGGGTGTACAGCCACCCCAACGGAAACGGTCTCTTCGCCGACAAGGGCAAGGCGCCGCTGGATCTCCTTTGCCAATTGAACGGAGGCTTCCTCGTCCGTATCCGGGCAGAAACATGCAAACCGCTTCTGGTCGAGTCTTCCCCACTCAATAGAGCGCGTCTTGCTCAGACCATCTATAATTCGTGCCAGTCTGACAACCACGCCCGAAGTAATATCTTCCCCAAGCTGTTTTAACGTCCTATCAAAATCGTCAATACGGATGACAAGTACAGCAAATCGGTCACCCTTTGTCGCAGACGAATCAAAAAAGCCCTGGAATTCCTCACCCACCGGCATCTGCGGAAATGCTTGTTTCAGGGCGTTTGCTCCGACCAAGGGCTGTTTCACTTACGCCTCCGCAAGGATTTCTTTCAATGTTGAGACAATCATGGCAATCTCTTCATCCTGAACGGTGCGGAGGTCCATCACAAACAGGTCGTCTTCAATGCGCCCGACAATGGATGGAGTCGCTTCCCGCATGATGCGATCAATACGATTTGCCGAGAGCCCTTTTATCCTGACGGCCACGCACCTGGTCGGGAGCTCTTGCAGGGGAAGGGCGCCCCCACCTACACGGGATGAGGCGTTTATAATGATGGCTTCCAGCCGGCTATCTCCCAGTTTCCTCAATCGATTCAGGAGCCGTTTTGCCCTGTTGGCAATGATTTTGGGAGGCAGGGTGAGCATACGGAGTGTGGGAATGGCCGAGATGGCCCTGGATTCATCTCGATACAGGTGCAGCGTGGCCTCAAGGGCTGCCAGGGTCATCTTATCGATCCTGAGCGCCCGGTTAATAGGGTTTTTTTTGATCCGCTCGACCGCGTCTTTTCGACCCACGATGATTCCAGCCTGGGGTCCTCCCAGCATCTTGTCGCCACTGAAGGTGACCACATCCGCGCCGGCTGCCACGGTCTCCTGAACCGTGGGTTCGTTCATGATACCGTATTTTGAAAAATCGACAAAGTTGCCGCTGCCCAGATCTTTCATGACAGGAAGATGGTACGTGGCCCCCAAGGCCACCAGATTCTTCAGAGAAACTTCAGCCGTAAACCCTACCATGCTGTAATTGCTGGTATGGACCTTGAGCAATAACGCTGTCTCGTCACGGATTGCCCCTTCATAGTCCGGCAGATGAGTCCTGTTGGTTGTGCCGATTTCCACCAGCCTGGCACCACTTCGGGCCATAACGTCCGGTATGCGGAATGAGCCTCCGATTTCCACCAGCTCACCCCTTGAAACGATCACCTCTTTACCCCTTGCCAGCGTTTCCAGAGACAAAAAGACCGCCCCGGCATTGTTATTTACGACCATGGCAGCTTCAGCTCCACTTATCTCGCACAAGATCTCTTCAACGCAGCTATATCTGGATCCACGCGCCCCTTTTTCCAGATCGAATTCGAGGTTCGAATACCGGCTCGAAATCTCGGCCACATGCCTTGCTACGCTTTCGGGCAGCAAGGAACGGCCCAGGTTGGTGTGAACGACCACGCCCGTTGCATTAACCACGCGCTTCAGATTGAATTCCATGCTCTTGTTCACTGCCTGTGCGGCAAGATGGATGAGTAGATTGTCGCCGAACACGGTCTCATCCGGGAGTTCATCGCCAGCGAGAATCCTCGTTCGAAGTCGGTCCAGGGTGGTGCGGATCGACCGTACCAACACGGCTCTGGGCACATCTTTCACCGGCTGTGTCCTGTCCCACAGCTCAAGAACATGGTCCACACCCGGAAGCTTGCGCAATAGGCTCTTCTGTCTTAGGTCCACGGATTTTTCCTCTTAAAGGTTATAACCGTTCACGGGTTCAGGGTTAACCGAGAATCTGAGCCGACTTCGCCAGCCCACTCCGCCGAAGCGGCTGCGAAGGCCGGCTAGTAGCCGTAAGCTACGACGGCTGAAACGGTGAACCCTGAACCTGTCAACGCCTACGGTTTTTGTACCATTCTGTTTTTTCGGGTTTGTACCACGTTTTGTTGAAACTTGCCATGGCAAAAAAAGGGGGGATTGAATATGTGAGAGGTATGGAAAGGATTTCCGGGGTGATTAGTTAGTGCCTATCCAGAAATGGTAGATTTTGTCCCGAGACAAGGCCGCACAAAGGTTTTTACCGCAGGCGTAGCAACGCTACGTTGAGGATACAAACCTGCGGAGAACGCCGTATCGGGGCAAAAGATGCCGTTTCCGGATGGACACTAGTTAAGTCGCGAAACATTCATCTTCCATTTGACCCCGGAATCAGGATCGGAGACCTCGGTTTCCCTGATAGAGACATAACTCATGTTTTTTTTCAATGTACCTGAGGAATGAAGCCCTCTGATGGTCGTATGAGAAAAAATCGTGCGATGAACTTTTACAACGGGTAACCCCTTTTCCTGGCGTGACCATTCAGACAGGGCTTCGATTTCATCCTGCAATTCCTTAATCTCTTGTTCGGAATTCTTGATCTCGTTTTGAAAGCCGGTAATTTTTTCCGTGGTTTCATCCTGATCACAGAAGAGTTTTTCCAGGGACTGTTCGGTCTCACCTATCCTTGAATCCAAACCCTTCATGAGCATTTCAGCCCGTGCCAGTTGTTTACTATCGTTTGCTTTTTTTAGTTTTTCCATCTTCTCCTTCAATGTCCGTTGTTCCACCATAGCGTGGTCCTGAACTTGAGCCAGTTCTCCTATTTCCTTGTCCAAACTCTTGGATTCCTCCCGGAGTTCATCCACCCGTGTTTCACGCTTTTCCTGCTCTTCTTGTTTCAGTGTAATTTGTTCTTTAATCCTATCAACCTCGTTTCTGGCCCTTTCATCGAGACCGACAACCAAAGTGCATGGATTTGATGTGTCAGAGCCGATCTCATTTGCTTCTATGCCTTTTTTCGCAGAAATCGATGAGGAAAGAATCTTGCCACTTTTAACGAGGCACGCACCGCTTGACTCGATTCTGGAATTCAAGAGTTCGTTATCCACCACAACATCACCCAAAGCCTCAATATCCGATGCACGGACATGTATGGCTCTTATGTTTCCCCCGCTCTTGATGTGTGCGCCAATAATTCCTCCCAGGACGACAACATCTCCAGCAATGTCTATTTCTGCTTTGCCTATTTCCTTGGCCGACAGCTTTCCGCCTTTTACATGGAAGCCGTCATGGACCGATCCGCGCACGTCAATATTACCGGCAAAGTCGATGTGCCCCGTGTCAAGCCCCACATCACCGGATATTTTGAGTTCAGACCACACAGACAGCTTACCATAGGCCGAAATCTCAGGCCGTCCATCAAGGTTCGCAAGAACCTTGAGTCCATCTTCGGATGTTTCAGCACCTTTCCCGCATCGAAGTTTGATATCTTTGGGTTTTGGCGCAGGAATGGGGTTGCCAAATACATCTATCCCCGGCGTTCCGTCCATGCCGGGAATCTTTTCGGCGATGAGATCTCCTTCCTTTACCTGTGGAATTTCTCCCCGCTCTTTGAAGTCGATGATCCCGCCGTTCTTGAGCGTGCCGATTTTTGACGGATCCGTGTCAAAGTAATATTTGACTTTGGCGTCCCGGGCTGGCTCCGGCGCTTTTCCTTCTGCAATCTTCCACGGTTCTTTCCGGATGGGTCTATTTTTCAGATATTCGGTTATTCCCGTGTCATCGACAACGCCGTACTTGATCCCTTTTATTGCAAGGAGTCCTTTGATATCATCCAAAGAGATTTCAACAGGCACTTGTCCCCTTGGACAGATATGGGCCTCGAGTTTGTGCTGTGAAACCGTCAAACTAAACGCGCTATCAGAGACTTTTTGCTCTTCAATGCGTTTACCTGCCTCCTCTCTTCCATCTCTTTCACGGGTGGGTTCCTGAACCGCCTCTTTCATGACGGCACTTTTCTGAAGCGATTTTTTTTGATCACCCGCAGGTTTGAAGGAAATTTTAAATCTTAGGCCGCATTTTTTACAGGAAACAATCTTTCCCTCATGCGCTTCGGGATCTTGATGCCTGTAATGGCACGAAGGGCATGTGCATATTTTTTTCTTTTCTGCGCTCATGTTAGGTCCTCACATAGTAATTGGTAGGCGTTCACAGGTTCAGAGTTCACCGTTCAGAAGTCAGAAGTCAGAGGTCAGAAGTCAGAGGTCAGAGGTCAGAAATCAGAGGTCAGAAATCAGAGGTCAGAAATCAGAGGTCAGAAATCAGAGGTCAGAAATCAGAGATCAGAAGTCAGAAGTCAGAGATCAGAACTCAGAGATCAGAAGTCAGAAGCCAGACCTCTGACCTCTGATCTCTGACCTCTATTCTTTTAACTGACCCCTGACCTCTGGAGCTAACTCCCAAGGACAACGAAAGAAAAGTAACCCTGAACCTTTGAACCTTTGAACCCGGAACCTTTGAACCTTGAACCTTGAACCGATCATTTTAGATTGAAGTTTCAACCGCCACCTTCAGGAGTTGACCCTCAAAATCGAACATAACCTCCTGGGCGCCCGTAGCCGGGCGGAATTCCGAACATGGCTGCACTCGCTCTGCCACTGGAACGTCAAGGGCAAGACTGGCATCAAGGGCTAAGCTGGTTACAAGATTTCCGGCAGTCACGTTGGCACTCTCTTTAAATACATCGATGAGATCGGCCTCTGTAATCGGTTGGTCTGCCCCCAGGAGATTCTTTGCCATATCCGCCACTAGTTGTTCAGAGGCATAGAGTATAAACGCCGGCGAACCATTCTTCACGGCAACCCTGACCTTGAAACACGATTCAGGAAAAGGAGGCACCGGGTCATCTTCTCCAATCACCTCCGGAAACATAAAATACATGTTCTCGAACACATCAAGAACAACCTCCTTTATGGCTCTTTGGATGTCTTCTCTTTTCATCTTTCTCCTCATTTAATCAGTGGTCAGTGGTCAGTGGTCAGTGACCACTAAGTCTCACTGATTTCAAACAGCCCTGGCACATCCAGGATCAGCCCCACCCGGCCATCGGCAAGGATGGCTCCACCGGCCATACCTTTTACACCCTTTAACTTTTCGCCCAGGCTCTTGATCACAATCTCCTGCTTGCCAATAAGCTTATCCACCAGGATACACTTGCGCCGACCGTCGGTTTCGGCCACTACAACAATCGCTTCCCAGGGATTATGATGCGCAGGCTCAAATTCAAAAAGCTCATGGAGCCTGACCAGGGGATAAAGAGTCCCCCTGATCTTGATCATCTCGCCCCTGTCAACCACCGTGTTACAGTCAGCCCTGTCAGGCCGGAGAGACTCAAGCACCGAGGTCGTGGGGATGATATAATCCCTGTCCCCTGCACGGACAGTGATGCCATCAATAATGGCCATGGTCAGGGGCAGCTTCATCAGGACCGTTGTTCCCTGATCCTTTACCGAATCGATATCAAGGGCTCCGCGCAGCTTGTCAATGCCCCGCTTTACCACGTCCATGCCTACACCGCGGCCTGAGACATCGGTCACCTCATCGGCTGTTGAAAAACCAGGCTGAAAAATAAGACCATAGACCTCCTGATCAGACACATTTTCACCAGATCGGATCAAATTACGCTCTATAGCCTTCTTGATGATCTTATCACGGTCAAGACCTTTGCCGTTATCTGAGATCTCAATCACAATATTTCCTCCCTTGTGATACGCCTTCAGTGTCACTGTGCCGGTCACGGGCTTACCCATGGCCTTTCGCACCTCAGGGCTCTCAATACCGTGATCAATAGAATTCCTGATCATGTGCACCAGGGGATCATAGATCTCATCGACCATGTTGCGGTCTATCTCGGTCTCCTCGCCAATCATATCAAGAGAGACCTGCTTGCCTGACTTCCTCGAAAGGTCACGCACCAGGCGGATCATCTTTTGAAAGGTCTGTTTGATGGGAATCATGCGCATGGACATAGAAATCTTCTGGATCTCAGAGGTAATACGCCTGAGCTGGCACAGGTTGGCATAAAGCTTCTTGTCCTGACCAACAAGACCGCTCATATCCTCACCCAACATAGCCTGGGTAATCACCAGTTCTCCCACCATGTCCACCATGTTATCCAGCTTCTGCGTATCCACCTTTACAAAACGAGCCGACTCCGCTCCCATTTCTGCAACACCTGTGCCCCCACGACGTCTCTTCTGGTCTCGAAGCGCCCCGGCCACCTCCCTGGCCGTGGCCTTCTTATCGGCTATCAGAAGTTCGCCGAGCTTCCTGGCCTGGCCGCTCCGCCCCTTCTGCTTTTCCAGCGCCCCGGCAACATCTGACTCTGCCACCACGCCTTTTTCAATCAAAATCGTTCCAACATCAGCCCCATCCCCGGCTGGGGCCTCGGCGGTTTTGGGTTGAACCTCTTCAACCTCACCAACCTGTAGCTTTCTTAATCGATCCAAAAAAGCTTCCAATCCGAAATCAGCCGGCTCGACCGTGCCGGTCTCAAGCTCTTGCCTGAGATGGTTGATCATTGCATTCATCAAATCGACCGCATCTAAAACTATGTCAGTGATGGTTTCATCCACGGTCAGCTTTCCATTCCTGGCATTATCCAAAAGCGTTTCTACCTCATGGCCAAGCCGGTTGATATCAGAAAGATTCAGAAAACCGGAAACCCCCTTGATCGTGTGAAAAGGCCTGAAAATCGCATCCAGCACCTCTCGGTTTCCCGGGTCTTGCTCAAGGGCAAGCACACTGACCTCTATGGTTCCAAGATGTTCCAGGGCCTCCATTATGAAATTTTCAACAAGTTCTTTATCCTGAGAAATGTCCGGCATTGTGCCGTCTTGTTTTTCCATTGTGGGGGGCGGAGCCCCCACGCTACGAATGGATGTCCGATAATTGGTAGCGTGCCCCCTCTGTGGGGCACATATCGCATCGGACAGGCCACATTCGGAAAGATATTTTGCTATCTTTTTAGAAGCAGCCTCAACATCGTCTGCATCCCTTGAGATCTCCTGAAACAGTGAAACGCCATCCCCGATCTGCTTTATTCCTACTTCTGGCTCAGACAGATCACCTAACAGCAACTTCTCCGCAATCGACTTCACAGCCTTACCAAAATCGGCAAAACTCTCTTTGCCAGCTTCCTTGAACACACCAATAACTTCGTCCAGACGATTCAGGACAACACCCAATCCGGGAACATCCTCTGGTTCTAACATCACGATTTCAAGGGCAAGCTTGTCGAGTAGCTCTTTTACAGTGTTAAGATAATCATCCATCTCTCCATTACTCCATTTGAAAAGTGGTCAGTGGTCAGTGGTCAGTGAACAATCGTATCCTCATTCATATGGGTCATCGCAGATTAGTGGGAATTCCTTCCCACGTAGGATAGCATTTTACATGCCACCGTTGAGCCGGTTGAGCCGGTTTAGCCCGTGGGAGCGGCCCGCCCTGCCCGCCCTGGCGCGACATGCCTGAGCGGTCGGCAAAGCCGCCCCTACGCCCGCCCGCCTCGCCTGAGTGCTCGCGATGGCGGGCAGGTAGGGGCGGGTTTATCCCGCCCGTTTGTTCCAGGCCAGCGTATCATTTTTTCCCGGTTTTGCGGGCGGCGTAAAGCCGCCCCTACGCCTGTCTGTGTGATACGTAGGGGCGGGTTTATCCCGCCCGTTTGTTCCAGGCCAGGTCTGGGCCAGGGCTTTTAGCTGCGATGTTTTGCGACCACTTTCACTCATCATTTGGAACTTATGATTTACCAATGACCAATGACCACTCACCATTTACCATTCACAAATGACCACTCACCAATACGCTTTATCCGGCTAAACCGGCCAAACCGGCCAAACGGTCTTACAAAAGATTTATCACCCCCTGGGCAATGCGCTCCAGAGGGGCTACTTTCTCCACTGCGCCTAACTTGGCTGCTTCTTTCGGCATCCCGTAGACAACACAAGTGGCCTCATCCTGGCCAATCGTCCTTCCGCCAGCCTCTCGCATCTTCAACAGGCCCTGTGCGCCGTCCGAGCCCATCCCTGTCAGTATGACACCGACAGCATTGGGCCCTGCATATTGCGCGCTGGAATTAAAAAGCACATCAGCCGACGGCCTCTGATGACATACCATGGGCCCAGTTTTCACGGACACGTGGTATCTGGCCCCACTGCGCCTCAAGAGCATGTGATAATTTCCAGGGGCGATCAGCGCCCGCCCGGGCAGCACCGAATCCCCGTCCTCAGCCTCTTTCACGGCAATACTACACATGTTGTTCAGCCTTTCGGCAAAGGCTGTCGTAAAATTGGGTGGCATGTGCTGCACCACGAGGACCCCCGGAATTGTTGGGGGAAACCTGGTCAAGACCTCCTTCAGGGCTTCGGTCCCTCCTGTAGAGGCACCGATCGCAATGACCTTGTTCGTGGTTTCCTGGAGGGCACGGCTGCTGAGTGTTACCGGGGCGTCCTCAACCGAAGTCTTTTCCTTGCGCTGGGAGACTCGTGCTCTGGCTGCTGCCCGTATCTTGTCTGCAAGCTGCTGCTTCATATCCCCGACCGAATACGCCGCCCCCGGCTTTGACAATACCTCTACGGCACCACTTTCAATCGCCTCAAGGGCGAGTTTTCCGCCATTGCGTGTCAGTGAACTGACAATAATGACC
Organism: Deltaproteobacteria bacterium; assembly: GCA_019307135.1. Classification (GTDB taxonomy): domain Bacteria; phylum Desulfobacterota; class Desulfobacteria; order Desulfobacterales. Next base: position 11,742 of record JAFDKF010000031.1, read on the forward strand.
GGAAGGGGATAATATTTCATCAATTTCTTCAGGAAAGTAATGCCGTCCATGCGCGGCATCTCTATATCAAGGGTCACCACATCGGGTTTCAATTTTACAATCTTATCCCTGGCAACATAAGGATCAGGCGCTGTTCCGATGACCTCGATGCCCCGTTCCCTGGAAAGCTCCTCGGTGAAGATCTTTCGCACAATAGCCGAATCATCCACAACCAGAACTTTAATGTCTCTCATGAATAGATTTCTCCGAAAAGCTACAGCTTATTGAAATCACAGAGCTTTTAGTGGTGATCAATTTATGTCATCCACACGGAGTACTGGAGTGATGGAGTAATGGAGTAATGGAAAACCAAATGCATAAGAACCTACGGCGTTTCTTGTCTTTTCCAACACTCCAGTACTCCAGTACTCCATGAACGTTTCCCAACTCGTTCCTACGCTCTGCGTGGGAACGTATTCCATCAGACGCTCTGCGTCTTGAAAAAAAACAATCGGTATTGGACGCAGAGCGTCCAGCCGTTTGGGTTACAACGCAGAGCATTGTAACCAGATTGCAAAGATTTCTCCCTAGTACCACTCAACCACTCAACCAATCGACTACTCAACTATTACGCTTTAACCGGCTCAACCGGCAAAACGGGCTCAACCGGCTCAACGGGCTCAACCGGCTCAACGGGCTCAACCGGCTCAACGGGCTCAACCGGCTCAACCGGCAAAACGGGCTCAACGGGCTCAACGGACTAAACGGGCTTAGAAATCGCATCCATCAAGGTCTTGCTTATCTTCCATTGCCCCTTCGTCCATGCCAAGTACATCCATCAAGATCTTCTTGATCTCTTCCGGTCTGAAGGGCTTCTTGATACAGGCCCTGGCACCCAGGCCCAAAAGTTCCTCGAGGCGTTCTTCTCGACCCTCTGTGGTCACAATCACCACTGGCGTTGTTGACACAATCGCCTGTTTCTGAAGAGCCTTTAAGAGCGCCATGCCATCCATTTCCGGCATGTGAAGGTCGGTCAGGATAATGTCCGCCCACTCCTTCTCAAGGATAGATAGGGCCTCCCGACCGTTTCCCGCCTCAAAGAACTGTCCTATATCAAAGCCAGACATCTCAAGAGTCTTCTTGATGACGCTTCGCATGGACGATGAATCATCAACGATCAAAACATTAAACGCCATAAGTCACCTCGCTTACGGGAGCATTCCCAAACTCTTATACGGCTACGAATAAATCCGAAATCCGAATATCGAAATTCGAAACAAATTCAAAATTCAAATACCAAATGTTCAAAACGTTATAGACTCAGGAATTCAGCGAGTTAGTGTTCTATCGTCAATCCTTCAATTCCTCAATTCCGGAATCCCTCAATTTCTTTGTTTCGGATTTTGTATTTTGATCATTCGTATTTGTTTCGGATTTCGTGTTTCGAATTTCGGGTTTTCCCGTTTTTGGATCTAAGCAATACATCATGGCTGAGGGCGGTAAGAAACCCGGAATGCTCCCCTCGCTAACTTAGTTTCAGGATATCCTGGACCTTGTTGTACTCGTCGTAAAAATCGATCACGATTTCTTGGAGGTCCTTTGCCTTCAGTCCGTAACGTTTCATGACCTCTTCTTTTCCACGATAAGAAAGCCCGTCACGTCCTACCCCAATGCCCATGGAAAGCGTTACGATGTTTGCAAGGTAGATGATCGGAGTTAGCGGGTCATCATCTGAAGCCCCCTCAGGTCTATGATGCAGCCGGATCGCCTGAACAATATCTTCAGGGAAATTCCACGATTCAGCTACCTTTGCTCCTACCTCCGCATGGTCTATACCGAGCATCTCCCTTTCAGCTTCGAGAAAAGAATGATTCCCTGCCGTGACCATGGCAATGATCTGCTCAAAGTATCTATCAACAAAACTGCCGAGCACCACTTTTCCGATGTCGTGCAGAAGGGCTGCCGTAAACAAAGACTGGTGCTCGGACTCAGTTACACGATCGGATATGATCTTCGAGATGATCCCCGTTGCCACCGCATGCCTCCAGAGTTCCCCCCTGGCCAGATCATATCCTTTGTTTTCCTTATGAAAGAATTTTACCACTGTGCTTGCCAGGATGATATTCTTCAACTCCGCATTACCCAGCAGCACCAGCCCCTCCCGCAGCGAGCGGACCTGTCTCCTGAGCCCGTAATAGGCTGAATTGCATAGTTTCAACACATTTGCTGTGATGGCCTGATCATACTGGATAATCGAAATGAGTTGATCCACAGATGCATCTGGATCATCCAGTATCTTCAGGGCCTTGGTGGCCACATTCGGAAAGGGTGGAAGTTTTTTGATCGATTTTATGATCGCCTCAATATCTATCATGTAGACCCTCACATCTCATCGTTCGCTTATCAAATTCGCACTTAGATTAATTCTTATATGGACCTAAATCTTTATCCCGTTTTGGTTTGCGGCTTACGCCTTGAAAACAGTACAGGTTTCAGGGCACATGTAGGTTTGCGGCTTACGCCTTGAAAACAGTACAGGTGTCAGTGTTCAGGTGTCAGGGAAAAATCGCGCAAGACCTTAAACACGCCCGCGGAACGTAAACCTGACACCTGACACCTGACACCAAAAAGTACGAACAAAAAAATTTATCTCTTGGCGCCCGCATTCTTGAAAAGTGTAAACCTAGGAATGAAGGATGCCGTTGATTTTATAAACTATCCGATTCTGATAGAAAATGACGTTTTGTCTGAATTCCGCAATCCGCAATCCGCAATGCTATAACACCTTATACCCCTGACCGGAAACCTTCAGAGACAATTCCCCTGTGGCAATGCTGAGCCACATTGTTCTGTTCGACGTGCCTCCGATATCTTCAGCATCAATAATGACCTTGTTGCGCCAAAAGATCTTTCTCAAAGCTGTATAATTGCGCTTTCCGATATTGAAGACCCCGGATGCGTCCATGACCTGGGACCCACCGGCAATTTTGACAATCATCCGCCCCTTCAGGGCCCCAAGCTTGTAACAGGACTTGAACAAGATCGGTATGCCCGTGTCAGCAAACATCAAAGGTTTGTTTTTCGCCTTGTTTGGGTCCAGTTGCGATTCAGGAAGCATAAAATGGAGCAGACCTCCCACCTTTGCCACAGGGTCATACACAGCCAGGCCAATACATGAGCCCAATGAGTGGGTAACCAGGGTCACACCGGGGTCATCACTCACCTTCACGTCTGCTATACCAACATTTATTTTCAACGCTGTTATTCCTCTATCCTCTTGGCAGATTTGTAGGCGTTCACAGGTTCAGAGATAGCTCCAGAGATCAGAGGTCAGAGGTCGGAGGTCGGAGATCAGAGATCAGACTTCAGACTTCAATGCACCACCTCGGTCAACCATTGAACCCCTGAACCGTTGAACCCGTCAACCATTGAACCCCTGAACCGTTGAACCCCTGAACCGTTGAACCCCTGAACGGTTACGCAGATTTCGTGTAGGGGCGAGTTTACCTCGCCCGAATCTTCTCGCCCGGATTCTTCTGCACAACTATCGTTTCTTCCACCTTTCGATTTTTTCAAAAGCATCCTCAGCCGCCTTAAAAAGAACTTTTAGCTCAAACGGCTTCGTAAAATAATCGTCAAAACCGGCCTCTCGGCAGTCGGCAAGTTCAAAAAGCGAGGTATATGCGGTCATAGCGTAAATCAGGGCAATTGGCTTATCTTTTCTAATTTTGGTGCATAGTTCCACACCACTCATCCCGGGCAGCTTGAGGTCCAGAAACATGACCTGAATGTTTTCCTGTTTCAAAATCTCCAGAGCCTCCTCCCCGCTCTCTGCACTATGAACTGTATAGCCGGCCTTCGTGAAAGCCCTTTCCAATAAATTACGTATCGCCTCTTCATCGTCTACAACCAGAATGGTATTATTCATCCTGCCATCTCCCATAGAAGAGTGCCTAAAGTGAGCTAAAGTGCCTAAAGTGCCTAAAGTTAGACTTGAAGAAACTGTAGGCGTTCACAGGTTCAGAGTTCACCCTGTTAAATTTCCCGAAGGGAACCCTATTTAACGGGGTGAACCGTTTACATTTTCGGTTAACCCTGAACCTCTGAACCCCTGAACCTCTGAACCCCTGAACCCCTGAACCTCTGAACCCGTGAACGGTTACTTTTAACTTTAGGCACTTTAGCTCACTTTAGGCACTTTAGGCACTTCAATTGCCTTATCAATATCAATGATTTTTGTCCCTCCAATGTAGTCACGAGTTTCGTATCTCGTGATCCGCATCAGTTTCTTGGTTATGTCTGCCATTCTAACAATCTGGCGCTTAATTTCTTTAAAATCTTCGTAAAGCGGATTGTCCTTTGAGATATCCGCCATCAACATCTCGGAATATCCCGAAATTGCCTGCATGGGCTGGTTCAATTCGTGACAGACAGCCCCGGCTATTTCAAGAATACTCTGTAGTTTTTCCCGCTCCAGTCGTTCCTCTTCGGCCTGTTTCCGCTCGATAGCATAGGTAATCGTCCTTTTTAGCAGGTTAGAGGAAATATCTTCTTTGACGAGATACTCCTGGGCACCGATCCGCACGGCTTGAACTCCGATATCCTCGTCATCGAGTCCGGTGAGCACTACAATCGGAATATTCGGACACTCAGCGTGAACCTTCGAGACCGTATCGATTCCCTGACTATCAGGAAGTCCCATATCCAGCAGTACCAGGTCAAAAACACTATCATGCAAGCGTTCCAGAGCAGTAGAGACACGCTCGGCCACTTCCATTTCGCATGGATGACCTGACTCGGTCAACGCCAACCGCACTAACCTGGCATCGCCGGGATCATCCTCCACTATCAGAAGTCTGACTGGTTTTTCTGTCCCAATGGGTCTCGGGTCAGCAGTGTACATGCATTTCGTCCTGAGCTAACCGTTCACGCTGTGTTTCGTGCTCTTCTATCTAAAGTGATCGGTTCAAGGTTCAGGGTTCAAGGTTCAAAGGTTATAATATATTGACATCCCTCACTTTATAGCACAATAGCCATATTAGCCTCTTTCACCCATTGGGTGAAACATGCGTATCGTCCCTATTGACGCATCATCCTTTTGATATCAGAGAGTTAGGGCTCTTCAACGCGGGAACCGTGAACGTTGAACCGCTCAACATAGGTGAAAGTAGCGTGGGGGCTCTGTCCCCCACATAAAGTGCCCCGCAGAGGGGGCACGCTACGTAGTGTTGACGTGTCCGGGGATGGGCGAAATGCTAACTACCCAGGTGGAACTTTTTTGTAAACGTTGGTTTTCAGTCTTTTAACTTTAGCTCACTTTAGCTCACTTTAGGCACTCCACTCCAGCCTCGGTGGTAGTTTGCACGTTACAAACCAGTATTCCCCGATTTCTTTCGCAACCTTTTTGAATTGGACTAAGCCCCCCGGTTTCTTCACATATCCGCTCGCATACAGGTTGTAGCTGTCTATGATATCCTGCTCCGAATCCGAGGTCGTCAAAACAATCACGGGAATCTTTTTAAAATCTTCGTCCTTCTTTATTCGTGTCAGGAATTCTTTCCCACCCATACCCGGCATGTTCAAATCGAGGAGAATCAGATCAGGCCTGCGCGTTCCGTTGCAATATTTGCCCCGTTCGTACAAAAAATCCAACGCCTCTTCTCCGCTACTGACGATGTGAAGTTCATTAGCAACCCTCTGTTCGTTCAAAGAAACTCTTATCAGTTTCTGGTCGCCCGGGTCATCTTCCACCAGCAATACAGTAGCAGGTTCTATCTCTTTCATTTTTCCTATCTTTTCTTTTTCCGTAACCGTTCACCGCAGAGCCTTTTTGGTGGGCAGTGCCCACCCTACGAGCTGACCTCCGACTTCTGACCTCCGATCTCCGACCTCTGACTTCTGATCTCCTACCCCCCCGCCGGTAACGTGAACCAGAACGTAGAGCCTCCGCCCATGGTTGAATTCACCCCGATGTTGCCTCCGTGGCGGTCCACGATCTTCTTGCACACCGCCAGTCCGATTCCCGTGCCCTCGTATTCTTCTAATGAATGAAGACGCCGGAACATCACGAATATTTTATCGTAATTCCCTTCTGCAATCCCTATGCCATTGTCCTCCACTTCCACACGGACCGTATTATCGTCCTCCTGGCTGCTCCGGACAACAATTTCCGGTCTTCTTCCGTTACGTTGATATTTTAGCCCATTTCCTACCAGGTTTTGCAGCAGTTGATGCATCTGCGAGGGGTCTGCTTGAACCGCCAGCAGCGGCTCGGGAACGTGGATTGTGCCGGCAGTCTCTTCAAGCTGGATGGCCAATTCTATGTTTCTTAGATCCTCAATAACCTCATTCAAATCGACCCGCTCGGCAGGCTTGACCTTTGTGCTGACACGGGAATACATGAGCAGGTCACGGATCATCTGCTGCATCCGACTTGCACCGTCAATCATAAAGGCAAAGTTTTCTTGCTCGTCTTCATTCAATTTCCCCTGGAGCGAGTCACGAAGAAGCTGCCCAAAGGCCGATACCTTTCGTATCGGTTCTTGCAGGTCATGCGAGGCGACATATACAAAATCCTGCAATTCCCTGTTGGAAACCTTGAGCTTTCGGTTGGTTTTCTGAAGCTCCTTTTTTGCCATTTCCAACTCATTTTTTGCTTCGTTAACATCTTCAAGCAGGTTAAGGCTCGCATGCCTTAGTTCCTCAGACTCCTTTACCTTGTCGGCCAGTTCTTTAGTTCTATGCTCTACCCTTTCCTCAAGACCTTTACTGTATGCTTCGAGTTCATCCCTGGATTTTTTCAGATTTGCAGTCATCCTGTCAAATGCCCTTGACAGTTCTCCGACCTCGTCTGCTGCTTTGGTACCCACTTTATAATCGAGATTACCTTTCACTATCTATTCAGTCCCATAAGGATTTCCTGCTGCCAGCATTTCAACGGCATGTCCATACTCATCCAAAAGTGTTTCAATATGGTGCGCTCTTGATTGTGCGGCGGTCTTCAAATGCCTGCCAATCTGCACTTCAACGATACTTCTTGAGATGGTGTGGCTAACTATGATGGCTACCGCACCCGTAATAAGAACAAGCGAGAATACCAGCACAAGAACCTTTGTTCGGATTTTCATTTACTAATCCCTATCGTCTCGAAAACTTTCTAGCTGTGCGATTAGGAAACTATTCAAAATCCATCACGAAAACACGAAAGTACGAAAACACGAAATAAAACCTGAGAATCAAGTTGGTGTCCATCCGGAAACTCCCCTCCGCTGGCGCGAGGGGGAATTCCAGAGAGAGGGAATTTATGGTATTTCTGGATAGACACAAGTTACTAACATCTTTTTCGTGTTTTCAATCTTTCGTACTTTCGTGATAATTCTTTTCTTGTTCTGATATGTCTCGTATGTGCGTATCATAGAGAACGTAAGTGCCAAATGGATGACCCTTGCTCAAAAGAGGCACCCAGACAATGGTTTTAACATTATAAGGTCGCAGAAGTTCGCGCCAGGGTGCCAGACGTGGGTCTGATAAGGCATCATGCAGCACAATGACTCTGCCTGTTTGGATAGCTTCGCCTGACGGACTTGAAAGGACCGGCGCTTCTGTTTGATTAACCTTTTCAGGATAATCTTGAGGCAAATTGTAGGATGCGAACATCCACCCTTTCCCCTGATTGTCCACCTGAATTACAGTGGCAAAACGATAGCCGAGATTGTGACATATTGCCTTCAATATCTTTCCAATGTAGATCTTCGGCGGACAAAGAACGTCAATTTCAGTGATTGCTTTGTGTAATCTTTGCATCAGCCTTACCTATTCTACAATCTGGTTACAATGCTCTGCGTTGTAACCCAAGCCGCCGGACGCTCTGCGTCCAATTCCCATTATTTTCCAAGACGCGGAGCGTCTGATGGAATGCGTTCCCACGCAGAGCGTGGGAACGAGAACGGCAAAAAGACTCAGCCTGCGGGGATAGAAACTCTTACAACATTTGCCATTCATAACGATAAACCCGCCATGGCAACAGGGATCAACAGCTCCTATTGAAGCGAAGCTGCTGTGCGGTTTCCCTTTGCCGTCCTCTCAACGGCAAAGGAAAAAACCACTCATCTCTGCGCTCTGCGGCTCTGCGGGGAGTATCGCTTTTTCCCATTCCCCGTTCGATTCACTCCGCATTGGATTCATCCAACACCCCTCGGATCGCCGTGGCAAGATCGTGGGCAACCACAGGTTTCATGATATAATCGCGGATGCCCACGCTTTTGGCTACCTCTGGTGTGACCACCTCACTAAAACCGGTGGTGAGAATTATCGGAATGTTTGGCCGGATGCGCATCAATTCCTTTGCCAACCGGACACCGGTCATGTTCGGCATGGTCTGGTCAGTGATGACCAGATCGAACCTGTCCGGTTGTGCGCGGAACGTCTCCAGTGCCTCCACGCTGCTGGTCCGTGTCGTGACATGGTAGCCAAGGCGCTCTAACATGCTTTGGCCCATACGGACGAGTTGCTCTTCGTCATCAACGAACAGGATACGTTCCTTACCCCTGGGGATCGGCTCGGTGGTTTGGGTTTCCGGTGCAACGGTGCTGTCTGACCTGGGAAAATAGAGATGGAAGGTAGTCCCCTTCCCTGGTTCACTGTGTACGGTCATCGCACCATCATGGCTTGTCACGATTCCGTGCACCGTGGCAAGACCCATGCCGGTACCCTTGTCAACAGGCTTGGTGGTGAAGAAGGGCTCAAATATGCGCTCCATGGTCGCACGGTCCATGCCGTGGCCTGTATCGCTCACAGTAAGCCTCACGTTTTGCCTGTGTCTCTTCCGCCTCCTTGCGCCCAATGGCGTAGCGCATGGCGCGCAACAGCAGGTTGCTGTCTACCTGTCCCTTGACCAGCCCCCACTGTGTGAACGGCCACCTCTTCATCGCCAAGACCGGTCAGCACGATAATCGGCACATGTGGCGCTTGAGCGTAAATCCTGGAAAACGTCTCCAGTCCCTGGCTGTCCGGGAGCAACAGATCCAACAGGACCAGGTCGATACCTCCTTTGACCAGTCGTTCCAATCCTGTGGAGAGCCGGTTGACGCACTCCAATTCGAACAGAACGCCCCTGGCTTTGGCCAGCATTTTCTGTATCAAACGCGCGTCTCCGGCATTGTCCTCAATCAGCAGAACCCTTGTGATTTCGGATTTCGGATTTCGGAATGCGGATTTGGTGCATGGTTGCGCTCTCCGGGGCGTAGCTCGCCGCGGGCGGACGACGGAGGCCTGACAGCTTGAGAACAATGCAGTTGGTGTCGGATTTCGGATTGAGTCATTTGCAGTTCATCCTTTAAAGCCGTCATTTTTTGAGTCCGCCACAGGCGGACGTTACATAAAATCGCGAAGCGATTTTATAACTTGAATTCCTTAATGGCTTCCTGAAGATTCGCATTTGCAAGCTTAACCTTTTCTAAGGCTTCCTCAGGGCGTTCGACCGTGGCACTTTCGGCAAGCTCTCCGATCTGCCCGGAAATATCGCTTATTGTTTCAATTTTATCCCTCAACTCCCCGATCATAAGGTTAATAGAATCTGCCAGGTCTTTGACTTCATCCCTTTTTCGAAGTTTTATCTCTTTGCACAGATTACCTTTCCCGATGTCAGCAAGCTCCCTTTCTATCCTGTACAGAGGCCCGGCAATGGCATGGGGAAACAAAAGGGATGCAACAACACCCAGGATCAGGCTCGCAAAAAAGCCGCAAACAAGC
>JAFDKF010000171.1 GCA_019307135.1 Deltaproteobacteria bacterium
GGCATGACCTCAGAACAGCTTGACGAAGCGGTTCGAGACGGTTCCTTGCAGGAGATTTGCCATGACCAGGAAAGTTAAGGCCAAAAGTCGCATTTTGGAAGCTGTGCATGAGACGGCAAGCGACCTTCATCGTCTCGGTTTCATCGATAAGCGGAAAATGCGTGAACTCGAAGCCCTTTGCCTCACAATAGAGGTGCCGGAATACGATGCGGAAAAGATCCGGGCCATCCGCGAGCGCTACAAGCTTAGCCAGTCGGTACTGGCTTCGATCCTCAATACCAGCCTTTCGACTGTGCGCCAGTGGGAGATTGGAAAAAAGCACCCAAGCGGTCCGTCCCAAAAACTGCTCAACTTACTTGACCGGAAAGGACTGGAAACATTAATTTGAAACCAGGTGATTCTCGATCTGTGAAAATCTGTGACATCTATGGATAGTAGATTTTTGTCAGAAAGAAACTTGGGGCGCACTTGCGGGACGTCCATAAATAAGTAAATAACCTCACAGAGTTATACGGAGTTACTCATTAAAATGCACCTTTCCTATTGACAATTGAGACAATTGCCCATCTTATTCAAACAAATCGCAGGTCAGAGTGGGCGGGACAATATGTTTATCTTACACCGATCGGTTCTTTTTTGCGTAAGACCAGCATGGACGATCCGCACCCCGGAGGAATAGCCTTCGCCCCGGAGAAATAGGCTTTGCCCCAGAGGAATAAGCTTCACATTCCACGGGGTAAAGATTTAACGGGATAAAAATTTCACGGGGCAAGCAGATGAAGGCGTATTAATACACCTGCAGAATATTGGTATTGCCCAAGTAATGGAAGATACTATTCAAACCTTTAAGAAAGCAAAATGAAACAGATTGAAGCTGGAACAAGCAGATTGATAGGAACGAACAAACAACGCATTGTTCAAGCAGTCGAAAGATTACTTAATGACCCACAAGCCTATAATTCTATGGCAAAAGTTAACAACCCTTATGGAGATGGAATGGCCGCTGAAAGGATAGTTAAAAAATTGGCCCAATTGGCATGAATAGAGGTTATGAAGTTCAAGGGTGAATATTCTAATAACCGGCGCCAACGGCTTTATCGGAAAAGCCCTGTGCATTCGATTGGCGTCCGATAATAAAGTGATCGGGGTTTATCATAGAAAAAAGCCCGATACCCCTACAAACATTGTCTGGGAACAAGCTGATTTGACCGATTACAATTCAGCGGGCGCCATTCGCGAAAAGTACTCTCCGGCGGTAGTAGTTCACTGTGCAGGGCTCGCACATCAAAAGATTGGGGCAGTAGATTTTTCGACCTATATGCGGGCGAACAGTGAAGCTGCCACAGAAAACCTTGCAAGAGCTGCTTCAAAAGGTAATCCCGCTGTGTATTTCATTTTTCTGTCTTCTGTATCAGTGTATGGTGAAGACAATCTAAACATGCCGGTTTCTGAGGACAGCAAATGTCAGCCTTCAAGCGATTATGCCTTCAGTAAGCTTGATGCCGAGAGGCGTCTTCTTGCTTTGTTTGATGCGGGCATAATTGGTGATTTAAGCATCTTGCGCCTGGCGCCTGTGTATGATCGTGATTGGAGCTTTAATCTTGATCGTCGGGTATTGGCGCCTTTGAATATGGCCTATATCCGCTTTGGTTCAGGTCTACAAAGAATGTCTGCATTGGCCAGGCCGAATTTGGTTGATTTTATCCATTTTCTCCTGCACAGATCAGCCGCAACTCCAGGCGTTGATATATTGAATGTCTGTGACGCAGAAGCCTATGAATTTAACAAGGTTGTCCAGGTGTTTAAAAATTCCGGCTCACGCCCAAACCGGCATATTGTTTCTGTGCCATTACCTATTGTCTGGCTTGCAACCCGTATTGCAGGAAGCCTTTCCCCCGATAAAAGAGGCTGGCTCTATTCATGTTATGATAAACTCGCTTCAAGCCTGGTCTTTGATAATGAAAAATTGCTGAAAACCGGGTTTAGGCCGGTTCATTCCCTGGAGACAATATTTGATCCACAGATTACGCAGATTTCACAGAAAAATGATTAAATTAGTCGCAAAGAGGCGCAAAAGTGATCCGCAGTAGGAAGCTTTTACACTTGACTTGTTAGGAGATAGCGGACAGTCTGTATGCAATTAATGCAATTGCATACAGACTGTAGGAGCGAGGTGAACACCATGGCCAAAACTGTAACTACGCGTTTAGACGACGAGTATGTTAAAAAAATTGATGAAATGGCCGCGCGAAAAGGTATTGACCGCTCGGCCCTGTTACGGTCCTTTCTTCTGGGTGCCTTGAAAGAATATACTATACGTGATTCTCTGGAAGACTATAAAGCGGGAATAACAACGCTCTGGGAGGTAGCTCAGCGCTGTAACCTGTCGCTCTGGGAAATGACTCAGGAAGTAAAACGTGCCCACATCCATACTTTCTATGACTTGAAAGAATTCGAAAAGGACTTGAGAGCACTCAATGGATAAGGTCGTTTCCAACGTAACGCCTCTCATTTATTTGGCTAAGGCAAATCAACTGGGCCTTCTCCAAGCCATGGTCAAGCAGGTATTCATCCCTGAAGCCGTTTACCAGGAAGTAGTTATTGAGGGTAAACGTCTTGGAGAAAAAGATGCCTATCGTGTAGAAAGAGCTATCACTCAGGGTTGGATAATGGTTCAAGATGTCAAGGTCGTCTATCCCGTTGAGATTTCAATCCACCCCGGCGAGGTGGAGGTTATCTCTCTGGCCAAGGAAAAAGGGATTGAAGCAGTGCTCATGGATGATGCCAAAGCCAGGGCTGCCTCTGAAATTGCAGGTCTCAGGCCTATCGGCACGCTATGGCTGATCTTGAAGGCTGTCAAAAATCAAATACTTAACTTTGATGAATTCCTGTCCACCTCGAGGATATTATCCAATCTGGATTCTATCTCAAAGAAGAAGTTTATCTAAAAGCTGTTCGCAAGGCCAGGGAGTTATCCGGCGATTGAATCCAACCTACCCTGGAATTTCCATTTTTGGACAGGATGGTCAGGATATATGGCAAATTCTGTTTTATACCCAGTGTGCATGATCTTGGGCGGGGCCGGAGCCTGGATCATGGGTACATCTGCCCTCAAATTGGGGCTCGTGGATCGTCCAAACGATCGGAGTTCCCATGCGGCACCGACCCCAAAAGGCGGGGGCGTTGGCATCCTCACGGCGTTTGTTGTGTCTTCATTGGCGCTGAAAATCCCCGCAAGCTTCTTGCTCTCTGGAACCATCCTTGCTTTAGCAAGCCTTTATGGAGATAGGTTCGCGATTTCTCCAAAGTTCCGCCTGCCCGTCCAGTTCATTGCAGCCCTGGTTCTTCTTTCTCCTGTCCTGTTTTCTGATTCATTCGCCAGCTACGATCTTCCGACGACTGACCACTTCCCACTGACAACAGCTTTTAGCCTTTTGCCTCTATCTGTCTTCGTCATGGGTACTGCAAATTTTTATAATTTCATGGATGGAATCAATGGCATTGCCGGAATCAATGGCATTGCCGGAATCACAGGCATAGTCGCATTTGGCCTACTAGCTCTTTCTGCTTCGCTTTCAGGAACCGACTCTTCTTTCGTAACCTTGGCCATCTGCATATCTCTTTCCTGCCTCGGCTTTCTTCCCTTCAATATGCCAAAGGCAAAGGTTTTCATGGGAGATGTGAGCAGCATTTTGCTTGGGTTTGTATTTGCTGGCATGGTCGTATGGCTTGCCAAGAGTCTTCTCGATTTTATCTGTCTGTCTGCTTTTCTCTTTCCTTTCTATGCAGATGAATTGACAACCATGTATGTGCGTCTGCGTGATGGAGAAAACCTGACTCGCCCCCATCGCAGACATCTTTACCAGCTTCTAGCAAATGAGAAAGGAATCTCACACTGGAAGATTTCAGTCGGGTATGGGCTGTTGCAACTGGTTGTGGGACTTAGTATTCTGCTGCTGAGACACTTTGGCAGCGTTATGATATTATTCCTTTTAGCGACTTATTTTGGTGGATTTGTTGGGGTCAGCTATTGTTTTCGGAGAAGATTGGGGGATTAGCCGCCCCGGTTGAACACCCAGAGGGTACCCCAGTGAAATGCGCTTCGCTGTTAAAGGGGCAAATTTCACGGGGTAAACCCGGTTCAACTGGGCAGGCTAAAGGTACAAGGTGGAAAAGCTATTTTTCTTGACACGCTCGAAGCGCGTCGCTATTATGGCGCTTAAAAGGCCATAAAGGAAGGAAAAATGGCAACAATAGATCGTTTTTTCCATGACCCCGGACAAACTTTTTTTCTGTTCGGTCCTCGGGGGACCGGCAAATCCACGTGGCTCAGGCAGCAATTCCCCAAGGCATATTACGTCGACCTTCTGGCGCCGGATGCTTTCAGAAGTTTCTCCGCAAAACCGGAACGTTTAAAAGATATCTGCGCCACCTTATCTGCCGGAGACATGATCATCATCGACGAGATCCAGAAACTGCCTGAGCTTCTGGATGTTGTTCACCAGCTTATTGAACAAAGAAAAGATCTGCGGTTTATCCTGACCGGTTCCAGCGCCAGAAAATTAAAACGCGCCGGCGTGGATCTGCTGGCCGGTCGAGCCCTGGTCAGATCGATGCATCCGTTCATGGCCGCCGAACTTGGCAGTTCATTCTCGCTACCCGATGCGCTTACAACAGGCCTCGTCCCTTTGGTTCTTGACTCGCCCAATAAAAAAGAGAGTTTGTCTGCCTATACGGGACTTTACATTAGAGAAGAAGTACAGCTTGAAGGTCTGGTCAGGAATATTGGTTCCTTCAACCGTTTTCTTGAGTCGATCAGCTTTTCACATGGTTCTGTACTGAATATTTCCGACGTTGCCAGGGACTGCCAGGTTAAAAGGAAAACAGTTGAAGGTTATATTTCAATTCTCGAAGACCTGATGCTGGCCTTCATGGTCCCTGTTTTTTCCAAAAGGGCTAAGCGTCATCTTTCTGCTCATCCCAAGATCTTCTTTTTTGATGCCGGAGTATTCAGGGCCTTACGGCCCGCAGGCCCACTTGACAGCCCCAGTGAAATTGACGGAGCCACCCTGGAAGGTCTGGTTGTCCAGCATTTGCGGGCCTGGATAAGTTACCGCGGTGGTTCTGATAATTTATATTTCTGGCGGACCAAGTCCGGTGTAGAGGTTGATCTGGTTGTTTACGGACCTGACACATTCTGCGCTTATGAGGTCAAGAACACTGATAAAATACACTCCAAAATGCTTAAAGGTCTGGTCAATTTCAAGCATGACTACCCGGAAGCAGGGGTATGTTTTCTATACCGTGGCAAGGAAAGTCTGATGATTAAGGACATACATTGCATTCCCTGTGAAGAATTCCTACTCCAGCTGAAGCCGGAACGCAGTATAAAACTGTGCCTGGAAGCAGGGGCCTGTGGTCGCCCATCAAGGACGGAATAACGTTGGTGACTTGTTAGCTTATGGGGTAAAGGAACATGTTTTTGCTGAAAAAAATAGTAGCCCCTTTATTTTTCCCTGTGCCTCTTTGCCTCGAAATACTGCTGCTGGGCCTGCTCTTGCTCTGGTTTACTCGCAGGCAAAGGACCGGGAAGATAGTCGTTTCCATAGGCGTCGTTTTACTCGCGGCGTTAAGCTATAGCGCTGTTTCGAATGTATTCCTGCGACCTTTGGAATATAGGTACCGGCCACTGCTAAAAGCGGAAGAGATCTGTGATGTAAACTGGGTAGTGGTGCTGGGTGGTGGACACACATCTGACCCACAGATCCCCATCACTAGTCAACTTTCAGATGACTCCATGGCTCGACTTGTGGAGGGTATTCGACTCCACAACATGCTCCCAGAAAGCAAGCTTATTCTGTCAGGCGGAAGTGCTTTTGATCCGGTGCCAAATGCCGATGTTCTGGCTGATGTTGCTCTGGCAATTGGGGTAGACCAGCAGGATATGATCCTCGAGTCAGGTTCCAAAGACACAAAAGATGAGGCCCGGCTCATTAAAGGCATAATAGGAAATGACAAATTCATATTGGTTACCTCTGCTTATCACATGCCCCGTTCCGTGGGTCTTTTTCAAAAGCTTGGAATGAAGCCAATACCAGCACCCACAGATCACTGGGTGAAAGAAAGGCAAGGCATAAGTCCCGGTATCTTTTTTCCAAGCGCTGACGGGCTTCGCAAATGGGAAAGTCCATACCGGAACCCGTTATTCATCTTGATATCCCTTATGAAATTTTCCGCGGAATGAAGCACAGGGAAGAACTGGACCCTTTTATTAGCTATTAAAGGCATTAAGCATTAGCCACAGACGCACACAGACTGACCCCAGTACCATCTTCCGGAGCTACGGGGCGGGCACAGACTTTTGTCCGGCGGACCCCAGATAAACAGGCTACGCGTTTAACGGGGCAGGCTTCGCTGGACAAAGAAAGTCATCGCTTCGCGAAAATAACCCAATATTATTTCGTCCGTGTGTTTCTGTGTGAGTCTGTGGCTAAATGACTAAGGAATACCTTACAATTGGAGGTTTTTAACATGAGACCTGCTGCAAATGAGAGCATTGAAAACAGATTTTCATCATTATCAACTGAAGAGAAAGTATCTGTCATTAGCCATGGAGTTGCATTACGTCTCTCGGAATGGAAGAAACGGCTTTTTCTGGCTGAGAGCAAAGTCCGGCATTTTGAAGAGAAATACCTTACATCTTTGGCTGAGCTGGATGATACAAAAGGATTGCCGGATGATGCTGACCATGAAATGCACGAAGACTATATCATGTGGCATCACTGGACGGAGGCGGTGCAAAAGGCAAGAAAGCAAGTTGTGGATTTAGAGGCGATAGCCGCATACGGGGTTCAGTGGTGAGGAACGCTATGTTGGCGTCTGAACGTTTACTGGAGATCGAGGAAAAATTTGCCGAGGTAATTCAGCGCATTGTTCCCCTTGAGATGGATGGCGAGACATTGCGATTGATTCTATATCTAAACGATGGCAGCAACTTGCGGGTTACTGAACAATGGGCTGGCAAGGTTCTTAAGCGATATAGTTACTATTGGCTCAATCCTACAGACGAATTGAAGATTGGTTGGGATAATGCATATAGGTAAACAGGAAAATCTGCAGCCTTCCACAGAGACTTGTTTGGAAGAGGTTATGAGAGTCATTATTCAGTAATGATAGTACCCGATATTGTTGAATAATTTAGCCACAAACTGACACAGACTTTTGTCCAGCGGACATCGCTGGACAAAAAAATCCTACGAAGAGTTTTTAGAGAGCCGTTCTGACTGGAATGGACATTTTGCGGTTGTTGAAGACGACCGGATACGTATGCGACCGCTTATGGCGGGCTATTCGCGTATCTGACCCTGTGAAAGAAAGAACCTTCAACGGCAGATGCTTGGAGAGCCTATTTAACAGCTATTGCAGCTATTGGCGAATAACGACTAACGAAAAAGGCTGCCTACTTTGTGCTCCGTAGTGCCTACTCCCCCTTGGTAAATCCGTGAGGTAAGCTATGAAAACCAGATTATTACACAGGAATGTCTTGGTAATTTTGGGCATTGATGCTCTGCTGCTGGCCGCTGGCTGGTATGGTGCCCATCTGTTGCGCTTTAATTTTGATATCCCGGCTGGCAACTTGAGTGTATTGAAGAAGGCTTTCCCTTTTGTTATTGGCGTCAAAATCGTCATTTTCTATTTCTGCGACCTTTACCGCGGTATGTGGCGATATACGAGCATTAGGGACCTTATGAACATCATTAAGGCTGCAAGCATTGGCTCCTTGCTCTCTGTAACTCTTATTAGCTTTGGGACCAGGTTGATCGGTTTTGCACGCTCTGTTTTCATCATCGATTGGTGCTTGACTATTCGAGCAGACGAAACAGACCAAAAAACCGAATAGAGCAGATTTTGCTTGACACGCGATCCGGAATGTGTTCGTTTCCTGAACGTTCAAAGGGTGAACGCCTTGGGGGTTCACGCCAATTCAAAAAACTCTTGTTTTCGTTGGGTTGTCAGAAACGCCTCGTGTAACCTAACAGGCGGAGCTATGTCTGTTGACCGGATTTTTTTCTAATTTGATGAGTTTTGAAGCGGAACCCACAACCGGCAACCAGCAACGCTCTGGCCACTACGCGCTAAGCTCTTTGCGATATCATCGAGAATCCAGTATCGAGTATCGAGAATCCGGTATCTAAAATATGGACCATCAAGATCTACGCACCTTGCAACTCCTTGAAGAGATCGACAAAGACCACGCTCCGAGCCAGCGGGACATAGCCAGGAAGTTGAATGTCTCCCTGGGGCTTGTCAACTCGTTTATCAAGCGTTTTGCCCACAAGGGATACTTTAAGATCACCACTATCCCAAGAAATCGGGTGAAGTACATGCTTACGCCCAAAGGGGCTGCCGAAAAGACGCGCTTGACCTATGAGTACATCCAGTATTCCTTCCAGTTTTACAGGAATGCCCGCAGGAAGTTGCGCGAACTTTTCAAGGGCCTTGTTGCTCACGGGGTCCATCGCATCGTTTTTTACGGCGCAAGCGACTTTGCAGAAATCGCGCACGTTACTTTGCAAGAGACTCCCATTGAAATGGTGGCTGTGGTAGACGACAAGAAAATAGGCGAAAAATATTTGGGGCGCGTTGTCACAGATCCTGCCAAACTTGAGTCGCTTTCCTTCGACAGAATCTTCATCACTGCCGTCGGGTCAAGGGAGGATGTTCTGGAGAGGATATTGGAAAAAGGAATTTCCCGCAACAAGGTGGTCATGTCGTAATAGAGACAAGTTAAAGTCACCATCGGCGGTCGGGTATTGGGCCTAAATGACAAATGAAGATGTGACCCATAAGCCATAGACCTAGGAGGGTTAGCTATGCCATACAAAGGAATTGTAAAGGGTAATGTTGTGCTTTTAAGAGAAGGGGCAGAACTTTTTGATGGAATGAGGGTGCTTGTAACTCCGGAAGAAGAAGTAGAGACGGAACCAAACTTTGATGCTGATCCATTTCTACACGTTGAGGAATGGGCACCTATTTCCCCCGAAGATGCCCCAAGGGATTTAGCCCACCAGCATGATCATTACCTTTATGGGATGGAAAAGAAGTGAGAAGAAAACAGGCTGTTTTTGTGGATACAGCAGGCTGGATAGCATTGGTTCATCGGCGCGACGACCTTCACAAAGAGGCGGTACGAGTGTACCGTACTCTGCGTAGAAGCCGGCGCGTTACTACGGATGCAGTTTTAGTAGAAACTTGTAATTCCTTTAGCAAGACTCTTATGCGTCCTTTAGCGTTAGCCTTGATGGAAAAGATTAAGAGAGCTGAAGAGCTTCGTGTTTTAGAGGTAATCCATGTGGATGAGGAATTGATAGAGCAGGGCTGGGAACTGTTTAGGACCCGCATGGATAAGGAATGGAGTCTTACCGATTGTATTAGTTTTACAGTGATGAAAGATAGAGGTATTAGCAAGGCTATAACTTCTGATCACCATTTTAAGCAGGCAGGTTTTGAAAAATTATTATAAGCGGGACTGAGTGCCTTTGGAATCTAGATGCCTGGATTCCAAAGGTTTGTGGCCGTTTTGAGCCTTAAGCTTTCAGCTTTTACCTTTGAGCTTTGCGCCTCTATCCGTGCCAGGAAATATGGGAAAAGAGCCTTTAAGTTACTTTTGTTACCAATGTCCCCAATTTGCCGGTGCATGTTGCATCCATTTGTCAAGAGGAAAGATTTGACCCCAAGGGGCCTGACCCCAAGGGGCCAACCCCAAGGGGCCATGACCCCAAGGGGCCCTCATATAGAAGAAAGTGGTCTATGACAGAAAAAAATAAAGACTTGATACTGAGATGGATCAAAGGCTGGAGAGACACCGGACAGGAATTGGAACGAATGCGGCATGAGCGAATCAGGCAATCCGATACCTCCCGAGCAATCCAGAGTTTGGATGACGCCTTTAAGGTGGCTATTCTTCATCATAAGCCCAAGCCTTATTCGGGTTTAGTGGAACAGCAAGAGCTTTTTAAAAGTTTGCGACAATGATCCCGCTTTTTCAACTGGCTTCGGACCTTCAGGGTTTGTTTGAAAGAAACAGGTGGCGATTTAGTTTTATCGGAGGAATTGCGCTTCAAAGATGGGGAGAGCCACGCTTGACCGTGGATGTAGATGTCGCGTTGCTGACCGGTTTCGGCACGGAGGAAGCCTATATTGATGAACTAATGAAACATTACGAGGGGCGCAGAGAAGATACAAAAGAATTCGCCCTTGAGCGGAGGGTGCTGCTGTTGCGATCATCGGGAGATATAGGTATAGACATCGTACTGGCTGCGCTGCCTTTCGAGGAAAATGTGGTAGACCACTCGACACACTATGAATTCATGCCCGGCCTTAAACTCCTTACATGCTCAGCCGAGGATTTGATTGTCATGAAAACATTTGCTGATCGGGGTCAGGATTGGGTAGATGTGGAGGGTGTCATCGTCCGTCAGCAAGGCAACCTCGATTGGGCCTATATTTTTGAGGAGCTTTCCCCTCTGTGCGAGTTGAAAGAATCGCCGGAAATTATCAAAAAGCTGGTGTCCATCCGCAGCAAATTAACATAACTGCTTATCCACTAAGAGCAGGCCTGGTGAACGACCTCAAAGAGATGGATAAATACCCCTGGACAGGCCACAGCACCATCCTTGGCCGCCGCAAAACCCACCTCATCCCAAAATTAGAAAAAGAAGTTCCCTCCGCTGATAAGCGGATTGGTTTTTCTCAGTTTCATCCCCGCCCGCCTCGCCTGAAGGCGAAGCCGATGGCGGGCAGGTGGAAACTGAGAAAGCAAGAATGAATCCTGAAAATCCAGTTAATCCTGCCCCGTTGAATTTGAAAACCATTCAACTGGGGTCAAAAATAAGGCATTGGCAGAAAAGACCATCGAAGACGTGCTCCTCCACTTTGGCGAAACCCTTAAAGTAGCCCGCCGAACATACCGACAATATGCCTGTGCCGTGAAATCAATCTCTGAATACTTCCTGTGCCGTGAAATCAATCTCTGAATACTTCACAGGCAGCATTGTATGACAGGGAAAGGTTTCATCTTGGTATAAAGCTGGTTGCGACAGTTATTTCACTGGTATAGAAAAAGGAATAAAACACGGCCGCCGAACAGACTTGCAAGGTGGCGGATTGGTACGACCCGCCTGCCATGCGAGACCTGAGAATATATGGAAAGAACAGGTTATTGGGACTGCTCGTGGCATGGTTGAAGAGGCAAATGGGAGGTAA
>JAFDKF010000172.1 GCA_019307135.1 Deltaproteobacteria bacterium
CAGATGGCTCAACTATGGATTTAGAAGAATTCACGGGAATCATTCGATCCGGCGCAATTTGGATAATGTCCCGGAACAGTTACCACTAGTAGAGAACCTGAAAAATCCAAATTACATGAAACTGATTTTTGGAGAAAAAATAAATATGGCGCAAAAATTTGCCGAAATAGATGTGAAAATAATTAGGGAGATGGAGAAAAATCACCATCAAAAGAAAAAAATACATTCTTCTCGCAAAATCACCAAAACGCTTCGGTCACCAGATTTTAAAAAGCAATTGCTTGCGGCTTTTCAGTCAGTGGCAAGCTGAAAATTAGGGAATTCCAACCCAATTTTGTGGCCATACAGTATCCAGTATCCAGTATCAATAAGTTGACGCCCAAAAAGCCCCCTTGGAAAGCAGAAGATTGGTGACCCCAAAAACATTATCTTGAAATCTATACACGCCGTTTAAGAAAAATCGTTTAAGAAAAATCCAGCAATCACTCTGACCAAGGATCGCCCCGGATTAGTCCTGACTGAGAAAGATTACCCTCCACTGGAGGCCCTGTTAAATATCCCGAACTTCAATAAATAGGTAGTCCTGATCTCAGTAGGGCGTGATGAGCTATGAAGGGCTTAGACAATTTTTGTTTAAACAGGGCAAGCGGATTAGATTTTCTGCCTTTCATCTGGAAAGTGAGAAAGGAAAAAGATCCATAAAATCCTGGAAATCCTGTCGAATAAAAAGTTTGTGGCTACTGAAGCACGAATCCTCCGACGGGGCAGGGCTTGACGTCTATGGTTAGGGTGGCTGACGCAGTGTTATTATGTGCATCTTTGGCAGTTACGGTTATGATGTTATCGTTGCCACAATGGAGGGGAAGGTTAGAGATTGTCCAATTGGTAGTTTGTCAGGCTGTTCGCTGTTGCCTCGGGGATTTGCAGGATGTGCTGTGATATCAACTGGATGCATATTGTGTTGCCCCTGAAGGCTTAGCCGTTGGCAATGAAAAACTAACCTCATCCAAAGAAATAAACTTTGAGGCATCAATTATTTCTATTTCAAGTGGATTGCCATCTTGGTCAAGATGCAAAATAACGCCTTCTTTCAGATCAATAGAGTCTTTAGGAATACCTGGCTTTAGTTCAATAATGCAGACATCGGCATCACTCGAGTATCTTATCTTCATAAGTGGATCCCCCCTGAAAGTACCTGTCAACATACGGGAAGTAAACAGTTATCACGACGGGCAAAGCCTCGACATATTCGTAAACAGCCCGTATGAGATGTTTTCCAATCACTTTATGAGCTATATACCTCTCAAAATGACCGATCAGCACCTCATCTGGCAACAAGAGGCATTCTCCAATTTGTTCAATGGAAAGCTGCCATTTTTTCGCTCTTTCGATGGAATGATTCAAGAAAAGAATCTCAACTTCCGCATCACCGCACCTAAAGGTATATATTATGCCTCTTTCTTCACGGCGCGATGCAATTATTTGTACAGGCGCTTCCATCCGTTCGCGATTTATTATATCCTACCGGATACTTGAATAGAGTCAAGTATAATTGAAAACAAAAAAATCCCAGAGATCCGGTAGATCCTGTCTAAAGAAAAGCTTCTTTGCTTTTGAAAAAGTTACCCAAAACAGCCTTGAGGTGAAATGGGTAACTTTTTTGTGTCGGGAATTACAGAGTTGAAACACGAATTACTCGCAGAAGCGTGATATCTGTCAAAAGTTGAGAAGCGACCCCTGTACTCTTTCTTTTTTATTTAAGGATGTCCCCAACTCGTCCATGGCAATGATGTGGTGAAGGGCTCCCGAAGCATCTATTCGTGATTTTCTCGGCATGCAAACCGAATAGCATACCTAATTCAGATTATCGTAATCTGTGGATTGTACTTCTAAGGCAGCGCCGATAATCTTGTAAGTCCTTTCATCCCTCATTGGTCTATATTCTTAAGCCGTGTAATCTGCGCCTGCCCCGTTAAATGTATTTGTCTTCTTATTTAACCGGGGTAATCTGCGGATCACCTGCTGGGGTCTCTCCTTTGCTTTGCCGATGAGGCTTTTTCGCGCCGCTTTGACCGTGCTTCCCTCTGTCCCCGCTGAAATGAGCGAATAATTGTTTCATATCAAGACCATTCCCGGCTTCAAGTTCGGCACAGGCACTTCAAGGATTTGCATATTACCGGTTTTGAGTTTTTGTATGAGTTGTTTCATTCTAATACGGTTTTTCTTTTCGCTATTGATGTACCAAAATACCTTGTTTTTTTACCCAAAACAGCCTTGAGCGGAAATGGGTAAAAGTCAGTGTCGGTCCGTGGGTCTGCGGCTCTGCCTTATGTCCCCTGTTTTTGTTTGACAGATACTATTGGATACTGTAAGATACTATCCAGTATCCGAACACGGGGGTGTCGGCCAATGGGGCGAGGGAAGGTTTTTCAATGCGAAATCACTGTTTCTTCAGGAGTAAGAGAAAAGCTCGCCAAAAAACATAATATTGAAATCTGGGAAATTGAAGAGGTTATTTACGATGATCCTTGCGCCTTTTCCATTACATACAGGGATTGTTATTTTGTTTACGGGCAAACTTTTGCCGGAAGATACCTTCTCTCATTGGTTAGAGTCTTGTCCTCGGACGAAGCCTCTGAATTGGGCTTTAAGCCCGGCAGCAATGTGCTGAAAATAATCACGGCAAGGGACATGAATACAACTCAAAGGAAAATGTACAGCAAAAGAAGAGGGGGCAAACGATGAAACCTTCCAAGAAACTGTCAGACATACCACCCATGAATGATGAGGAGCTGGAGAACTTCTGGGAGAAGAATCAGCCGGAAGACTTTGAAGGGTGGCAAAAGGGAACTCTGAGATTCACACGTCCACCGAAAAAGCTGATCCAATTGCGGCTTGATCCCAGGGACGTCAGAATAATTGACAGAGAATCCAAACGCTCAGGCATCGATAGAGCCCAACTGGTGCGTTCATGGGTAAGAGAAAAGATAAGCCATATAGAGAAACAAGAAGGGCATATATAGCTCATATAGCTTTTAAGAAAAACATTTTGGGGTTATTTCTTCACAAGGCTTCTGCCAGATCGCGGTAGAAGGCAAAAAGTGAGAGGACTTCATTTTTCAGGTCTTTGAAGTGAAGAAGAGCCTCATGTACTTTATTTTTTAGCGAATCGAAAGTGGGGAAATAATGAAGGTGGATTTCCTTTTCCTTGATTTTTTTCCATAGCTTTTCGATGGGATTATAATCCGGAGAGTAGGATGGCAGATCGTAAACAGTTATACGGTGTGCTTTTGGGGCAAAGAACTGCTTCATTGCTTTACTTGTGTGGTAGCTGGCACCATCCTGTATGAGGATGATGTGTTTTCTGGTTTTTGACAGCACCTCCTTCAAAAAGTTTGCATATGATTCAGAATTGAGACGCCCTTCATGGCATTCGCAGAAGAAGCGACCTGAAAAATAGTCTATCAGGCCTAATACCTTGTATCCTTTACGGTTTCCAGAGGTTTTTACTACAGGTTGTTGTCCTTTTTTGGCCCAGGTATAGGTTAAAGAGCCCCACTGAGGAAAGGATGCTTCGTCTCCAAACAGAACATAGGCGTTCTTTTCTTGAGCTAGTCTGAAGATTTCCGGCCATTTTTCCTTCAACCATTTTTTGCGTTTTTCAGGATCCTTATGGTCGGCAACAAACTTGGCCTTCTGATAGGAAAACCCCATGTTTTTGAGAAGTTGCGAAATATAATGCACGGAGTAAAAGACACCGAACCTTTCATAAATCAGGCTTTGAATCATCGGGCTGCGCCAACAGGCTCCAGGGAAACCTGCTTTAGCAGGACCTTCAGTGATGATTTTATCCAGTTCCTTTCTTTGGGTCTTGGTCAACTTTGAAGGTTTGCCAGGGGGCTTCCCGGATTTGAGGCCCTCGACTCCTCTTAATAGAAATGCGTTGGCCCACAAACGGATAGATTCTTCACAGACTTTGAGGATGGAAGCAATTTGTGTGTATGTGACTCCATCAAGCACGGCAAGTATAGCTATAATCCGCTTGCCCGTACGCAGGTCTCCTCTGTTTTCAGCCTGGTAAAGGACTTTCTCCAATTTCTTTCTGGTTTGAGTTCTGGCGGTGATGCGAATCCCTGGCATGGTTGTTCCTCCTTTGGATAGACTTCCAACCATGCTCATATATTATCTAAAACTGATTGTCTCTAGAAAAATGGAACCCCAAAATCTTTTTCGTAAGGTCTATAGGAGTTCGAAATAACGTTTTGCGTTTTTCCTGCGTGCTTCGTTCCATGCAGGAAGGTGTTTGAGCTTAACCCTTAAGGCGGCAGCCTGAAGAGCGTCACAGCGGCCATTGTAACCTTCCATATCGTGATAATATTTCTTTGCCTGTCCGTGATCTCGAAGCATACGGACTTTAGCGGCGAGATCCTCGTCGTTCGTCGTGACGGCGCCGCCTTCACCGCAAGCGCCCATGTTTTTCCCGGGATAAAAGGAAAAAGCAGCGGCAATCCCCATAGAACCCGCCTTGCGGTCTCTATATTCCGCAAGATGAGCCTGGCAGGCATCCTCTACAACCCATAGGCCGTGTCTTTCGGCAATGGCGAGAATGGGGTCCATATCTGCGGGCTGGCCATATAGATGAACCGGCACAATGCCTCTTGTCTTCGGAGTAATTGCGGCTTCGATCTTGGTAGGATCCATATTGTATGTCTCTGGATCAATATCTACGAATACGATGTTCCCGCTTGCCTGAGTAATTGCCTCGGTTGTTGCTATAAAGGTATTGGGTACCGTGATCACCTCATCGCCAGGCTTTAAATCCAAGGCGAGGAAAATAAATCGGAGGGCATCTGTCCCGCTGTTTACCGCAACGCAATGTTTCACAGAACAGGCACTTGCAAATTCTTCTTCGAAGGCACTTACGTGCTTGCCGGCAATGAAAGCGGCTGAGTCCAAGATTTCTTCCCATAAAGGCAAGATCTCTGCCTTTAGGGCGCGGTTTTGGGTTTTCAAATCGAGGAAAGGTACTTGCATTTTCGTCAGACAGGATTCACAGGATTTTCGGGATTTTTTGTTTTCTCAGTTTCTGGATGAAACTGAGAAACCTCTCCCTGTGGAATAGGCTCCGCCCCAGTTAAATATGCTTCGCATCTCACGGGGCAAGGAGGGCAGGCAGAGAACACCCCGGAGTCGTTCGGCTATTTTTTCGTGTTTTCGTTCTTTCGTGATAGTCTTAATTTTACATTTTGTCATGAGCTTCAAGATAATCTGCGGGCGTATAAAAACTCATTTTTGCCTTTCCTTTGAAGTGCCTGATATTCCATCCAACATAGGTCTCAATATGATTGTCAATAGCAGTCTTCAATATAAGAGCATCTCCAAAATTCATCTTTTTCTTTATGATCTCGCAGATATCGTCTGTAAGCTTACTCATAAAGGAATCCGCCGATAGGCTATTAGTAGCCGGACAAATTATGTTTATTTTGTAATAATTGGGAAAGGCGTAGTAAAATGCTTCAATGTCTGATGTAGAAAGGTTGTAGGAAAGAATCCCGGTTATTTCCAGTACGTTAAAAATGGTGGTATATTTCTCTTTTTCATGAACAAAATCGAGGAAGTTTTTGTTTAGCTCATATTTTGGATCTTTCCTGTACCTGCGGTCAATTACAAAGACATCTGAATCAATGAGCAGCATATCCTCTCCTTCTTGCATATTCTATTGCATCTTCGACGGTTTTATAATAAGGCTCTGTCTCATCAAGTCTTGCCTGAATCTTGTCCATTGTCCTGACTGCTTCCACATGATCCTTTTCTGATATCCTTTTGAACCTGAGTTCACCTGCTTTTTCTAGTTTGTGTGGCATTATTTCAACAGACTGCCCGTCTTGAAGTGCAACTATCACCCTTTGCATTTTTATGTTAACTTCCTTGACTAATTTACAAAAATCCTCGAAGGTTTTTATCTGCTTAACCATGCTCTGTCTCATATCCGTCACCCCCTGACTTAATAAAATGTGCCTGGCAAAAAGTCAAGATACCACTTCAAGAATAACACTTCTCCCTGTTGAAACCCTTGGTTGACGCCTTTCGGGAGTATTGTCGAATTCTTAACACCCTTCGGTATTTCTTCAGGAGCCATTAAGCCCTAATCTGGTTACGTAAGCTCGGAAGGGCAGGGTATAGTATGATTCTTTTAGTTCCTTTTTTTGTCAGACAGGATTTACCCCAGTGAAGTAGGCTGAGCCACTGCACCCCAGTACGATCCCGCCTCGGCGGATCTTTGACATTCTGACCTACATCGGAGGAATATGCTCCGCATTCCACAGGGCAGGCGGGGTTTGTTGGTTATGCCGCACAAAATAGTCACGCTTGAACCAACAGATACCCCTTCTTCAACGATTGAGGGTACCACAGACCAATCTTCTTCGGTCTGTAGCCTTCCCCCTTCATTAGTTGCTTTGGGGTATTTGTCGTTGATAAAAGTGACGTTGTGACCTACAAAGACGTTGTCTTTGATGGTCACTCCCTCACAAATGAAGGTATGGCTTGATATCTTGCAATTTTTTCCAATTCTAGCTCCCTTTTGGATCTCAACAAAAGCCCCAATCTTAGTATTATCCCCAATAGAGCATCCGTAAAGATTCACATAAGCATGTATCTTAACGTCCTTTCCAAGTATCACATCAGGCGCAATACGGCAAAATTCCATACACAGTCTTCCTAACTCGGACAAACCGGAACCAAAGAGGGTTGAAAACAAAAAATTAATCACGAAACCACGAAAACACGAAAAGTCGATCTCAACCGCAATGCCAATTATCTTCTTACTCAAATGTTTACACTGCGGACTGAGTCTTCTGCCTTTCATCCCCGTCCGCCTCGCCTGAGCGCCTCGCGACCCGCCCGCCTCGCGTTGCGAAGCATTGCGGGCAGGTGGCGGGCAGGCGGAAAGACAGAAGAATTATCCTGTCAATCCTGTTAATCCTGTCTAATTGAATAGCGTTTCTTGGCGTTCCTGGCGGTAAATTCATTCGCTGGCTTGTTTCCAGGCTACTTCGTCAATCGGAGG
>JAFDKF010000173.1 GCA_019307135.1 Deltaproteobacteria bacterium
ACCAAGAACTCCAGGGCATCCTGATTGTTGATGATGACGAAGCAGTGGAAGAGGTGACCACGCGTATGATTCGCAGGATGGGCTATTCGTGCGCCGCGGTTTCAAGCGGTGAGAAAGCCTTGAAGAGGCTTCAAAAAGAGGATTTTGACATCGTCATTTCTGACATCGCAATGACTGGGATGAACGGGGTTGAATTCATGAACAAGGCCAGGGGAAGATACCCCCATTTAGACTTTATCATCATGACAGGGTACACCTCTGAATATTCTTATAGCAATATCATCAAGGCCGGGGCCATTGACTATCTGGCCAAACCGTTTGAGCAGGCCGAACTTCAGGCCAGGTTAGAGCGGGCGATAAAAGAAAAACGTTTACTCCGCGAACTCAGGAAGTCCGAGAAGAGATATAGCACTCTGATTGAAAGCTCCCCAGATATCATCTATACGCTCGATCCTGAAGGCAAATTCACGTTTGTCGGCGGTGCAGTGGAAAAGCTTCTTGGGTTCAGTCCACAGGAGTTGCTCGGAAAGCACTTTTCCTTCATTGTTTATCGGGACGACAAAGACAGGGCATTGTGGCGCTTCAATGAGCGGAGGACAGGGGAACGTGCTACCAAAAGGCTTGAGCTGCGCTTAAAGACGAGCATGGGAGAACCAAAGCCGTTTGATGTAGACTACCTGGCCACGGAGCTTAGCGCCTTTGGCGTGTATGACCCGTCGGTTACCCGGAAGGACAGGACATTTCTTGGCACGTATGGGGTGGCAAGGGATATCACAGAGCGCAAGCGTGCCGAAGAGGCACTGCAAGAAGCCAAAACCGAACTGGAAATACGGGTAGACGAGCGCACCAGGGAACTGCGATCTGAACGTGACAAGTTTCAAGGGATGCTTTCCGCCCTGGGTGAGGGGGTGGATATCGTCAACCGTGACTGCATCATCGAGTACCAAAATGAAGTTCTCATGAGCCGATTCGGCGACAAGATAGGGGAAAAATGTTACCCCGCCTATATCCAGTTGACGGACCCCTGTGAGCACTGCCCAATCCATGAAGCGGTCGAACGAGACAAGGTGGAACCTATTGAACTCGTTGCAGCGGATCAAAGAAACTACGAGATAAGTTTTTCGCCTTTCACTGACACCGATGGTGAGATCAAGGTCATAAGACTAATAAGAGATATTACCAAAAGAAAGGTATTGCAGGCCGAGGCCATGCGGGCAGGCCACCTTGCCGCACTGGGTGAACTGGCTGCCGGTGTGGCCCACGAGATCAACAACCCCATAAACGGCATCATTAACTACGCTCAGATACTTGTCGATCAGGCTGATGGGGATGGCGAAGAGACAGAAATCCCTCAGAGAATGATCAAAGAGGGAAACCGCATTGCCGATATCGTCAAGAACCTTCTGTCATTCGCACGAGATCAAAGGATGGAGCACAGCCTTGCCTTACCAAAGGATATCCTTGCAGATTCCCTCGGTCTGGTAGAAAAACAGATCCTCAAAGACGGCATAAACCTCAAGGTGGATGTGCCCGATACCCTTCCCAGGATCCGGGCACGCAGCCAGCAGATTCAACAGGTTTTTTTGAATATTCTGAGCAATTCCCGGTATGTCTTGAACAAGAAATTTCCGGGATCACACGAAGACAAGATACTTGAAATTAGCGGTGAAATGACCAGGGTCGATGAACAGGATTTTGTCAGGGTCACATTTTACGACAGCGGCACAGGGATACCCGCGCCCATACTGGATCAAATATGCGATCCCTTCTTCACCACCAAACCAAAGGGTGAGGGCACGGGATTGGGTTTGAGCATCAGCTACGGTATTGTGAAGGATCATGGAGGAAGACTCTGGTTTCAGAGTGTGGAGGAGGAGTATACAAAGGTCATAGTCGATCTGCCGGTGGATAACAGATGGAGGGTCCCTGATGCCTAGGATTCTTGTCATAGACGATGAAGAAAGCATCCGTTTCACCTTCAAATCGTTCCTCGGTAAGGAACAGCATGAAGTGGTGACTGCAAAAGACTATGACTCGGCGATCGAGAGCATCTCAAGCGGGGCGCCGGATCTGATATTTGCGGACATTATCCTTGGCGGCCGCACAGGGATTGATCTACTTCGGGAAGTCAAAAATAGAGGGCTGGGGTGTCCTGTTATCATGATCACGGGCGAGCCGAATGTGGAAACCGCAGCAAACTCAGTCCGCCTGGGTGCCTTTGACTACATCTCAAAACCGATACACAAAGAGACGCTTCTCCGAGCAACCAACATGGCTCTTCATCACAAGGCCCTTGTGGATGAAAAGGACCAGATTGAGGCTGAAAAGGAAAAATACCGTTACAACCTTGAGGCAATATTCAAAAGTGTTCAGGATGCCATAGTTACAGTGGATACTGAGATGCAAGTAATAGAGGCCAATGAGGCAACGAAAACCATTTGTGGCGTTGTCCCCCTGGAGTTGGTTGGCAAAAGATTTGATGGTGTTATGACCAGGTGCGACAAATCATGCCACAAGGCATTAGAGGAGACCCTCAAGACAAAAAATGCGGTCAGGGAATATGGCATTGAATGCAAGCATCAAAACCGTCCCCGGCAGGTCGTGGCACTGAACAGCTCGCCGCTTATGAACCGCGATAACAAATTTATGGGAGCGGTTCTGGTGGTCAGGGACGTAACAAGGCTTGCTGATCTTGAACGGGAATTGAAAGAGCGGCACAAGTTTCAGAATTTGGTCGGCAAGAGTAAAAAGATGCAGGAAATCTATAAGCTTTTGGAGGACCTTGCCGACGCGGAGACCACCGTTTTGATCACCGGCGCGAGCGGTACGGGCAAGGAGCTCGTGGCCGAGGCGCTTCACTACGGAGGCATCCGCTCGGACAGGACCCTGGTCAAGGTGAATTGCTCAGCGCTCGCTGAAAGCCTGCTGGAAAGTGAGCTGTTCGGTCATGTCAAAGGGGCTTTTACCGGCGCTGTCAAGGACAAGGCGGGACGCTTTCAGATGGCCGATGGCGGCACCATCTTGCTGGATGAGATCGGCGACATCTCTCCCAGGATACAACTCAAACTCCTCAGGGTGCTGGAGGAAAAGGAGTTTGAGCGGGTGGGGGATTCCACCCCTGTGAAGATAGACGTGCGGGTGATTGGAACCACCAATCAAGACTTGAAAGAAAAGGTCGGGTTGGGAGAGTTCCGTCAAGACCTCTACTACCGTTTGAAGGTCATTGAGATTCCCCTGCCACCCCTCCGTGAGAGGCGGGAAGATATCCCTTTGCTTGTTGATCACTTTTGCAATTTGTTCAACAAACGTGACAACAAGAACATCGTCGGCATATCGGATGAGGTGCGAAATATCTTCATGCGCTACCCCTGGCAAGGGAACGTCAGGGAGTTGGAACACGCCATTGAACATGCCTTTATACTCTGTCACGGGCAGACGATCACGGTTGATCATCTGCCCGCGGAAATAAAAGATCATACTAAAGATCATGAAACCCCCCTCAAGAAAATACCTGCCAGTGGCCGTGACGCCATTGTTGAGGCCCTGGAGAAAACAGCCTGGAACAAGGCCAGGGCCGCACGCCTGCTTGGCGTAAGCCGCCAGACCATCTACAGAAAGATTCAAGACTTCGGAATTGTTGTAGAGGATGTCAGGGGTTGATCATAAGGCATAGTCTTGCTTGTGTTAACCGTTCACGGGTTCAATGGTTCAGGGGTTCAGGGGTTCAGGGTTCAGGGGTTCAACCGTTGAATGGTTGACGGGTTCAGGGTTGACCTAAGAAAGGAAAGGCAACCCTGAGCCGACTTCGCCACAGTAGCGCAGCTACGACGGCTGAAACGGTTCACCCTGTTAAATAGGGTTCCCTTTGGGAAATTTAACAAGGTGAACTCTGAACCTGTGAACGCCTAGTGCTTGTGTTATAGACTTTGGACCTTATCTATGACCTGATACCGGATACTGGATACTGAATGATCCATCTTGAATCCAGCATCCAGCATCGCCTTTCTGTGGGAGCGGCTTTCCAGCCGCGACCGTCGCGGCTGGAAAGCCGCTCCCACAGGCAAGAATGCCGTTGAAGAGGCCCAAACCATCATCAAGGCTGAAACCGTAACATGTTACATATATGTAATATTACACTCGTGTAACATATTACGCTTTTTCCGTCCCTTTGAATAACCCATTCCTCCTGGTTTTTCCCTACCAACAAAAAAATCTCCCCTTTCCTGCGTGATTTTGCGCAACGCCACTTCCCGTTCACAACAGTTCTGCCATTGACGCAGCACGAAAGTATATCAATCAAATCAGCTAATTGCAGTCTCATCAATTATACGATTTCCCACATAGCGGCTAAGCTTGCCAAGGATTTTCCACCGGTCATAAGGAAGCTTTAAGCAAACCAGGTTCTTTTTCGGCTTCTTGGCATGAACTATGCTTAATACAGATGGCAAACGCAGTCGAATCGAACAAATTTTTATGAACAACAATGGAGGTATTAGCAATGAAAACAACTATGATCACATTAACCTTTAAACCAATAAAAGGAGCAATAAAGGAGGTGAGAACAATGAGACAAACCATGATCAGATTAACAGTTCTTGTCGCAGCAGCAGCTCTGGTCACAGTCCTTCCCGGCTCGGCCTCAGCAGCGGTACAAGGGATATGTAGCAACTGCCACACCATGCACTACAGCCAGGGCGGAACGTCGATGCATACTGGCTGGGGCACAGGTGGACCATACACCACACTCCTGCTTAATGACTGTCTTGGGTGCCATACCACGACCGGGAGTGACCCGTTGGTTGGCGCCTACCCATATGTGAAGTTAGGATCTGGTGCCACTAATGATAACTGCCTCGCAGGTGGGTTCTTTCGAACCGCCGGGCCACAGACAGGCGACAACAATTCTAACGAAAATCACGATATTGGGGCAACAGCGGCACCTGCCGGGTTTGACGGTGCTGAAACCACTTGGTACACGGGAACAACAAACGGCTTAGGCTGTGCTGGAACGAACGGTTGTCACGGCAACCAGAGTGACCTGGATGATATGGCTGCTATTAGCGGCGGCCATCATAGCCCGAGTGCATATCGTATGCTCTATGTTGGCAGCGCCGGTGTTACCGGGAGTGGTGTTGGTACCAATGACTACGAGGAAGCTCTGATTAGCAGTCCTAGCACAACCGCTTACTACAATGTCTACAGCGCGGATGTGAGTGGTGATACGACGATCAGTGAGCTATGTGCGAAATGCCATGGGGACTTCCACAATGAGTCAGGATCGACTACCGATTGCGGGACAGCAGGCGCATGGATCAGGCATCCAACAGATAACCTGATACCTACCAGTTGGGCTATAAGCAGCAATGTTGGTCCTGATGATCTGAAATGGAATCCGCCCGGATATGCAGGGGCGACTGTTACTGCTGGTGCTGAGAGGGTAACCTGCATCTCCTGCCACAGGGCACACGGTACGGCGGAAAATGATCTGCTAAGGTTTAATTATGGAACACAACTGGCAGGGCAGACCAGTAGTACCGTTGGTTGTCTCGGGTGCCATGATAGGCAGAGGTAAACGGCAAGCATAGGGCGGGGAATCCTTTTCTCGCCCAACAACAAAAAAATGTCGGCCATGTCCTCTCCGGCAAGGAGAGCCTATACATGAAAGGGTTTGTCGACCTAATACTTAACACGTTTGGCGGCAGTTATGCCGCCAAACGTGCTTGTGTGGCCTGGCCTTGTTGGGAGACTTATTGAGCACATCCAACCAGAGGGAAAGTTCATCTTTCCAGACAAGGTTTCGTCGGTGGGCGACAGCGCTAAATACCAGCACAAGCATTATCAGCACCAGGAATTCAATATATCTCAATAAATTCATATCCTTCACGATAGACAAAGCCCGCTGGATGGTCAAGATAAGAATTCAAGGGGAGAGGACAATCGTTAGCCACAGGATTGATCCAATCTGGCATGAACTATGGAAGGGATGGTGCGTAAGGAGGCAAGCTGATCGTAAACATAATGCTTATCTTTGATAAGAAGCTACTAATTCCACATCCTCTCGAAAAATCGTAATCTTCTCTTTCTTAATACGGCCTTCAGCAAAAAGGTTGATTTCTACCAATTTTCCATTAACTTCAAAGAACTTTCTCTCGAATTCTCCCATGTCAATCTTATAATGCCGTTTCAGATAGCCGGGTATAACAACGTGGGCGATGTCCTCCAGGCCAAACCCAAAATTGCGGCTCAGTGCGCCCACCTCCTTTGTCAAGCCCTGTAAGGTAAGTTCGGTTCGTTTCGTTGATGCGACACCCGCCATTTTTTCCTCTCTTTAATTCGTACTTGATTTCCTTACTTCAGACCTCGTTAAGTGGTTGAGTAGTTGAGTAGTTGAGTGGTTAAGTCGTTATTATTATTTGAATTCATATCTTTTGCCTAAAAATTGGTCACTTTGTATGTTTGTAGCTCTAATATGGTGATTTAACATGCTTATTTTCCAACTCAACCACTCAACCACTCAACCACTCAACCACTCAACCACTCAACCACTCAACCACTCAACCACTCAACCACTCAACCACTCAACCACTCAACCACTCAACCACTCAACCACTCAACTATTTGACGATCTCTGTACTTTGTCAACATCCGTATAAAATCGCGAAACGATTTCATAACTTGACGTCTCGGAATTTCTACAACCTATTGAAATTCCAGCGACTTTAGTCGAGTGGTCGAGTGGGAAAATGGTCAAGTGGTTAACAACTCGACTACTCAACAACTCGACTACTCGACCAATTGGGGCGAAGCCCCTAAGTTCAGTACTTTACCCACTACCTCCTCCGGGTTCCTTCCAAGGACCCGGATCATCGGCTCCTTGCCTACATCGCCCCTGTCGAAGATGATGTCCGGGATCCCTATTTCCTTTGAGAGCACCCGTTCTGTGCCCCATTCAAGGGTGCTGCCTTCCCGTTGTTTTATTGCCTCGGGTTCGTCACCCCGGTCAAAGGAGCACACCTTCCACCTCAGAGCCTTGCACTGCCGGATAAGCCCTTCTGAGAACCGGATATTCATGGCCGAGCGAAACTCGGGGTCATAACGCATGGTGGTAAGGATGATGGTGGCAATGTGCCTGGATGCCCCAAAGGCCGGGCTGCTGACAGGGACAACACTTCTTTCCAACCGGACCAACCTGCCGGGAAAAGCGGCCACGTCTTTGTGGGTTTCGGCAAACGGCAAGGCATAGCCGAGATTCGACTGAACCTCTGGGATAAGATCCCCCACAGGGGCTGTCTGGAGGCGGGCCAAACCCGCCTTAAGTGCCTCAAGGACCCGGTACTTTTCCAGCTCGCGAGCATGCCCGGCGAAAAGGTTGGTCGGGCCATGCCCCTTGCCCAGCGGCAGGGCAAATCGGATAGCAGTATGCATGAAATCCTTGGCCTTTTGAACGGCCTCTATTATTCCAGGTCCCATGGCAAGGTTGGTGGCAATGGCAGCAGAGTACGCACACCCCGTGCCGTGGGTATGG
This sequence comes from Deltaproteobacteria bacterium, assembly GCA_019307135.1. Taxonomy (GTDB): domain Bacteria; phylum Desulfobacterota; class Desulfobacteria; order Desulfobacterales. The sequence continues at coordinate 7,526 of JAFDKF010000173.1, forward strand.
GGTGTGTCAATACGCGGCTTCGAGAATTCAACAAGGTTTGCCCCGTCATAGAGGTAATCTGCAGCCGGGCCGGCCAGGTGCCCGCCCTTTATCAAGACATACCGGACTCCCATAGCGTGTATGATACGTGCCGCCTCATGAATATCGTCTTTGGTCCTGATCGATCTTTTGGAAAGAACCTCTGCCTCCGGGATGTTCGGGGTAACCACAAGGGCCATGGGAATGAGTCGTGCTGCAAGGGTTTCCCTGGCCTCCTGGACGAGCAAAACATCTCCACCCTTTGCCACCATCACCGGGTCAACCACGATCTTCTTGATGCCGTAAGCCGATAGCCTGTCAGCCACAACCTCAATGGCATCTGCGTTGAAGAGCATACCGGTCTTCACAGCATCCGCGCCGATGTCTGAGAGGACCGCATCGAGTTGTTGTCCAATGAACTCCGGGGGCACAACGTGGATGGCTGAAACGCCTATGGTGTTCTGCGCAGTGAGGGCTGTCAGCACACTCATGCCAAAACCCCCAAGGAGCGTTATGGTCTTGAGGTCCGCCTGAATCCCGGCTCCTCCTCCCGAGTCTGAGCCGGCAATGGTGAGAATACGTTTCATCCAACTCCACCCTACCCGCATACATCGATAGTGTCAATAAAAATAGAGCTTTAGCTTGACTTTCCCGCTTTTATCTCCTATGGTCACAGCATGTCTAATAAGAAAATCCTGAAAAGGCTCTTCAGGATCAATGCGGCAACTATCACCATTGGCATCATTGTACTGGGGATGGCGACCTATCTCCAGGGCGTGCCCTTCCTGGACTTCATGGAGTTGAAGACGGTTGACCTGAGATTTCTTTCCCGGGGTCCTGTGAGCCCGGGGCCAGAGGTCGTCCTGGCGGTAGTTGACGAAAAAAGCTTACAGGAACAGGGAAAGTGGATCTGGCCCAGGTCCAAATTTGCACAACTGGTCCGCATCCTTTCTGAAAGCGGTGCCAGGGTCATTGCCTTTGATATAGGCTTCTTAGAACCTGACAAAAACAGCACTGTTCAGGCGGTCACCGATTTTGAAGATATAGTAAAAAGCCTTGGTATAAGAGATGACGAGCTTGATGCCTACCTGAAGCAGGCCAGACAGCGGGCCGATAATGATCTGATTTTTGCTGAAGCGATTAAGGCCTCAAAGGCAAGGGTGGTGCTGGGGTATTTCTTTCAAATGACCCCGGAAGGCCTCAAGCACCTGGACGAAAACGCCATCGAGGAGCAGACCAGAAATGCACGAACCTCACGCTACTCCATAATTCGCTATACATCAGATCAAGCCCAAAGGGTCCGGCTCCAAGATGCTTTCATGCCTCAGTCCAACATAGCGATCCTTGCCAGGTCTACCCGGTATTCAGGCTATTTTAACATGTTTCCTGATCAGGACGGTGGCGTCCGATGGGTCCCTTTGCTTGTCCGATGCCAGAAACACCTTTATGCCCCTCTTTCCGTGCAAGCCCTTCGGGCCTACACCGGTCGGTCCCCCACACCTGTTATAGCTGACTATGGGGTTCAAAAAATACAGATCGCCAGACTGACAGCACCCACGAACGAGTTTGGCCGCCTTATGGTGAACTATCGCGGCAGCGGCAAGACCTTTCCGCACATATCTGTTACTGATATCCTCCACCACAGGGTGCCTCCGGAGATCTTGAAGGATAAGATTGTTCTGGTTGGTGCCACTGCCACCGGTATATACGACTTGCGTGTCACACCTTTTTCCAACGTATTCCCGGGTCTTGAGATTCATGCCAACATCATTGATAACATCCTGCACCAGGATTTTATCCAGCGTCCCAACTGGGCAGCCATCTTTGACCTGGCAGCCATGTGTCTGCTCGGGCTTATCGTCGGTTTGGCGGTTCCGCGCCTTCGGGCCTTGCCCGGGACGGCCGTGACCATCGGATTACTCGTAACCTACATCCTTCTCTGTCAGTACCTGTTCAGTCACCTGGGCGCCTGGCTGAACATTGTCTACCCCGTGGGCGTTGTCCTTGTCCCGACCTACGTGTCCCTGACAGGCTACAAGTACCTCACCGAGGAGCGAGACAAAAGATTTCTTAAAGCTACATTCTCAAGCTACCTTGCACCCGAACTAATCGACGACATGTACAAAAGCAAGACCATGCCCGAGCTCGGCGGTGAAGCCAGAACCATTACCGCTTACTTTACCGACATCGAGGGCTTTTCCACTTTTTCGGAAAAACTGACGGCTCATCAACTGGTGGAGCTTCTCAACGAATATCTCTCCGCCATGACAGATATTCTCATCGCCGAGAAAGGTACCTTAGACAAATATGAAGGTGATGCGATCCTTGCCTTTTTCGGAGCCCCTATGGATCTTCCCGATCACGCACTCAGGGCCTGCCGGGTGTCTCTGGCCATGCAGAGCAAGCTTGTCGAACTCCGAGAGAAGTGGCGGAATGAAAAACAGGCGCCCGGAGAGCCGAACCGTAATACCAAGAATATGCCTCCTGAAGAATGGATTCCCGGAGACAAATGGCCCAAGATTGTTCACCAGATGAAAATGCGGATCGGTATCAACAGCGGAGAGATTGTCGTGGGCAACATGGGAAGCTCCGTGCGCATGAACTACACAATGATGGGAGATCCCGTCAACCTCGCAGCCCGCCTGGAAGCAGCCGGAAAACAGTACGGCATTTACACCGTGGTAAGCGAGTACACAATGGACCTAGAATTCAACAGAAACGGCGAAAAGAAAAAAATCAGGGATATGGTCGAAGCCCGCATGATCGACAACATCACGGTTGTGGGCAAGTCAAAGCCTGTCAAGGTTTACGAAGTCTGCGCCATGAAGGGAAATCTTGGCGATCAGGAGAAAGAGCTCTTTAAGGTTTTCGACGAGGGCATGCAGCATTACCTCAAGATGGAATGGGACGAAGCTATTGCTAAATTCAATGAATCCCTGAAGGTCGAACGCATATCCGGCGGCAAAACCACTCCATCTGAAGTCTATATTAAGCGCTGCAAAACATTCGAAGAAAACCCACCGATAGCCCCTGGTAAAAAATGGGACGGTGTATTCCATCTGGCGAAGAAATAGGGTAAATTGGGCATCCTTCATTCCTCGGTTTAGACTTATCAAGGATGCGGGCGCCAAGAGATAAGTTCTTTTGTTCCTACTTTTTGGTGTCAGGTGTCAGGTGTCAGAAACTGAAAAAGCAAGACCTGAAACCTGAACACTGAAACCTGAACACTGGTCAATAGGTGTAAACTACTTTATGGCGAAAATGAAGGATGCCATTGGTCCATGATGAGGGGTATAAGGATGTCATAGTGGCATCTACCTCAGGTAAGACGGGCGCCATGGCAGCGCGAACCTTGCAGGGTGAGGATGTGAACCTGGTAATAGTCGCGCACTCAGTGGGCTTCTTGGGACCAAATCAAGATCAGTTTTCAGACGATGCCTATCAGGAAATAGTCCGGCTGGGAGGCCATATCTACAAAGGGACGATCCTGACTCACTCCATCGAAACTGCCCTGGCAAAGGAGTTTTCCGGGACCTATCCCACGCTCCTTGTCGCCAACACCTTGAGGCGGCTGGGCCAGGGGATGAAGGTCTGCTGCGAGATCGTTATGGAGGCAACAGACGCCGGCCTCATTGCCGAAGGCAAAGAGGTTGTGGCCGTGGCAGGTACGGCCAAAGGAGCAGATACAGTAGCCATCATAAGATCTGCAGCCTCCAAGCGATTCCTGGACCTATACGTAGCCCAGATAGTTGCCAAGCCAGGATAAGATCCGTTGAGCCGGTTTGGCCCGTTGAGTGAGAATCGTGAAAGGAAGTGAGCTAAAATGCCTAAAGTGCCTAAAGTGAGCTAAAGTTGAGGACTTGAAGAAACTTTTCCTAAAGATTGGTTTCATTCCTTTAACTTTAGGCACTTTAGTTCACTTTAGTTCACTTTAGGCACTCCATCAATGAATAGTGAATCGGTTAACGATTTAGCGCAAGCTTCATTTCATGTCCGAATAACGAATAACGAAGGCAGAAAGGAGTTCCAATGAAACGCTGGGAGGACAAGTCATGGACACGCTCCATGAGGATCACGCTGGACTTTGGCGGCATGATGGCTGATGCTGTCGGACGCCGGCACGGTCTGACCGTGGAACAGATCGACGCCATGTCAGAGCGGTTCAAAGTTGTTCATCAGAACCTGCAACAGCGAAGGAAAGCCGGAGACCTGCCGTTTTACGAACTCCCCTACGGCCAGGCGGCCTTAAAGAAGGTCTTGAAGACAGCCAGAAGGGTCATCAAGGAGTGTGAAGACTTTGTCGTACTTGGCATCGGGGGATCGACCCTTGGCGGTATTGCCCTGTTTCGGGCTCTTGCTCATCCACAGCACAACCTCCTTCCGGAGGCCAAACGGAAGGGCCTGCCGAGGGTTTTCTTTGCAGACAATATTGACCCTGAGGGCTTTAGCGCACTGCTGAACCTGGTCAATCTTGAAAAAACGGTATTTAATGTTATTAGCAAGTCCGGCGGAACAGCTGAAACCATGAGCCAGTTTATCATAGTGCGGGACAGACTGATAAGAAAACTTGGCCGCAAAAGACACACACCCCACATAATTGCTACGACAGATCCCGAGCACGGTCATTTGAAAGCCCTTGCCAGGGAACAAGGATACGAGACCCTTTCGATTCATCCGGGCGTGGGAGGACGTTTTTCCGTTCTTTCTCCGGTTGGGCTTCTTCCGGCAGCCGTGGCCGGTATTGATATTGCCGAACTTCTTGCCGGAGCACGAAATGCGGACAGGTCCTGCAAGAAGGGGGGCCTGTGGAAAAACCCGGCGGCCATGAATGCCGTACTTCAGGTGTTGGCCTACACCGCAAAAAAGAAGCCCATCTCTGTCATGATCGCTTATTCAGATGCCCTGCGGGATGTAGCCGACTGGTACCGTCAGCTCTGGGCAGAAAGCCTGGGCAAACGACTCGACGTGAACGGTCGGGTAGTGCATGTAGGACCAACCCCGGTAAAGGCGCTCGGTGTCACTGATCAGCACTCCCAACTCCAGCTCTACATGGAGGGCCCCTTTGACAAGGTTATTACCTTTCTTACGGTTGGAAGATTCCGAAAAACCGTCAAGATTCCCGCAGGCTTCAATCATATTGATGGGCTCAGCTACCTGGGGGGTCATACGCTGAATGATCTGATGCAGGCCGAAGAGCAAGCCACCGGGTTTGCCCTGACACAGGCCCGCCGCATTCACACCGGAATAAGGCTTCCTGAAATCAATCCCTTTACTGTGGGGCAGCTTCTGTTCCTGCTTGAGGTTCAGACCCTGTACGCAGGCGGGCTTCTCGAGATCAATCCGTTGGATCAGCCGGGCGTTGAGGCCGGCAAAGAATTTACCTACGGGATGATGGGACGAAAGGGCTTTGAGGACAGAGCCCAATTGATCGCTTCAAAACGTCAGGAGATAGGGTCCTACCGGATAATGGTTTAGAGGGGTGTGAATCACAGCTGTTGGCAATGAGAAAATCCATGTCCGTCTGCTACGTATTTAGCTTTGGGGAAAAGGTGTCAGGTGTCGGGTTTCAGGTGTCAGGATCGAGAAACTTGAAGAGCTGTACTGTTCTCAAGGCGTAAGCCGCAAACCTGAAACCTGAACACTGACATCTCACAATTGAACTCAATGACCAACAATCTTGATTTACACCCGGTTTAGAGTGTATACTTGAAACGGGCCAAACCGGCACATGGCACATGATGGACCCAAAGGATATAGAACGGATAAAACCCTTTAAGCTCGTTAAGTATTTTACTCTTACCAGCCTTATTGTAATCCTTCTGGGCTCTTTGGCCTTGTCCATGGTGATCGCCCATCGAGCCGAGACGGTGCTCTTGAAAAAGAGTGAAGATTACGCCCTGTTGATGGCAGAAAACCTCAACCATCAAGTATTCCTTCAGTTCATCATCCCTGCGGCCCTTCAGTTTGGTCAAGTCATTCAACTGCGGAACAAAGTCCTGTTTGACCGCCTCGACCAGGTGGTCAGGAACACCCTTCACAGCTTCAGTGTGGAAACGGTCAACATCTTTGACCGTGAACAGAATGTGATCTTTTACAGCTTTAACAAAGAGCTGGTAGGGAAAAAGGGCTTGGGAGGCATTGATTATCAGCAAGCGCTTCTTGGCAAATCACGCTCCAGGCTGATTCGCAGAGGAGGATTCTGGGGCATAATGTTCGGAGCCCCAAGAGAAAGCGAGCTGCGAACTTACGTACCTTTGAGGGCCGAAAAGCCCCTGTCAAACATCGAGGGGCCCATCCTCGGGGTGTTCGAGATTGTTCAAGACCTGTCGGAGGATTACCGGACCATCAGCCATTTTAAGCACAGGATCATTGTCACGTCTGTTGCCATTATGGGCGTCCTTTTTGTTATTCTTCGGCATGTTGTCAAACGGGGTGAGGAGATCATCGAAAAACGGGCACAGGAGCGACTCCTTCTAAAGGAGAAGTTGAGCCATGCTCAGCGGTTGGCGAGTCTTGGCGAAATGGTGGCCGGCATCTCCCATGAGATCCGCAACCCCCTGGGAATCATTAGCAGCACGGCAGAGCTTTTGAAACAGAAGCTGGCCCGTACTGACCGTGAAGTCCAGCTTGCAGATGTTATTGTTCAGGAGGCCTGTCGGCTCAACAGCATCGTAACCGATTTTCTGGATTTTGCCCGGCCTCAGGCACCCAACCTCATGCCATGTAAAGTGGATGAGGTCATAGAGAACAACCTTACGTTCCTTGCTCCCGAAATCAATAAGAACGGCTACGAGATCCATAAGCGATTTGCCGGCCATATCCCGGAGATGCAAGCCGATTCTGGACTGCTGTATCAGGCATTTCTGAATATCCTGATAAATGCCATGCAGGCCATGCCAGAAGGCGGGGCCATATACATTGTGATCTCTGCCCGTAAACATACCTTGACGATTTCTTTTGCCGATGAGGGAGCCGGGATTCCCGATGAAACCCTGAACAAGATCTGGGAACCGTTTTTTACCACAAAGGATAAGGGAAGTGGATTGGGACTCCCGATTGTCAAGAAGATCGTAGAGGGGCACGGCGGCATCATTGAGATTGAGAATCGTCCTGAGAAGGGGGCTCAGGTGACGATTACTCTGCCGGTAGAGAGGGATTGATGATTGATCGTGGAGAAGTGAACTAAAGTGCCTAAAGTGTGCTAAAGTTGAGGCCCGCCTTGGCGCTCCATGCGTGAGCGGTCGGCATAAAGCCGACCCTACGTAGGGGCGGGTTTATCCCGCCCGTTTGTTCTGGGCCAGGGACTTTAAAAAACCTCTTTTTAAATTGGTTTTGTTCCTTTAACTTTAGGCACTTTAGCTCACTTTAGTTCACTTTAGGCACTCCGTTATTGACGAGTGACAAACATGGAAACAATCCTCATCGTGGACGACGAAAAAAACTACCTCGTGGTTCTGAGTGCCTTTCTGTCAGGGGAAGGGTATGAAACACTGACAGCCGACAGCGCTCAACAGGCCCTTGAGGTTGTGGAGACCACCGACCTTGATCTGGTCCTCACAGATATGAAGATGCCCACCATGGACGGCATAGAACTTCTTGAGCGAATCAAGGAAAAGGTCCCTGATCTGCCAGTGGTTATGATGACAGCGTATGGTACCGTGGAAAAGGCCGTAGGGGCCATGCAATTGGGCGCCTTCAACTTTATCCAGAAACCTTTTCAGAACGAAACGCTGAAGCAGATCGTGGATAAAGCGGTCCGCACTTACAGGGTCCTAAAGGAAAACCGACGCCTTGTCCGGGCCCTGGAAAACCTCTATCGCTTTGACAACATTATTGGGAAAAGCGAGCCCATGCAGGCCGTATTTCATATCATTCAAAGGGTAGCACACACCAAGGCCACGGTATTGATCACAGGTGAGAGTGGCACCGGCAAGGAACTGATTGCAAAGGCGATTCATTTTAACAGCCCTCGCCGCAACAAATCCCTTGTGGCAGTCAGTTGCGCAGCCCTCACCGAGACCCTGCTGGAAAGCGAGCTCTTCGGACACGAAAAAGGGGCCTTTACCGGTGCCACTACAATGAAAAAGGGCCGGTTTGAGATGGCACATGAAGGGACATTATTCCTGGATGAGATTGGTGAAGTGCCAGTCTCCCTACAGGTAAAGCTCCTGCGAGTGCTGGAGGAGATGAGCTTTGAGCGGGTAGGTGGTACCAAACCCATTGCAGTGGACATGCGTTTGATCGCAGCAACAAATAAGGACCTCAAGGCAGAGGTAGAACACAACCGTTTCCGAAAAGAGCTGTATTTCCGTCTGAACGTTGTTGGCATCAAACTGCCGCCCCTGAGGGAGCGGTCCGAGGACATCCCCCTCCTAACAGCCCACTTTGTCAACAAATATACCAGGGAAGCGAACAGAGGAGAGATGACCATCTCCCCTGAAACCATGCGCTTTTTGTGCAATCATCGCTGGCCCGGGAATGTGAGGGAGTTTGAGCATGCCATTGAGCGGGCCGTGCTTTTCAGCAAGGGTAATGAGATCACTCTCGACGACCTGCCCAAGGACCTTGTGAGTTTTGCAGACCTTGAAATTCCAATAGACTGGCAAAGGCTTTCCAATCTTCCTGAAACGCTGGATGCCATAGAGAAGAGACTGATTCAAAAAGCCCTTTCCCTGTCGAACAATGTGCAGTCTCGGGCAGCCCACCTTCTTGGCATTCCCCGTAACAACCTGCACTATCGCTTGAAAAAGCACAATCTTCTGTAGCCCCGGACGCGTTTGTCGAACATTTCGTGTACAAAAAATTGACACCCTGGTTATCATTTATGATATCAACAGGTTAAGCAGAACCGACGGTTGGCTTGTACAAAAACTTGACACCTGGCAGGATTCCGTACAAAATCAACTCGTTAAAGACTATTTCGCCACGAGCCGTACAAAAATTTGTACAAATGGATCAGTCTTCGGCGACTCAAATAGCCACTAACCAAAGCCGCTTTAGCCCGTTCGTATTGAGCCGTCAGAAATCTCTTAAGATATTATTCGTAAAAAAATGACGGTGTTAGCCCCTTCCCCCTCACCTGGCGTGCCAGCCAAAATGAAATAAGGCAAACGCCGTGAAGAAATTTCTTCATCGGCTTTCCTCCTGCTTGAGGCTAATCGCGATGGTCGCGATTAGCCTCTCTTTTTGAGGGCCACGTGTAGGATTGCGGATTTTAGATTGCGGATTGCGGATTTAGAGGAGTAAATCGCTTGATTTGTGACGACACGTTTCTCGATAAAAAAAGGCCGCCAGAATCGGCGGCCTTCTTGCTCTGTCATCTTGAGCTATGCTACGGCAGGACAGGCACTAGTGCCCCGTCTCATAAATTCTGCATCTTGAAATGGCAAAATGAAATATCGCAGAAGTACATACATTTCATCCATCTGTCAGAGACGGGGAAACCCGAAATTCGAATATCGA
>JAFDKF010000174.1 GCA_019307135.1 Deltaproteobacteria bacterium
GCAATTTCGGCATTGGTTATTCTACCACCGATCCCACAGCAAGCTGTGGGCTACCGTTTTGAGAAACCAACGAAGCTGTTTTTAATCGGACAGGAGACAATACATGGAGTCAGTTCACTAACCCCAAGCCGGATCCAAATCCAATACTTTACGCACTACCTCTATCGCGACTTCAATATCTGCGTTGTCGTTTACACGATAGACTGCCCATCGTGCCCGTGATCCAGAATCGTATTGACGAATCTGAGTGGGAGTGATGTCACCAACTTCAGTAACACCTCTTGGACAACTGTCTATTCTTATTTCAAAACGAGCACCTAATCGCGACTGAAACCATAGAGTACAAAATACAATGTTGTTTTTGGGGTGTCGCACTCTTATGTCTGGAGAGTCAGTGCTGTACACGTTGAGTCCAACCTGTTTTAATGCTGTCAATGATTGTTCTAACAAATGTCTTTTATCTGCTGTGCTCTTAGAGAGAGCATCTTTCATTTTGTCCGGTATTAGGTTCATTTTATTTATCCTTTGACTTTGGTGCTGGCAGAGCTGCTATATCTAGTTTTTCAATCTCCGGCAGCGTGGCTCCGACGATTCCCTGCATATCTCCATACATCCCTACAGTGTTTTCAACCACCTTCTGAATTTGCTTGTCTCGCTTAGCCCACATCTTTGTTATTGCTCTTCTTTCACTTTCTAAGTCGCTCTTGAGAGAAGTAAACGCCTCGACAATTGACTCGACCCGCCCTTTGAATTCGGCTCCTGAAAGATAACTGTAGAGTAATTCTATCTTCTGATTCTTTCCGACATTTGCAATTTGCGATGCCGCAACCTGTACCAATTGAAGCCTCAAAGCTGTCGCAAGTCCGAGTAACGAGCTGTGATTCGTTATCCAGACTCCATCCAATTGTCCAAAACCAGATATATCTTGTGGCATAGCTTGCGTGTAGAGGGCGGCAATTTCAGCCTTGAGTTTGCGTTGATCGGACTTAAGCTTATCAATCCATGGCTTCTGAAATGCTTTTGTGCGCTTAGATTCCCAAACGATCACCCCGCATCTGTGCCCTGATTCGTTGTAAACTTCCTGAATTACGTCTGCACCTTTCACCCCCTTAGGCACAGGTCGAATTGTGTCACTAGGAAAGTTACTGGCCAGAAGTTCCTCCAACCGGAGTTCCTGGACTTCGCCTTGGGCTTCCTGAGAACCTAATTCGGATTTTCTCTTCAAGTCGTCTATTTGATCAGTGAGAGTCGAAATTTTCTTCTTTAGGTCACCTTTTTCCAGCTCGTGCTTGTCTTTCAGGCTGTCTGTTATCTCTTTGCTGATAATACCTCTCTCTTGTTCGAGCTTTCGTTCCATCTCAAGCTCAAGTGCCTTCTGATCCCTCTGTAGCTTGCGCTCGCGCTTTCTTAGTGCCAATTCGTGTTCCTGTGCTTCTTCCAGTTGCTTAGCCTGTTCGGTCACTATTGATTTTGCATCTTCTAATTCGGTTCCAAGCTCCTTGAGTGCCGACTCCTTCGCTGATTTCTCTAATTTCTTCCTCTCAGTTGCAAGTCTGCGCTCAATCTCCTTGTCTGCTTCGCTCTTAAGCCGAGCTAACTCCTCCTCCTTTGATTTTAGTTCGGCTGACTTTTTCGATAAATCTTGCTCTCTTTCTTGTAGCCCTTCGGACACCTCCGATTCAAGCTCAGATCTAATTTGATTGGTAAGTGCTTCACTAAGCTCAATCTTGTACTTGCACTTCGGACATGTAATCGATTGCTCTGCCATTTATCTATTTCTCCTCCTGCCCTACTAACAGTACCGCGCGAGACACTTTCAGGGCATATATGTGAATCTGGCCGCAAGACCGGATAATGTCATCTGCTCAGAGATCTGATCATGTGGAATCAATAAATATTTCCAAGGTTTGCTTCCGTTACTCAAAGCGAATTCAGTAGCTTGCTCGCACCAAACGGTAGCGGCATCTGCCTTTTTCAAAACAGTCTCGTCAGTCATCTCACTTGCCTGTTTTGGTTCACAAAGAAACTTAGTGTTATTGGTCTCGACAACAAAATCTGGTTCATAGGATGCATCATGACTATAGTGAATCTGAAAATCGCCCTTTGATGGCTTAAACCATTTTTGGACTTCGTCCTTATCATTCTCAAGGACTACTGCAAAGCGTCTTTCAGAATCTGAATCGAATTTCTGAATCGCATACAGGCATTTTTCGAAACCACAGAAAAGCATAGCCTTGATTCGTGCTTTCTCACCTTCTGGGATAGGTATCCTGAAATTGCGAACATTGTCGTTCTTGTCAGCAGTGTAATTGTTAGGACGTAGCGTACGGAATCCTTTTGTCACATGAGCTTCATATGAAGTAGCTGATTCCACAAAATGGTCCTGCATCTGAGAGTGGATCAAGTTTACAAGTGTTTGTTGGTGATACTGCAGTACGTTCAGGACATCTTCTGCCTCTCTCAAATAAGTCCTCAGACGTGACACTATCTGTCCGGCTAGCTTATAGAGTAATTCGGCGTGGTCATCGTAGCTGATGTCATTAAAATCAATCAGCCCACGGATCAGGTAATCCTCGGGACGTTTTTCAACAATGATACCTGATCCATCACGTAGTTTATATCTCTGCAAATCATGAAGATGTTGGATTAAGATGTCCTGTGCCACCGGCTGAAGATTAACATTACTTGTATCCATTTCAAAATCTTCGTAACCACACACGACTTCACCTTTTGGTACAACCACAATCTTGGGGATATCAATAGATAGATTCTGATAGAGAGACGTTGTCTCTTTGATGATTTCTTCAACTTTGTCCTCACCAATTGTATCAAATACTAGTCCCTGTTTTGGGCGTACTATCTCTTCAACCTTCTTCTTGATCTCCTTCTGAACTTCGTTCTCTTGAAGTTGGTCACTACCGCGTAGTTTCTCGTATTGATTGATTACCTGAAACGTAGCTTTTGCTATCTCACGCTCCTCGGGTGTTTCAATGAAGCCTAAGGTTTTCTGAACCGATCCGGCACCATCTGGCGTCTCGGTAGTTCCTGTAATGGCTGCTTCGAACTTTGAAGTTACAACAACTGCCTTCTTGCCTGCTTCGGGTATATCCTTGCCAATGATTATTCCAGTGCGAATAATTGAATTAGGATCGTTTGCATGGTCAATTATTTCCTGGAACTTATCGTGCGAAACAATGGTGAGACGATCAACCGCTGGAACTGAGACGCGCTTGCCATAAGGAAGGCGTAAACCCCTACCAATTGATTGTTCAACAAGCGTTTTCGAATTTGCAGCTCTTAGAGGAACAATCGTGTAAAGGTTTGTAACATCCCAACCTTCTTTTAACATATTTACATGGATAACAATTTCTACTGAATTGTTAGGATCTTCGACATTCAATAGTTGCTCAACAACATCATCCTTTTCTTCACCGCGAATATTGGAGTGAACGGTAATTACTTTTCCTTTGTAGCGTCCTTCAAAGAAATCATCCCCTTCTATCACCTGCTGTAATGCATTCGCGTGGGTTGTGTCTTGCGCCACAACAAGCATAAATGGTTTGACCATATGCTCATCATTGTTTCTCGCATATACCTCTAATTCGACTTTTGTGTTTTCATGAATGCGAATACCATCCTCAAGTTTGATCTTTTCAAGACCATCTTCAGAGTAGTTCGCAGAATCAAAGTTTTCTCTCGTGGCAACCGCGGGTTCCTTTACAAAGCCATCGTTCATAGCACTGCTCAGTGGATAGCTATAAATTACGTTCTTAAAAAGTTCAGTTTTCTGGCCACGCTCAACCTGAGGAGTTGCAGTCAACTCTAAACCAAGAATTGGATTCAATTCGTTAATGGCCTTGACACCAGCACTCGCTCGATACCGATGGGATTCATCCATCAGCATCACCAGATCATCAAGTCCGGATAAGTATTCGAAATAGCTCTCACCTACATACTCAACAAGTCGCTTTATCCGAGGTGATTTGCCACCACGAACCTCACTATTGATCTTGGAGATATTGAAAATGTTGATATGAACAACGCCGAATAAGTCGCCACCCATTCCTCGACCACTTTCATAGTTGTCCCCAGTTATAATCTCAGGTGGATCTACTGCAAATTGTGACAATCCCTGAAAAACGTACTTAGGAGTGTTGGGTGTGAAATCTGCTATCAGTTTGTTATAAATCGTCAGATTAGGTGCAAGAACAAAGAAGTGCTTTATGTCCTGACTCTGATGCAGATAGGCAATGAATGCGCCCATTAACCTTGTTTTTCCAACGCCTGTAGCCAAGGCAAAGCATAGCGAGGGGAAATCACGTTCAAAATCCTCAACCGTTGAGAATTCGCTCTTGATGATCTCCAGTGCGTGAGCGGTATCACCATTCTTCTCAAGAGTAGTAATCTCGCATATGCGTGACAAAATCTCAAGGGAATCCCGTTGAGGTGGACGAAGGCTTAACCTGTTGCTTATTGAATTGACATGCTGGATACTCACTTTTCGCCCTCCTTATCTGGAGAGTCTTTTGATTCTTCCAGTTGCTTCAGTTCCTTAACAGCTTCCTTGAAATGTTCTTCGACAGGAGAAGGATCGTTAAGATGTTCCAGGTGGTACTTCTTGTATTCCTCACGTGCCTTAACAAGGGCTTGCTCGTGACTCACAGTCCCGGCATGGGATAGAATCTCTCGCTCGCTGAGCTTAAGAAAATCGTCTAGCTTAGTTATCCAGTTAGTCATGGTCATCGGTTTGCGGTTCAACGCCTGCAACTCAGCAAACTCCAGGTACATTGTCACTATCCGATTGAGAGTGTCGACTTCCTTTTCGTTGAGGTAGTTCTTAGCAATGCTCACGTCTGCCTTCAGGGGTTTTTTACCCTTCCACGTTGTCAGCCCCATATTCGGTTTCGTCGCATCAGCGCGCTGGTCAATGATTTCCGCGGCCGTATGTCCATGCGCCGCCCAGTGCATCTTGTTCTGTACTATTGCAAAGAACTCGCTGGAAACATCAGTATTCGGGTCATAGTCGATACTCAGAGCATAGATATCCAAAACCTTCCGCCAGAAGACTTTTTCAGACGAGCGGATATCCCGGATACGGGCGAGTAGTTCGTCAAAATAGAGGCCTCCACCAACTTCCTTAAGGCGTTCATCATCCAGGGTAAATCCCTTCACAATGTATTCCCGCAGACGCTGGGTTGCCCAGATACGAAACTGTGTGCCGCGAAGGCTGTTAACTCGATACCCGACAGAGATAATCATATCGAGATTATAGTAATCCAGTTGCCGACTGACTTCTCGTGAACCCTCTTGTTGAACTGTCAAGAATTTCTTGACAGTTGCCTCGGGCTGTAATTCGCCCGACTCGTAAATTGTTGCTATGTGCTGACTTATATTTTGCTTGCTGGTCTGGAACATCTCTGCCATCTGGTTCTGTGTCAGCCAGACCGTTTCGCCCTGCATTCGGACTTCAATACGCGACTGACCGTCCTCGGTTTGGTACAGCAGAAATTCTCCGTTCGGCACACTGGGTAAGTGCTTACTCAACTGTCACCCCCTTCTCCAAACAGGTTGGCCTGTAATTTGTTCTCCTTGCCAAACTTCCGTCGAGGTTTGGTCGGTTCATCCTCTTTAGTCTCTGCCAATTCAGGAGGAGCATCGGGGAGATTCTTGATCTCAAGGCTGTAGTCGTCGTGTCCCCATTCACATTTTTTGAGGACTGCCTTGGGGATCTTCTTGACTGTCAGGTTTGGAAATTGACTTGGGTTACACCGGAAGGCTGAACAACAAATAAGAAGGCTTCGTTCTGAGCCGACTTCATCACTGATCTTAGTCAGCATCTCTTTGCTCATGAATTGAGTTGTTATATAGATGAAGTCTTGTTCTGTGCTTTGACCGTGAATCCAGTATGTCTCGTCGCTGGGAGCGTATTCGAATCCTTCCAACTTGCATACTGCTTCGGCTAACATGGCGGAGTTGAACTCCTGATTAATGACAGGATTGCCCCACTCGTCTTCAACAATCAGCGACGGTCCTAAGCGGTAGTAGCGGAATCCGCCGCCACCTTTCCATTCAACTTTATCAGTAACACCAGTATTGTCTTCGCCGTCGATTATTCTGGTCATTCGGGGAATACAGTGGGTATGACAGTGATCTCCTAACTCAACACCTATCCATCGTCGTCCCATCTTGTGTGCTACTGCTGTAGTCGTTCCTGAACCGAGAAATGAATCAAGAATGAGGTCGCCGGGATTAGAAAAGTGTTTTAGGATAGTGTGCAACAGTTCTTCCGGCTTTTTGCCACCACGAAAATCAACTCCACCCTCATGTCGACAATTGCCGAAACTTCCCGCCAAGTCGTAAAGGTTCTGGATAGGCAAGGCCTTGTCAGCATTTCCTGATTTGATGTCGTCGAGGGTCTTAAGCGGAATGCCCGAGTAAAACTTTCCTTTGGTCGCTGTTTGTTTCTTGGGGCCTGTCATGTATCTATAACCCAGACCGTCTTCGCCAATGCCATCAACTTTATATAGACACGACAAACCATCAATGTCCTTGCGAGGCACAATGTTTTGATCCAAGAACTCCCCAGAACTTCCAGATTGCCTAACCAGTGAACC
>JAFDKF010000175.1 GCA_019307135.1 Deltaproteobacteria bacterium
CTCCTTTCTGATAAGGTTTATTTTTTGACTACTTTCATTATACCCTTATTGGATGGGCATTTCGAGTACTTTTTTTACTTTCTCACAAAAAAATTATACTTGATTAGGGTCTAGGAAGCGACCATTCAAATGCACAGGGGAAGGACTGAAACGAGCGTCTACCTGGTCAAAGAGGTTGGTCAAACGTTTGGCCATCTCTGAATGGTAATCGCTACTATAGCTTCTGAGTTCTCGCAGTTCGCCTTGGTGGAAAATGATCACCTTGTCTTGTTGTCTCGTAATCGCCGTGTAGAGGAGTTCCCGTGAAAGGAGCCAGCATGGATTGGGAAAGACAACGAACGTAATGCGGAACTCGCTACCCTGTGTCTTGTGAACAGTAAGCGCATATGCCAATTCGAGTGGCTCCTCCACTTCCTCTCCGAACTCCCATTTATTATATCCGTACTTAGAATTTGGCTGGGTAGAGAACTCGACTTCCAGCTTCCAGGGGTAGCTCTTTGGCTTCCAGTTCTGGCCCTTGTATTGACCCACTACGATCCCGACTTCGCCGTTGGCCACGTATCTCTCGCAGTAATCCGCATCAGGGAACACATCGGTCCGCTGTTTGTTCCTGGTATTGATCACCTTCTCGCCATAGAGGATGCCTTGAGTTCCGAATGGCTTAGGCGTTTTTCTGAGATAGCTTTTTTCCGGAGTTGCCCATGCGAGGGACTGTTGTTTGAATTGTTTTTGTAAAGTGCGGTTTATAGAGTCAACACCATATAAGTGCGCCCGTACCGGGGACAGGATTTGCCAATTTTCTGCACCGGAGCCTGCACCTTTACGCTTCCGTGTTCCGTAATGGAAGTATACTACTTCCCGATAAATTTCGCCTCCAAGGGACTGACCAAACCCGGCCTCGTCGTCCAGCCCCTCAAGCTCAAGCTCTTCGACCAAGCGATCAAGCAATTTCTTATCCAGTTCTTCGGGTGTCTCCCACATCACCGTGTCAACGTGCCCCGTTGTCTCTCTCCTTTCGAGCCTGTCCCATATCTCGTCTGCGGCGGGATCGCGCATTTCCCCGCTGAACCAATCCGCAAGCACCAAATCATCACGCTCCTTTCCGGCCTGCCTGCGCCGGATTGTCAGCTCGGTGTAGCCGTGGGCAACCTTGGGAAATATAGCACTTAAGTTTTTCGGGGCGAGGCGGCGTGCAATGTCCAAGAAAGGCCGCCCACTGCCGATGGGCGGAAGCTGCCTCGTATCGCCCACCAGTATTAGACGCACTACGCCCTTCAGTGCATCTAAAACAGAAGCCAGCATCTCCTCGGTCAGCATGGAAGACTCGTCAATGACAACTGTCTTGTATCCATTGCACCTAAAGGTCGAATCAGTGACAAGGTACTCGCCGGTCTTGGTGTTATATCTGTCGAACCCACACAGGAATTGGGCAATGGTTTTCCCTCCCGAAAGCCTCGTCTGTTGCTCCAGCCTGACCCTGGCCTTGCCAGTCGGGGCCAACAATAGGATGCCTTCGTTTGACACCTTCGAGAGAGCGCAAAGCATCTTCAGGAGAGTCGTTTTTCCAGTACCCGCGGGGCCGACCAGAACAGATATGCGGGATTCGAATAATTCCTGGAGCGCCACAGCTTTCTCCTGCCTCGCCCGTTCTTCCTGCGCTGCGTCCTCACCTTCGACGATCTCCCCGAAGTGGTCGTCGATCAGACCTCGCCAGTCGTACTTAGCTTTATGGGGTTTCCCACGTAAGCGTTTCTCTACAGAACTGGATATTCTCTCGCCGGTGACGACTAGTCGATTCAATTGATATGCTGGGTCGCCATTTTTCAACTCGACCCTCTTTACAGCCTCTTCAAGGAACGATTCGACAACGCCCATCAGGTCGGCATCAACCGGGCACTCAGGACGCACCCTGCGGTCTCGGATGGCCTGAATCACCCAGTCTCTGGGCTGGACTGTGTGCCCTATTGAGGCTGCCCGCTCAAGTGTGTCAACCACAAATCCTCGGACTCGGCGCTGATCCACGGGTTCGTCCACTGCGAAAGGTTCCGGCAGTGGGTGTTTGTCTCTCACGATGGGATCAGGGAATACACCCCTGTCGATCAGGCCTAGTTGGATCGGATCCACCTGGCGGCGATCAAGCTCATAGAGCAGGTATGGGTTCTCAAGAAGCGCACGGTCTGCTACCTCAATACCGCTCTTATCCCGCTCGGTGGGTTGGTAGTAACGCTTGGCCTGTTCAAAGTTAATATCGAACCGACTAATCAGTTTCAGCAAAGCTCTTCGTTCATCGGTCAGAGCGTCCCATTTTTTCGCCAACGTCTTGCCGATGTACTTTGCCACACTCGAACCCAAGATAGAGGGATCGTGGAGGACCTTCTCAACCAGAGGCCACGGATCCTCGTTCCACTCCTGTCCCTCCTGTGCCAATATTGATGCAATGTCATAGGCCACGAGGTTTCCATACTCAAGCCCAAAGGCCGTGAGTGCCGATCCCAAGCCCGGATATGGCCCTCTCATTTTCCAGAGTCGGTTGAGCTCTCTATCCACCCATACCAGCTGGTTATGCCAGTCACCCTCTACCACCTTCCCCACTCTTTCGAGTACGTCGGCAATGGATAGCAGGGCCGAAATAGCAGCGTCATGGCTCACGTGCTCGGAACCGTAGGAGAAGCTCTCCCAATGATCATCCGGCGCAAATGCAACGTAGTACTCAGGGATCATGCTTGGGTCTTCTTGAGCCGCCTGGAGGACTTCGTGGTAAGGAAGGATAAACCCGTCCTTGAAGTCGGGGCGAATGCTGTGGTGGACGTTGCGCTCCCAGAGCATGCACCTGATGGGCGCGTCATCAGGATCGCATTTGTAGTAGTACTCCACTGGATCGCTAACGGCCTTAACCCTGCCGACTCCGATTAGAGCCCTGCCCGATTGCTCGCTCAGAGGCGTGCGCTTGGCGTAGAAGAAGCATAGCGAGTCTTTGGGCCGCAGGGCGCTGAAGAAGGTGTCGAGCATGACCAGCTGATTCCTACGGTCCTGAATCCAATCGGTTTTGAAACCAAGGTCCGGCTCTATGTCCGGATGAAAGGCTAGGTCATACTCCTCGACAAGGCCCATCTTGCCTTTTTCACCCTCAGCCTTTGACCGCAACATCCATCGAAACGGCACAGCGGCGGAGGAGTACTCCTTGAAGGTGAAAGGGGTCTGGTCGAAGTGCTTGTACTGTTCGTTGGTCTTGAAATAAGGGTGTTCCACGTTCTTAGTGAGCTCAAATGGAGCCATGAAAGCGCCCCGCTCGGATGCGCAGATCGGGCGCTGGGCCTCGGACAACTCGTCCCATGACCGACCAGCCAAGTCCATCTCAAGGTCATCATTACGGCTTTTCGAGATTCGTGGGAGGACCAAGCAAGAGTTGTTAGCCCTTGGATTAGCACACACGCATCCCCCCCACCCGGTATCGTTCCAAGGAACACGGATGGAGATGTGCGCAGGCGGAAGCTGGCGTGCGTCTGGTGCCAACGGCCTTTGATGCTTGGGCGGCGGAATTTTCTTGGCTTTTTTGGTTCTCTTGGCTTTCTTAGGCGACACGACTTCCCTCACAAATATCAATTATCGATCAATGCTTTCTTTAACTGACCCAACAATGCAATGCTCCGAATAAGGTCCTTACGACCTGGTTATCGATCTTACCCAAGATTGCAAGAGCGGATGGGACGTGATTGGGGACGGGTATTTGATATATTGATAAAGGACAGGATATCAATATATCAATACCCGTCCCATAGTCCATAGTCCCATAGTCCCCGTCCAGGCCCCTTTGAAAATCATGTCTCTTGCATCTTCAACTCAACCCTCCACATTCCCTCGTAGCCGTCTTCTACCCAATACCCCTCGAGAACTGTAGAATCATGAAAGGTATGAAGTGAAGCCCTGCCATGCACAGTATCTGCCTTAAGATGATAATGGCCTTTCCCGTCTTCCTGCCCCCTATATGTGACTTGATTTTCCTTGCTAATTCCGTATGAGATTGCAATTTCCTGACGGTCATTTATGAACAACACTTCACAAGGTTGTGATACTACTTCTGTCTTGTCATAATGACATGTCGTCATTTCAGCTTTCCACTTTTCATTAGGGACAGGCAACTCCTTTCCATGATTGGAGCTGGGCTGCTCACTGGCTCCACCAGTTCCCTTCCGAACCGGCCCCATCCACCTGACTGTAAACATAAAGCCCTCGGAGGACACGATTGATGAACAATTCGTATCTGGTTGGCGTGATATTGCGCTCAATCCATTGGTCGCTTATTGGTAGTTTCAGTGCAAATTGCTCGAAAACCAGCATGAGGCGGTTCACAACCAGCATATCCAGATCCCGTCTTCCTTCTTCGGAGTAGGAGTTCAGGGCATGAAGAATCTAAGGGTTCCTAATACAGCAAAGTTCATGCCATCTGGCGGTAAATCCTGCCGTTGTTGTCCAAAAACCAAAAAAAACTTGTCACAGTGGGACCGAAAAGCTGGTGCCATCAGATTACGACCTCGGCTTGCTCCGGGAGGGACAATTGCTTTTGTCTCCAATACGCGCGTTGCCCTCTTTCCATTCCAACCAACGCTTTTTCATTGCCTGCATGATGGCCAGAACATTGTCGGCTGACTCCAAAGGAAAGTTCCCCCAGAGCGAATCCTCAATGTGGGCGTCATATTCAGTGTCCCATTGAAGTGGAGAATGGGGACGCTGGTAAGAAAGTAAGTTGACGAAGGAAAGCGTAAATGCGAAATAGATCCCATGCCAAGACAAGCCCGCCTTGACGCACCCGGTGTCCTGAGCAACATATGAGCAACATATGGAGCAACATATGAGAACATATGGGACGTTCCTTAAATTATAAGTTTCTATTCCGAACTTAGTTCGCTTAATAACTTGCAGTTACACCAAATTCAAGACAGAGTGTAGGAATTATGGTCGGCATACTTTGCAAGGCACATATCCTGCGCGAATGGCTTCCTCCCGACTATGAAAAACTGCTGTACAATTAGAGCAATTATAGTACCTACAGCCCGGTCTATGAAACTTCCGAGTTTTGAGATTTCCGTGATAAACTTCTTCCCTCGTGTTGACTGAGGTCTGCATTCGGGCTTTGGTTTCGCATCTGGCAACTATGGTTGTCTTTTTCCCCTGCCTAAAATCCGACGGCGGAACAGCGCCAGGAATGCTCCACAATCCCGCTGTTCTTTGTCTTGCCTCGGCCTCCAACTCTGCTAGCTTTGAATCAGATGAGTATTTCTTATAATGCCAGGCCATGCCTGCTCGCAAAAGCTCCTCATTTAGACACATCCCGTTAGCATATACCCAAGCAACTGTTCTTCCGTATCTATCGCTGGTAACTGGCCTAACGTCTACACTTTTGTTAAACACCATATTAGAGGTAAATTGCCTGGCTCTTTTTCCAAATGACTGACCTTTCTCAGGGCAATCGATGCCATACAGGCGGATCTTTCTCTCTCTTCCATCGTGAAGGACTGTGATCGTATCGCCATCCGCAATCCCTACAACTTTAACCTCCCAACCAGACGATACTGTTTTGTGCGTCGCGGATGGCTGTCCTTCCACTGAGCCATCAAGCAGAATTGCTCCTGGCACAGGGGTATCGGAAAAGTGAATATTCCCTTCCTTGTCAGTCCACTTGTAAATTTCGGCTCCTGCTAAGGTTGATCCAATAAGAAGAACTATGAGAACAGTCAGTCTTTTCATAGTAACCTCCAAAAACACAAAGCCACACCTCTCCTGGCGAGAAACGGGGCTCGGTATTGAGTTCATGGGGTCCCTTTGGTTGGGGTCAAAGTATTACGAGACCATACACAAGGAAAACACGTATCCCTCCGCCTCCGTGTGTTAATCTATCGGCATATTGAGGAAAAAGCTTGATAGGGGAACCCCTGATTATTGGCTTCGAAAACCCTGATTTTTTTGTCGGGGAGCGAATCAAAGAGAGCGAGAGTTGGCCGTGACCGCCTAGCGGATGAGCTTGAGGTTTGAGGGGGTGGTGTTCCTCGGGTTCCCACTGAGATCGCTAAGCGGGTAGCCTTTTCTCGGCTTTTTCCTGGTAAGAGCTAGGGGCAGATCTTGGCGGGCTGACCCTTCCTCCTTAAATACCAAACCGTTGGGTTGCCCACCCGCCCGCCTTGCCTGAGCTCGCGATGGCGGGCAGGCTCCGGGAGCCCTCCACCACGTCATTGCCAGGGGCATTGAAAGAAGGCGAATATTCGGGCATCAGTACTGCGGTCACAGCGTCTTGATGGCAAAAAGAAAAAACGACTGGCAGGATACGGACAAAGTTCTGTGGATGTTTGGTGAGAATTTTGTGGAAAGTGTCCTTAAAGTAACAATTTCAGTTCCGGCTGTCAGCAAATCAGCAATTCGAGGCAAGAAGCCGGCAAAGGATAGAAAATATTCGCTGGTCGGGTAAACTTAGGGCTCGCGCAAAAATAATTTAACAATAAATGGGGCTATTAGTCTCATTTTGGCAATAATGTTTGCTTAGAGCTATCGTATGCAATGAATAATATAGCTACATTTAACGA
>JAFDKF010000032.1 GCA_019307135.1 Deltaproteobacteria bacterium
AGCGACAACTGATCTATAGAATCAACAAGGCTAAAGAAAAGGCGGGCAGCGTCCTTGTGGTGTATGGTGGAAAGTTCTGTTATGTGAATGCCGATGAACCCACCCGCACCATGACAAAAATCATCGAAGAGCAGGGACCCAATGTGGCGAGGGTGGAGGCGACGCACTGTATGGACATGCTGGCCAACGAAGAACAACGGGAAAAGATCGCACAGGAAATGGCCGGTGGGGAAAAGGTATGGTGGATGACGCCGGGCTGGGTCAAGTTTCGACATTATGTGTTTAAGGGATGGGATAAGGGTCTTGCCAATGAAAATTTTCCACGGCATACGGGGGGCGCGATCGTTTTGGATGCTATCGGGTATGTTGACCGGTATATTGCTGAACACCCGGAAGAGCTTCTGGAATACTCTGACTGGATGGGAATACCTATCCACGCCTATCCAGTCACCTTGGATCGCTTCAAATCCTTGCTCCTGAAGCAGGCAGATGTATTACATAATAGATGAGCGTTGAAAAGGGACTCTGCAGGACCTTCAAGGCCATGCAGACAGTCTTTCCATGCCCTGGCCTACTGCAATATCCACTTAGCCACTCCCTCGCCTTGGACAGCGGGCGGGATAAACCCCTGGCCCAGACCGGGTTTCTATATGGCACCAATTATTATTCTGGTGTCGCGCCAGGGCGGGCCGCCCCTACGGCCTGTCTGCCCAGACAACCATCGTAGGGGCGACTTTATGTCGCCCGAAAACAGGGCGCATAAGGCCTTGCCTACCTGAGGTTTTTGAGAAGTTACAAAAAGAAGGAATAAGAAATGTATTTGTACTCAACAGGCAAAAGGGCTCAAATGGCCAACATCCTAACCGCACAGGTTGAATTTTTTCTGGGTGCTTCAAGAATGGCCGCTATTGACCTTTTTGAGATTTTTTGAGCAAGAAATGGCATACTGCTGGATTATATCGTTGCTCGCACAGAATTCGTTCGTCTCTTTCCTTCCTATGATGCTTATCCCCTATAATAGTGTGTAACTCCAAGCGAGGAGAATACTTGCTATTTGGGACGGTTCGCCCTAAAGCCTCAGCCATGGCCCTCAGGTGATGAGGCGCCGTTCCGCAGCAACCACCGATGTAATTGATGCCCATCTGCTTCGCCTTCAAAGCGTAGTCGGCCATCTCAAACCTGGTAAGGACGAAGGGGTCTAGCTCGAGGGGAAACGCAATGTGGCCGTGGAATTGCTGAATTTGAAAATATGGTCTCTCCTCGGAACAGCGATAGGCAACCGGCTGCGCGGCTACAAAACAAGACACTGTCTGACGTACCCTTGCTGCCAAAGGCAACATTCGTTTTGGGTCGCGAAAACAGTTGGTCCCAACGATGTCTGCGCCAAACTCTTCCAGTTCTCTAAAAGCCTCTTCCAAGAGAACCCCATCGAGGGTCCGATCTTGGTACTTGAATCCCAAGGTAATCATGGCCGGTTTACCAGTGGCCTTAATCGCCTCAAGGGCAATTTTGGCTTCCCCCAGATACTCTATAGTTTCGGCGATGAAGAAGTCTACGCCATGTGGGAGTTGATACATAATCTGCTGGTCGAACTGGCGTCTGGTTTCCTTACGACTGGATAGATCCGCTGGATCGTAGACCCAAGTGTTGGCCAAGTTACCGGCAACAACACACCCATATTGCTTAGCCACCTCGTTTGCGATACGCACTGCCACAGAGTTAATCTCCGCAAGAACTCCTTTTTTGCCGATATCTTTCAGTTTCTCTTCATGAGCATAGTAAGTCAACGCTTGTAACACCTGAGCACCAGCTCGGGCAAAGTCAGTTTGTAGCTGCTTGAGGGCTTCCGGGTGCTCAATGGAAACTTCAGGGGTAAAAGGCCCTGCGCTGACGTAGCCCCTGCGCTCCATTTCAAATATGGTCCCACCGTCTCCAAGGACAATATCTTTTTTCAGTAAATTCAAAATCATCGAGCTTTCGGCATCCTTCATTTTGTGGGGGACAGAGCCCCCACGCTACGCTGCCTTGGCCGGGTAGTGGGTTCAACCGGTCATAAAAGGGGCACTTTTCAAGACAAAAACTGGATCACTTTCCTATACCGGTCATGGCTGGGTGTGAAAGACACTCAAGATTGCTGTTGTAGGTCCCTGTGATCATGAAGTGTCAGACTTTTCCACATTGATTTCAGGGCCACTTGGTCAGGGCGATTTGAAGGCCAGTTTTAGAAGTCATACTGATTTTTGATTTGTATTTGAACACCTCGATTTCCCCACGACGAGACTTGGTTCAGTCCTACACTTTTACGCTTGTTGAACATTTCTGCAAGCCTTTTCTTGATACCGTGACGATCGCCGTCCAAATAGGTTAACAAGTCAACATGTTGCCACTATTAAGCGGTTTCGGGAAGAATTTTTGTAACCGTTCACGGGTTCAATTGTTCACGGGTTCACCGAACAAATGTTGTGACCCCTTATCACCGCCCGATTGATGATTTGAAGATTGATGATTGAAAAAACAATCGACAATCGACAATCAAAAAAGGTAACCCTGAACCCTGCCCGCCGTTGCCAGAGACCTGCCCGCCATTGCCGTGTCTGCTGGCATTGTAGTTGCCCGGCGACCGTGGCGCCCTGCCCGCCATTGCCAGACATGCCGGCACATAAGCTGAATGCTGTCTCAGGCGTCGGCAGGCGGGTGCCAGGCGGGGGTGAACTCTGAACCTGTGAACGCCTACAGTTTTTCAAATCAGGTCTGTGAAATCCACCATTCGATATGTCTGTAGTATGCTATGATGGAGAGACTCAACAATGCCTGCAGGGGCGATATGAAGCTCCACGGCTTTCTACTTTCAGGAGGGTAACCGAACAGATCCAGTCGCCATGGGCTTTATTGATACTGGAGGTTTCAAAGAGACTTGAAACGCAACGCTGCAGGGTGAATTCAGGTGAGGGCGAAACAGAAAACAGGCCTGTTAAAGAAACTAATCCGCTTTGTGTTTAAGGACCTATGGGAGTCCACCTACAGGAGAAAAAAACAAAGGGCCCTCTACCGTTACCATGCCTTTGGTCCATCGCCTGGGGAAGCCCAGCGCACCTATTACCCCCGGTATCGATGGCTCAGAAAAGAAAAAAAGTGATCTCAAAATTTCTTACCTGAACCATTACCGTCATCTTAGATCGTGGCTCACAGGGTTGCAGCCGTATATTTCTTACGAAACTCGGTATCATTAATGGTGTATTGGGGCAGAAGTTGCGCTATGCACTGTAAAAAATATCCCTGCGCTCGTTTCCCCAAGACAATACATGGTAGAATGTATTCGGATAGTCCAATCTCACCGGGCGTGCCATGGCCCAATAACACCTTCTGGCACACTCCTGTCAACCCCTAAATGACAAATGAAGATGTGACACCGGACAGCCCTCCGGACAGCCCCTCGACTCGTGCACTTCGTCCAGTCAAGATTGGCACCTAATGTGCGGGTCGGAGCAAGCCCTTATGTTGCAACATAAACGCCCCTACCAGCTCTCTTTATTTTGCCTTGTTTGGACGCTCTGAAGACGATATTCCTGATCTTCTTATCTTCAAACCCGCTCTTTTTGACCAACGTAGGAACATCAACGCCCTCTTTCGACCTGTTGACGATGTTGATGACCTGCTCAGTAGCTGTCAATGCAGCAGATTTCTTTGCGGGGGCTTTTTTCGCAGCAGGCTTTCTGGCGGGTTTAGCCTTGGCCTTTACTTTCTTGGCAGCCTTGTCCTTCTCAAACTTTTCAACTGCCTTGATCAGTTTTTCCGTCTGCTTTGTGAGTACCTTCAGGGCCTCGGCTGTGTGTTGTGCCGGGGATTTGAGTTTTATAGCAGTTTGAGCCTTTTCAAGCTGGCCTGCCGCTGTCTTTTTCAGTTTCTCCGTCAGCTCCTTCGTCTTCTTTGTGAGCGCCTTGAATTCCTTGGACACCGCCTGAAGATCTTTCTTCAGTTGTTTCATCGTCGCTTTCCTCCTTTGTTGTTGGTGAATAAGGGCCTCCATCGGAGCCTGTGGGTTCATAGAACATAACCTTTTGAAAGGTCAAGGAAAAATGTTCAGTTTTATTGCCAGGCTTTGTAATCTGATAATGATTGGGCTGGCGAAAGAGTTTCTTACAAAAACCGCAACTGTGACGGTCTCACAATCGGTTTTGACGACTGCTGCAAGGATGAGGAATACTGGCTGGGACTTGGAAAATACAGGGAAGAGGGGAGACAGCTTCCTACATCAAAGGCCCTCGCGTAAGAACATGTATGCAGCCATTCATGTACTCAAATTGCGGTCTCTTGAGGAGTCATGCCACATGATGTAAAAGGAAAAACTGGCTGTTCGTTTCTTAGTACATTAGCTCGAAAGATTTTAGATCATAGAATTTGGCATTAAATGAAATTGATCTGCTGTTTATGATCCGTTTTCACACGGTCTGGCGTTTGGTTGGGTTCTTTAGACTGCCACGGTTTCTGGTTCATACTTTATAAGGGGAACGGATATAGTAGGTGCTTTGTTTATACGGTTACTGTCCTTAAGTAGCGCGGCGATATGTTCCCCTACCTCTGCATTGACCACTTTTTCACCACATTGAGGACATACCCCGGCTGGAACTTTCTCAATCACTACCAATTTGTCCTTAATCCAGAAGTCCTGCTGGATATTCTTCTCCTCCAGTGGAGTGTCACAGGTTTCGCATTTTCCGTAATCATACATTATCATCACCTCCCAAAAACATTATAGAGCATATACCGTTATAAAAAGCAATTTGCCAGTACTCTTGATCCTGCAGATGACACCAATCTCCCTTTCATCAGTGGACCGGCCTACGATTTCATAACGTGTACCTCTGGGATCTCGTGTAAACTTTCGTCTAATCCTGCCTGTTTCTATGGCTCTTTACCTCTTTGACCGGAAGAATCGTTTCCAATGAGGTCTTTCCCCTCGGTTTCCAAGAGTTCCTGGCATTCAAGAATAAAGAAAACCTGTTCTCCGAAAACATAGGCCGGATATTTGAGAATGTGGTCTATCTGGCTTTGAGGAGAAAAGGAGAAGAGGTCTTCTATTGGAAAGGAAAAGGCGAGGTTGATTTTCTTGTAAGAAAAGGGACTAAAATCGACAGGCTAATCAATGTTTGCTGGGAACTCAATAAGAACAACGAAAAAAGAGAATTATCCAGCCTGTGTGAAGCCATGGAACAATTCAATCTTGCTGATGCCCAAATCATTGTGAGTGGATATGATGATCGAGTGAAGATCAAAGGAAAAAAGATCGTGATCACCAACTTCTTCAGCTGGCTCAAGAAAGGAAATTAACGTCACAGGTCGCAATTTTTCGTGTCCATCCTTGAAAACAACCCTCCTGCCTGTCGGTTGACCGAAATCTGGCCCATAAGGTTGACAAAGCTGTTGATATCCATTACAAATCTATGACAAAATCGTCGGGTGGGTGAAACACAGATGTTGAAAGGTATCGCCACATTGTCGAAGCCCGTAGCCTTTTATGCTACTGGGCGGTAAGAGAGCTGGGAATCACCATGTCATCTCTTGCCCGCAAACTAAAAATTTCAGTTCCAGCTGTCAGCAAATCAGCTTACTTGTAGAGTATAAAGAAAAAAAACGAAAAGGGCACTGGGATGTGGGAATATATCTTGAAGACCAGGAAGGCAGAAGAAATCCTACTGCCTGCATACGAGGACTCTACAGCGTGGGCCGAGTGGATGCAGGTGCTACAGGGCATTTTTTCCAGACGGAGCTAAAGTCACAAATAGAATTTATAGACGAAACAGATAGTCGCTGCAGCACGATAAATCTTATTGATTCACTTTTGGCAGAATGCCTATATAACTCCATTGGACAAATTATGCGGCCGGGCGGGCAGTTATTTATTTCTTACGTTAACGAAAAGAGTTTCAGCGAACATTGTGAAAAGGCTTTCAGGCTTGGCATACCTCCCATTGCCACTACGTTAGGGAAACTAGTTGCTTTGAGTGGCTGTATAAAGGTCTGGAGTTATTATGGAGCAGAAGGACGATCTCGCATCGAAGGAGAAAAACCAGCAACCCCGGAGGCCAAGTTAAAGTCAATACAAGAGATGCTGGGTGTGCTTAATGAATATCTTGGAAGTCAACCAAGATCCATGAGCGAGAAATGTGTAGAGGCCATTTGCAGAGACAATGCAAGGAAACTGATCAGGCATCTGCAGGGAGAGGAAAGTGGGATGAATTGATGGACGTGCCAAAAAAGCTCATGGAGTGAATCAAAGAATGGTCGTTACGAGAGCTGAGGTTTATGAAAAGGTCGTATTTGCCGAAAGGCCCGTGTGTCCCTATTGTGGCAAAGAGATGAAAGTGTGGGCATCTTATGAAACTGGCTTTGGTTGTGGCTCTAGATGGGGGACGCCATATCTCTTCATTTGCGCCAATGACGAGTGTCCGCTTTTTGTCGATGGTTGGGAGCACATGAGAGAGACTTACGGTCGACCATGTTCCTATCGATGCATATGCTATCCTGATTCGCGTAAGACAGAAACGATGGTGGTCTATTCTTACGACAAGTCAGGGATTATCGACGAGGCAACCATTTCTGCAGACAAAGCGCGGGGGACGTTGGAAGACCCCGCAGTCCAGGAATTGCTCAGCCATTTTGAGTCAAGAGGCTTAGAGAGCCTTTTGTCCTGCCTCTTTGACCGGGACGTCTATTACAAAGTTCGGTTGAGGGCCGCAGAACTCATCGGAGAACTCGGCCTACTTGAAGCTATTGAGCCTTTGCGCAACTATCAGTTTAGAGATCAGCGCATTGCGGACAGGGTACGCAATACCATCAAGAGATTACATGACATAACTGGAACTCGAGAATGCCCTTATTGCGCAGAGATTGTTGAGGACGGCGTTGCCACATGCAGTCACTGCGGGAGAAGTCTGTGAGGGGTCGATAATCCCGAGAAACGCATGAACGCATGGCCGTCCCTTCATCCTTTATACTGGCACCCTGCATCATGTCATCTTTCGGGAGTTCCATTGGCAGAAGTAGCCTGCCAGGTGGGAGTTTCTTCGTCTGCTGTCTCCAGGGGTGCGTCCGGGGCAGAAAAATAACAGATCGCTTTCGAGGTCAAGGAACGCCATGTGGTCGACGGCAAGCGAAGCAAAAGGGAGTAGAACTGGCTATGAAGGCCCGCAAGGCAAGTTCTGCACCAACGTCCCCCTCGGGTCGACTAGCGGTGGATGGACATCCATGAAATCATAATAATTCCTGAAGCTAATCTTGCGCTATACGCGAAGTATGCCACGCAAAGCTCGCATGGACGTCCCGAGCGCTTTGCACTACGACTTTGATAGGAACTTGGATACTTGCTTATGACCGACAGTGGTGGCAAGAAAACTTACACGTTCTTGATGCCCGGCGAAGAGCGCATTTTTTTCGACCATTTCCATACGATTGCAATTGCGCTCTTCCTGATTTTCAGCTCGCTAGGGGTCTTTGTCTCGGAGATGACCGTGGCCGAGGCCATGCTCCGTGGGCTTGTTTTTGTCTCGCCGATCTATGTTGTGTACTTGGTGTACGCAAAGCGGTTCGCCGACGTGGTGACGCTTGATTTTGATGCGCGTAAAGTACGGTTTTCATTCCACGACGGGCGGGGCTCGTTTGAAAGGGATTTTCAGGAAATCAAGTGGGTCAAGTTTCAATTCTATCTCACTTTTGTGATGGACGACGCCAGAATCATGGTCAAACGGCCGAAGAACAAGAAGGAAATATTTGTGATGCTCAATTCCGTCTTCACGGTCAATCGGGGCATCTTTGGGGGGCTCTGAAAGACGAGCGCATTTTGGGATTTTAGAGACATCTATTGTTTTATATAACTTTCTAGACAGGACAATAGGGGCCGCTATTGACTGTGTTGAATAACTCTGACACGAAGATTGGAAGTGTCCATTAGGTTCTTCATATATTACAAGAAATGCTTCATCATGATAGGAATCTGAATCAAGACTCAGCAATGTCCGGTTAGGAAATTGCTGGGTTAAAATGAAACAAATTATTGCTGCCTTCTTCTCCATCCAAACTCAAGAAACTGCAT
Organism: Deltaproteobacteria bacterium; assembly: GCA_019307135.1. Lineage (GTDB taxonomy): Bacteria > Desulfobacterota > Desulfobacteria > Desulfobacterales. Next base: position 8,090 of record JAFDKF010000032.1, read on the forward strand.
ACCAAGCGGCGGCGAATTCGCAGCCACTTTGGCGGGCAGGATCATCTGGATCAGATAGCAGTAACAGTTTCATGGAAACTGACGGGCTCCAATACTTTGATCGGTATTCGGATCAGAGCGTCGTCCAATGTCGGTATTAAGGCTTTTGACGCCAGTGAAAGCTATATTGCCGAAGAGACCAGCCCCAAACATCGCAGCATAGCCGCTGTCTGCCACGCGCTGATTTTACTCATCCAGCTTATGCTGCACCCGGTTAAAACACTGATTTATTACGATGCCGCCAACATGGATAATCCTGATGAATATGCTGTTGACGATTCAAAAGATCCTTTTGTTGTTTTCTTCCGAGTATTGGCTGAATGTTTTAATGATCTTGAGTTCGTGGCAGCACCCAAAGGGCCCTACGTTGAAAGGCTCCGGAAAAAATTGACTGATTTGGCCGGGAATATCAAGACGAATGAAATTGTGCCTGGGAATATCCTGGAAATAATGCAACCGAAATCTTGGAACGCACCGTGCTACCCTGGATAGAAGCCATGTCGCGCAGGTATCGACGCATAAACTGGTCTTGGCTCAAGTCAATAACCGAGTCAAGTCTCAATGAAAGTGGCAAATTCACGGTTCCGGTTGTCGTAATGAGGCATTGAGGGTGACATCTTAATTATTAAATATTAGGATTTATCAGAGTTAGACATTTAGGGTCAGGAAAGCAAATGGCCAAGCTGCCTAATGGCATCCAGCCGACGCGGTAAACCCCGCGGCTGATGCCAAGTCATTGGGCCGATAGCTTGAAGCTGAAGGATCTCAGTCTGCAAGTATTACGAAATTCCATGGAGGAAGTAGCTGCATGACCGGGAAGGCATTTCAGGATTATTACCCAGATCAGTTAAGTCACTGTTATGGTTGCGGTCGGTTAAACGAGCATGGTCTCCAAATCAAGAGCTATTGGGATGGCGAAGAGAGTGTCTGTACATTCCATCCAAAGCCCTATCATATGGCTGTTCCTGGGTTCGTTTATGGTGGTCTAATCGCTTCGATTATTGACTGCCACTGCACCGGCACGGCTGCGGCTGCCACATACCGCGCTGAGGGACGTGCGATGGACACGGAACCGCCCCTACGCTTCTTGACTGGCTCATTGCATGTTGATTATTTGCGCCCTACTCCACTCGGTGTGCCATTGGAAGTACGGGCAAATGTGAAGGAGATCAAAGGGCGTAAGGTCATGGTTGCTGCTACACTATCTGCGCAGGGAGAGGTATGCGCTCGTGGGGAGGTGGTGGCTATCCAGGTACCGGAGCATTTGATCCCTAAATACAAAGAAACAGTACAAGAAAACAGCGTCACCTCTTAAAGGGGGTCAAGCTTGTGTAAGTTTGGGGACATTTACATTTCCATATTTACGGTTTTAGGCTTAAGGATCGATGAGATTGTAGCCCTTTTGTTGTACTATTGTCTCTCCTCGCTTTACCGACTGACTCACCCCGGCCAAAACGCGCACAAGAATCATAATTTCAAAACTGTAAATGTAAAGGGCGTCCCCACCATTTCCCTCAACTGCTTTTTTGCTCATAAGGAGCAGTTAGTTACTTATTTACGGACGTCCCCCTTGCTCCCCCGTCCCCCTTGCTCCCGATGTCCCATAGTTCTCAAGGTCTCCTTCATGGCAGCGTAATATCCTTGCTCGTAGTGTTCGTTGGTTTTTTTGTCAAAGACTGCTTCATTTTCATGGATGTATCTAAACCCTTGCCATTTCCCACGAGCCAAGACCACCTCTTCTCCGAGGGTAAATTTGTGGCCGCACGCCAGACACCCCTCGGGATTGAGGGTGTTGAGTTTCTCAAGGTCTACGAGGATCTTAAGTTTTCTTTTGCTTTCCATGTAAACACACCTCCCTTTTCCATGATACATGGGTGTCAGCTTTTAACAAAACCGATTTTCCCCCGGCACCGCCGGAAGATGGTATAACGGCTTCATGAAAAGGTTGCCACGCATCTCCACAGATTTATTGTTCTGCAACAGCTTTAGCTGAGTTCTGTACGGCTAATCTTCTCGTATCACCTTCTCCAGTCTTCTGGCAAATTCTTCATCCTCGAGGGCCCTTAAGCGACTCGCAGTTGTTTCGTAAACATCGATCTGCTCTTCCTCCAGCTGGCGGCCCAGCACTGGATCAATCCTGCTTAGCTTTTTTATCAACATTTTTCGTTCTTTCGAAGGCATAACCTGCGGGTCTGTCATCGCTGCGGCTCTGCTGAAGACACCTTCCTCGAAAAGGTATGTCAACGCCTTGAAGGGCAACTCATAGTAATCTCCAAAAGCCCCCGTTCTCTGTGTAAAACCCTCGCGAGTGGCTGCCTTGAGTGATACACGAACGTAAAGCTTGTCTGCAAATTGAGCTAACTGTTTCACGTAATCTCTGTCAGAACCAAGGAGGATACCATTTGTTTCCAAGATAAAGACTCGGTATTTGGATTCGGCCACATATTGCAAGGTGGACAGCAGGTGCTCTTTGCCAAGGGTCGGTTCACATCCAGAGACTCGAAGTTTCTCTATTCTCATCCCCCTGAAGCGCTCCCACCCAGGAGACGAGATGCCCTTTTGTGCTGCCTTGAATAGGGCCTCTGCGACCTTCTTAGGTGAATAGAATTTGCCAAATTTTTCTGGAAAATCCCTTGACCAGTTAGCCCAGCAATAAACACAGCGTAAACAGCATCCCACAGCATATCCGGTGGCTATGCCTCCGTAGACCGGAGCTGAATAAATCCCAGTATATTTTCTTTCTAATCCCTCCGGCCCCCTTCTGGTTATTATCTTTTCTGTCTCTTTTGCTAGCTCCAAGGGGTCAAATGGGGCAGAGCCAGTGGTTAAAAAGCGCTGGTACGTCCCCACAGCCTCTCCTTCAAAATCTTCGCATCAGACTTATTCCACATAGTCAACGACATCCCCATCTCGGTCCTTTCTCCTCAAATAGGCCAACAGGTCAGTGATGAGACTTTGTATCCTGTTTCCTCCCTCCACGGCAGAGGCTATGAACTCATCGGTATCCAAATCAAGCCGCCCCATGTAGCGTGCTTCGACAAATCGGAGATATCTCGTCACCGCATCCAGCGGCTCTTGCAGATCATGTGAGGCCACATAAGCGAACTGCCTCAGTTCCTGATTGCTTTGCTCCAGCTCGTTCGCATGTCGTCGCAGCCGTTCCTCAACCTGCTTGTGCTCAAGTGCTTCTTCTTCTAGTTCTTTGACCCTTTGCTCCAATCCTTCACAGCTTGGTTTTCTGGGCATGAGCATATTTCCCTTATCGGCACCTCTTGTCACCTTATCGCTCGTCTTCGCAATAGAGACATCTGTCCGGCCTCTTAACTGACCGGACAGATAGCGGTTTCAGTCTATGACCGGATGACTGGGACGCTTGTGCAGAACGTGCATAATTCGTTAAGGAGGGCTTCTCCTCCAGGTACTTTGTGGCGTATGTCGTCTGGGATATTGTAATCCCGATCAGAAACATGAACGCTTGTCTGAGGCAATATGTCTTTCTTTTTTTTCTTTTGGGGTCGGACCATGCTATCCTATTGATATTCAAGGATAAACATTCCAAAAATATCTGTAAATATCTGTTTTTACCCCTTAAAAGGCCATTTTCAAGGCCAAAATCATCACCGTAACAGCGTCTTCAACGTTTCCTCTTCACCCCAAAAAGCAACATGATAAGCTCAAAGCTCAAGGCTGAAAGCTGATAGTTCGTAGTTCATTAGCTCACAGATCCCCAAGGCTCAGGGCGGGCAAAGAGCGATCGAACCCCATAACCCAGATCATGACCGCACAAAGTCCCCCGACCTCCATGGTCGTTGAATGGGTTGCGAGTTATGCGTTACGCGTTGAGGGTTGTAGATCCAGGAATTTCTAGTTAGTTTCCATCCAGAAATGGCCCTTTCCCGCAATCTCGGCGTCAATCTGCAGGATCGCTTGTGCGACGTACCAAATGTACGCCTCCGCGCGATCCCTTGAGTTGACTCGGGGCATCCATGCCCCTCGCCCTTGCGGGCAGCCTTGCGGCTGTCCAATTCCGCTGTCCTGCGGAATTGTCCTTGACCTTGCGAAAAATTGCTCATTTCTGAATTGGAAACTGACGCTAGTGCCCACCATTTTAGAGACCCATTTATGGATGGGCACTACTGAAATAGTCTTTGTATAGAAACTTTTGGTTGCGAGCATAGCCGGTGATTTCACTGAGCACACCCAGTTCAATCATCTGTTTCGCCAAACGACCAGCAGTGGCATTAGACACTCCTGTGACCCTTCGAATTTCCTTGATGGTAACCAACGGGTTCATGAATCGGCTGGCGAGCTTTCAAAGAAGCGGAACACGGCAGTATACCAACCCCGAGTTGTATTGTTGGATGGCGTCCGGAAAAGGTCTTTCACCAGCAGGTGCGCAAGCTCCAGCCGGAAACTTTGCGTGTAGCCGAGTTGTCTGAGAATCTCGACCCTGAAGTGGGTTTGCTCCACTGTCGTTGGAGGGGGTAAATCAATTCCCCGCCCCTCGCCAGTTTCTCAATGGCATCGCTCAACTCAGGCGAGAGAGGGACATCTTCATCAATGACCTCCACGGGATCAAAATCAGGACAAGCCTCCTGTTCCCAGTCAAATCGTTTTTGCTTTACAAGTTCCTGGCAACGAGAAAAATCCTGGTTCTCCAGCAGGTCGTCGAGATAGGGCTCAAATTCAGGATCATTCAGACAGATTGCAAAATCGCTCACGAAAGGTTCGGAAGGGAAGCTGTAATTGCAATTAGTGCAAATTTTTAGGAGTTCAGGTTTATCGGAATTCGTACTCATCATGTTCCTCCACATCGAAAATCAATCTTGATGACTTTTTACGAGACCATCATGCATTAGAGGCCTAAACTAACCAGAAGTTCTTCAGCCGCGCGCTCTCCAACACGGACACAGTCCGGAATCCCTACGCCTTCAAAACCATTACCCCCAAGTTGCAAACCATTGTGCTCGCCAAGCCGCCTCCGAATGGCCGCTACTCTCTGAAGGTGATCAACATCGTATTGCGCCATCGATTCAGGCCAGCGGTGCACCATGGCAAAATATGGGGCCGTGGTAATGCCCAGCAAATTGTCCAGGTCGCGGCGAGCAGCCACAATCAACCCTTTATCATCGTGCTGCATTATCTCCGGGTGCAACGCTCCGCCCATAAAGGCACGCAGCAGCACATAGCCGTGCGGTGCCCGGCCTGCATATTTTACGCTGCTAAACGATGCCGCAATAATGCTGCGCCTTTCGGTGATCGGAACGACGAGTCCAAAAGCGTCCAGGGGATGTGCCACTTGTTCACGTCGGTAAGCAAGATGGACAACAGCCGACGAGGCATATTGAACCGCTGACAACTGCGCAGCCAGATCTGTGTCTACCCCGGTGAGCAGCCTTGCCGCGTGTTTGGATGGACCGGCGATGATGATGCCGTCTGCTTCCATGGACATACCGTCTTTCAGTTCAACGCTCCAGCAAGGAATCGCACTGCCGTTGGCCTTCTTGTCTACCCTGGCAACACGCTCGTTCAGCCGGAAGCGAACATGGCCCAACTGATCCCTCAGGCAATTGACAAGTGTCTGCAAGCCGTCCCTAAAGGTCACAAACATGCCGTAACGTGCCCCACTGCCTCTTGTTTTGTGTCGTTTCCCTTCGCGCAGCATCCCCTTGATCACACTACCGTACTTGGTTTCCAGATCGAGGAAGCGGGGCATGGTTGCCCGCAGGCTGAGCCTCTCCGGTTTTGCAGTATAGATACCGCTTATCAGGGGCTGCACCACGCGGTCCAGTGCCTCGCGGCCGAATCGCCGGGTGACAAAGGAGGCAAGGGATTCGTCCTCATTCACTTTCTTCGCGGGCAGGAACATCTCCATCGCCATCCTGAGCTTACCGGGCACAGAGAAGATAGGTGAGGTAATCAGCGGCATGAACTTCGTGGGCGCCATCAAGAGAAACCCTTCAGGGATTGGCATTAACTTACCCAGGCGCACGACCAGTGCACGGCGGTGAGCCTCACTGGTTGACAGCAGTTCTGATTCCAACCCGAGACGCCGGGTCAACGACAGGGCCCACGGTTTGGCGGTGATGAAGTTGTCAGGGCCAGAATCGATCAAAAACCCATCCTGTTTGACCGTGTGAATCACACCTCCCAACCGATCACGAGCCTCGATTAACGTGACGTCCAATGAGTGATTTCGTTCACCGCTCAACTCGGATAGCCGGTAGGCCGCGCTAAGCCCGGTAATGCCTCCTCCAATGATGATAATTCGTTTAGTCTGTAGCCGATCAACCATTTCTAAAACAAGCCTAACCCTGGCAAGCCGGAAGCAAACAGGTTTGAACGTAAAGAAATTAATCACGAAAACACGAAAGTACGAAAACACGAAAAGTCGATCTTAATTGCAACGCCAATTATCTTTTTACTCAAACGTTCAAACTGATGTCCATCTCTCTGCGGCCTAATAACTGGTTTGATTTGTTTCAAGTGCAGTTTCCCCATTGGGGCAGTCTCTTTCGCGCTTTCGTCATTTCGTACTTTCGTGCTTTCGTGATTGTCTTTTGAATTTTCTGCCAGAAAAACACGGATCTCATAGATAACGGCCTAAAACCCGGGTTACGAGATCTGCCAGCCCGTTGACAAATACCTGGTCGTCACTAGCCGTCTTGGCACGCAGCAAGGTGATGCCAGCTTGTCTTGCCGTCTCCATTGCTTCGATATCAAGGTCATACAACACCTCGATATTGTCGGACACGAACCCGATCGGCACGACAACCACGTGCTTGACCCCTCGGACTCCGAGCTCTCGCAGGACATCGTTGACGTCCGGCTCCAGCCATGAATCTTGAGGCCGTCCACTGCGGCTCTGGTAAGCCCGTTGCCAGTTTGCGTGATCTAGCTTTCTGGCCACAAATGCTCCCGAATCATCCACCTGTTTGGCATAGAGTTCGACCTTGGGATCACTGTGCGGGATGCTGTGGGCGGTGAAGAGGATATGGGCAGCCTGGCGATCTGGTGCGGGGAGTTGTTCCAGGCAGTGCTTGACCTGGTTTGAGACGGCCTCGATAAACCCGGGATGGTCGAACAGCGGCCCCGTATACTCAATACTCAGGTCAACGCCGGCCTTGGCTATGGCATTGGCGACATCGGTTTGATACTGATCCCAGCTTGATCTGCTCTGGTACACAGACATGATCAGGCCCACTGCCCGGTTTACCCCATCCCGGCTCATCTGCTGCACGGTGTCTTCCAGCAGCGGGTGCCAGTTACGCATGCCTACGTAAACTGCCAATGGCATGCCATGATTCTTCAGTGTCGCTTTCAAGGCGTGTGCCTGGCGCAAAGTGACCTCCTTTACCGGAGATCTGCCCCCAAAGAGCTCATAGTGACGGGCAACACTCTCAAGGCGTTCCGCTGGGATACGACCCTGGGTGACGTTCCTGAGAAACGGGCGGATATCCTCAACCTTTTCCGGTCCGCCAAAAGCGATTACTAACACAGCGTCGAATGTATCCTGGTTCAGCGTCATGATTTCGTGAGACCTTTTTTGAAGCAATCCCGGTCGGGTATAAAACCCGACCCTACAACTGGACACCTTCGTCTCTCACAGAGAGCACACACCAGAGCCTCAGAGTTTCTTAAGCTGAATTGCTGAGAGGGCAATTCAGCTTAAACTGCCACGTTATCGCATGATATTTCCGCCGTGTTGGCAAAACCCGCCCATTTGGAATCATAAATCCTCCGCCTGTGGCGGAGTGATCGTTTGGCCTGATTTTTCCCACTCAAAAAATCAGGCCAAGAAACTTTCATCTCAGTGCTCTCTGTGGGCTCAAGCGACCAAAGGGAGCGGGCGAGAGGCCCCCGTCATCGGTCGCACTTTGGCTGTTGTCATCTTGCTGACAGTTCGTGGACCGCGTCGACCAGTTCAGCCACATTTTCCGGAGGCATATCAGGCAAGATGCCGTGGCCCAGATTGAAGATGTGTCCGGGTCGGCCTGCGGCCTTGTCCAAAATGGCCTGTACCTGAGCGCGTATCTCTTTAGGCGATGTGTACAAAACAATGGGATCCAGGTTGCCCATGACAGCCACGTCATCACCGAGCATTGACCAGGCATCTCCTAAGTCCACACGCCAGTCGAGCCCGATCACATCGCCACCCGCTTCTTTCATTAACGGCAACAGTGCCGGGTTGCCTGTACTGAAATTGATCACGGGCGCGGACTTGTCAATTCCTTCAATAAGTCGCTTAACGTGGGGCATGACATACTGCCGGTAATCATCGGGTGACAGAGAGCCGACCCAACTATCGAAAAGCTGGACCGCATCGGCCCCCGCGGCAATCTGGCCGTTAAGGTATTCACTAAGGATCTTTGTCAGGCGTTCCATCAGTGCATGCCACGTAGCCTTGTCCCGGTACATCATGGTTTTGGTCTTGGCATAATCGCGTGATTTTCCGCCTTCGATCATGTAAGATGCAATCGTGAACGGTGCTCCCGCAAAGCCGATCAGCGCAATATCGGGGCGCAGGGCCCGGCGCGTGATCTTGATGGCATCAAACACATAACTCAGCTCGTTCACGTCAGGGTCGTTCAACCGATCCACGTCGCCCGGTGTTCGTGTGGGATTATGGATGACCGGGCCTTCTCCTTTGACGAATTCCAGGTTCAGGCCCATCGGCTCGGTGACAAGAAGGATGTCCGCAAAAATAATGGCCGCGTCCACGCCAAGGCGATCTACGGCCATCAATGTCACTTCGGCGGCCACTTCCGGCGTTTTGCACAACTCCAACATCGTCCATTTTTTCCGAATTCTCAGGTATTCACGCTGATACCGCCCGGCTTGCCTCATAATCCAGACGGGCGTGTAAGGAGTCCGTTCACGCCGGCATGCCTTCATAAAGACAGAATCTTTGATGGTCGGCTGACCTTTGGCACCTGGCTGCCACACCATGTCAATGCGCCGCCATTGATTGGTATCAACCCGGTTCGCAAAAGCTGTCCGTTTTTTGTAGAGTAGATCGCCGCCACGGCGCGCCATCTCACGCACCAGGTGCACCATTTTCGGGGTATCGGGTTCGTAATCCACGGTCAATCCTTGCTCGGTGATGGCCCGGCTGGCAATGGGTCCCACAGATCCGATGCAGACCTGTTTGAATGCCTGCCGTAGTTTGCTTTCGACGCCATCCATCCTGGCGACCTGGAAGAGATGCCGCACCTGGGTTGCGCTGGTGAACAAAGCAAAGTCCGCACGCCGGGCGTCCCCGCCGATGATATCCTGCATAGCCCGGCGAAGCGGTTCCAAATCTTCCGGCAACTCCCATCGATAAACAGGCACGCTCAAGACCTGAGCCCCACGTTCCTCCAGGGCCTTGATCATCTCAGGATTTGACTGCCCATATTCTTGGATAGCCACTCGCTTGTTATGCAACGGATATTTGTCGTCGAACGTTCCCAGTAAATCGGTCCATGTGTACGGCTTGGGAACAAAAATCGTCGGCGCAAGCCCCATATCCCGCAACGCGGCAACGGGCTTGGGCCCGAGTGCAATGATCTTGACCGACCTAAGCGCTTCAATGAGTTCCGGGATGGAATATTTAGTAGCTACCGTTTTGACTAAAAGTCGCGTGCCAACACCAGTCATGAGAATGACCAGGTCGATCCAGCCGGCAAGCAGAAGCTTGGCAAACATGAAGGCTTCACTGTTGTGCTCAAAAGGAATTTCTCGCATGCTTGGAGCAATCACCGGTTCCCCTCCAGCCGCCTTGATCAGCTCGGCCATCTCAGCGGCTTGGCGACTTTCAAACGAGACGACACGCAGGCCTTTGAAATCGATGGGCATGATGACCTCTAAATAAAGAAGCGTATAAGTGGTGGACCCTGGAAATGCAAGTTAACGTCTACCGTCTATCGGTTGCGTTGCTCGTTATGTTTAACGGCTACCTGCCCGCCATTGCCAGCCGGGCGGGATAAACCCGCCCCTACGCCCGCCCGCCTCGCCTGAGCGCTCGCGATGGGTGGCAGGTAGGGTCGGCTTTATGCCGACCGCATTGTATCGCTCGATCACTCCAGTACTCCATCACTTCAATATTCCAATTGGCTTCCGGCTCGTAGAGCCTACAGCTCGGAGAGGGCGAAGCCCCTAAGCTGAATGTAACTAGTGAAAAAATCTACATTTATTTTTTAAAAATATAGAAAAAAGATAGTTGTATGTCAAGGCTAAACAGGCATTTGTGAGTGTTCCACTATTCCCTCCGGGCCGTAGGCCAATTGTGAGCGGGGCGAACTGAGTTCTTATACTATATATAGTCTGGATTGGGGAAGCGGATTCAATATATACGTCTCTTCCCTTTTAAAGTTGAAATCTGGAGCACTCTATTCTATCAAGGTTCATGAAAATTGGCACCCTGGTCTTAGAGAATCCCCTTATTCTCGCCCCTATGGCTGGGATCACCCAGCTCCCTTTTCGACGGTTAGCCAGAGAAGCGGGATGTGCCTTAGTCGTCACTGAGATGGTAAGCGCGAACGGTCTTGTGCGCGGCACAAGAAAAACCGTAGAGCTTCTGGTAAGCCATCCCGGCGAGCGGCCCCTTTCGGTCCAAATATTCGGGGCAGACCCGGAGGTCATGAAAGAAGCTGCTCAGATAGTACAGAGCGCAGGTGCCGATCTTCTTGATGTTAACCTGGGGTGTTCAGTCCGAAGGGTGATCAGACAGGGGGCTGGTGCTGCCCTGATGCGTGAACCAGAAAGGCTGGAGGCGGTCTTGAAGGCAATCCGCAGCGCAATCAGCCTTCCCTTGACCGTCAAAATGAGAACGGGTTGGGAACCTTCAGGAAAGCAGGCGATCAAAGCAGCGCGTATCGCCGAATACTGCGGCGTTGATGCTGTAGCCATCCACCCCAGGACTGCCATTCAAGGCTTTAGCGGCAGGGCAGACTGGTCTTTAATCGCCCGGCTCAAAGATTCGGTTTCTGTTCCGGTCATAGGCAACGGCGACATTCACGGACCAGACGATGTGCTCAGGATGCAACAGGAAACCGGGTGCGACGGTGTTATGATAGGGCGGGCTTCTATCGGAAACCCCTGGATATTTGCCCAGGCACTGGATCTCATTCACTCCAGCCCCCCCAGACGGCCGGACTTCCCCAAACGCCTTCACACAGTGCTTTGTTACATCGAGTATTCTGTCAACCATTTTGGAGAAGGTAGGGCTGTGCCCATCATGCGAAGCCGTCTCGGGTGGTTTACCAGGGGTCTTCCACACAGCAGTCGTTTCCGGGCGACCGTCTCCCGTTTGAAAACCAGACAGGATATGGTGGATGCAGTGCAGGCCTATTTTGGTCACGTGCAAACCGCAGCCCGGCGGTAGCTGTTGCGACCAGTAGGCGAGTAACCGTAAGTTCACAGGAATTTCCTTTTTTCACCCCCACCCAAACCCTCCCCCTTCAAGGGGGAGGGCAGGGTGGGGGTGTTAACTTGAAACAAGGGGGGAAGAAATGACTGGTCTTTTATTTATCGACGACGAGGAAGGGGTCCGACGCTCCATAACGCGCGCACTGAAACGGGAGCCTTACACTATTTATACTGCAGAAAATGGCGACACGGGCATTAGGTTGGCTCAACAACACCTTTCAGAGATAACAATTGTGATCTCGGATTATAAGATGCCCGGACTGGACGGGATGGAAACCCTCACGCGGATTGCCTCCATTAATCCTGAAGTTACACGCGTACTGCTCACCGGTTACGCCACCATGGAAAGTGCCATTCACGCGACCAATGAGGGGCTTGACGGGTTTCTCACAAAGCCTTTTGATAATGTGGAGCTGCGGAACAAGATTCAAGAGATTACGATCAAGAAACGGCTCAGACAGTTCATCTCTCATCAAATATATCAAGAGATGAAGAGCAATCCAAGCATTATGGAACCCAGAAGACAAACAGTTACCTTACTCTTTAGCGACATCCGTGGCTTTACTGAAATGTCCAACAAGATGCCCCCGGAAGAGATCGCAGCCTTTCTGAACCATGACTATTTTACACCTCTGGGAGAGATAGCCTATCGCTACAACGGCACAGTTGACAAGCATGTTGGCGATTCCATCATGGTGATTTATGGGTCGCCCATATCTTACGAGGACGATATTCTCAGGGCGATTGAATCGGCTATCGAAATGCAGGAAACCACCCGGGTCATCAACCAGAAACTGCATAAAAAAAATGGATTGTCTCTGAACATAGGTATCGGTATTTGTACTGGTGAGGTGGTTACCGGTGTGTTTGGTTCGTTGAGAAAGAAGGAATACACGGCCTTTGGCATGCCGGTCAATATTGCCTCGCGCTTGGAAAAGCTGGCCAGGGGAGGCGAGATATTGGTCACTGAGACGACCTACAAGGAGATATCAGACAGGTTCCTTGCCGAGAAGATGGTGCCTTCCGTTGCCATAAAAGGTTTGCGTGATCCCGTGACTATCTACCGAATCCTGGGAAGGGCTTGATCCTACCGCTTCAACTTGACGTGGCTGCTCTTTTGAAGGTCACTTCCAAGGATTCCAATCGCCTCGGCCCGGTTCCTGTAAACCCTTGTAATCCTGAGTTCGCCAATCTTGGGGCCGGAAACCAGGTAGAATTGACCTGCTTGACCCTCGATCGGCTCATTAGTTCCGAAGACTTCCAATACATCTCCTATGGCAAGCCCTACGTCCTTGCCGGCTGTCAAGGCAAACGTATTCCCTGACACAAAGGTGATGTATCCCTTCCACGGCTCACTGCCTAAGGGCTCACGGATCTTTTTGCATATCTTAGCTGTGGTTTTGGTCAGAAGCCGGTCTGCAATCTCCTTGTGGTATCCACTTCTTTCCTTTATATTTTGCCAGTCATGTTCTGAGACCTCGACCTCATCGTTGACGACCTCATCGAAAAGGATCGCTCCTGTTTCAATGTCATAAGCCCTCACGCGCACAGAGAGTTGCACGAGCATACAGGTGTTTCTAAATCCCCAGATGCCGCGCTTGTCTGTCACGCACTCAATTTCAGAAAGGCTCTCCTCCAGTACCGCGTTGAGGCCAAAGGCCCTGCCAAGTTTGGCCAGGGCCAGGTTGTCGAGCTGGCCAGAGGGAAGACGGGGTATTCGTTCCAGGAGGTTGCAGGTTTTTTGGGAATCTATGATGACGAGGTCATCACAGAATCGCTTCAAAAGGATGTTGAGGTAGACTCTGGCCGGCTTTTCAAAGTCCTTGCCTCCGTACCCCGTTTTGTTCACAACGGGCAGGAATCCTATCTTTTTCTTTAAAGCCTTCTCCCCGCCGGTGATGTCTTCGGTTATCTTCTTGGTAGCGGCACAGCCGATTGCCAAAAAGATGGCCATCAAGCACAAAGCAATAGTAATGGTGCCCTTTGTATGTATGATTCTCATTTCATTAACTTTAGTTCACTTTAGGCATTTTAGTTCGTGCCTGAACGAAAACCCTCAATTCCGAGCCGTCATTGCGAGGAGTGAGGAACGAACGACGACGCAATCCTTTTATTTTCAGGAGATTGCTTCGGTCGTACGTAACTTCTCAAAAAGTTCGGGTATGTTTATTATGAGCCAGTTTGCTGGATGCCCGCTTTCGCGGGCATGACGGGGGATTTATTACATTCGTCATTCCCGCGAAGGCGGGAATCATTCCCGCGAAGGCGGGAATCCAGGTGTATTACCCGAAGTTATTGAGAAGATACGGTCGTACCTCCCTCGCAATGACAGAAAAAGAATAATCCAGGTGGTTTTCGTTCAGGCACTAGTTCACTTTCCTTTGTCTGTGTATTCTACCCGCACGGTAGTGGTTATGCCGCCCCGGGGTGTAAACGTTCCCACCACTTCCATAAACTTGGGGCGGACGAACGAAACCAGGTCCTCCAGGATTCGATTGACCACGTGCTCGTAAAAGATGCCAACACTGCGATACTGCAACAGGTAATATTTCAGGGACTTTAATTCAACAATCTTGTCATTTGGTTTGTAATGAATCACGATACGCCCAAAGTCCGGAAGTCCTGATATGGGACATAGAGAGGTAAATTCTGGCTGGTCAATCTTGATCTCAATATCCCTCTGTGTTCTGTAGGCATAGTCGAGCACCTGAAGCACACCCGGGTCTATGGTGTCAGGACTTTCAATGTTCTTGAGTAGCGCTTTTTGCATGCCAGATATGTCCATAGGATTCCTTTCTACCGTCAATCTTTCCCTGGCCCAGACCTGGTTTTTCTCGTAGGGGCGGCTTTACGCCGCCTGTCATTCGGGCGGGATAAACCCGCCCCTACGATCTGTCGCGCCATGGCAGGCAGGGAGATCTTTGGGCATTGAGTGCCAGATGCTGGATACTGGATGCTCGTTTCACGTTTTTCTAAATCCGCATTCCGCAATCCAAAATCTCCCATAACACAATTGGCTCGACAGTGAAAGCCAGCCCAGATAGAACTCCATGTTGAAGCTGAAAGCTCAAAGGCAAAAAAGGATCAATCTTCCTGCCCTTTGAGCCTTGAGCGTTGAGCTTTCAGCTCTGACCCGGCGCGGAGCTGTCCACAGGCCGCGCCGATGTCGCCCCCCTTACTATGACGGATAATGGCTGTGTAGTGATGATCTAGTAGAACCTTTTGAAAAGCGAGGATGACATCTTCCCCAGGTCTCTTAAACTCAGTTCCCTCGTACGGATTAAAGGGTATTAAGTTGATCTTAGCCCGCAAAGGTCTCAACAGCCTTGCCAGACGCTCCGCATCCGTGGGGGCGTCGTTCACCCCTGCAATCAGGACATATTCAAACATGACCGTCCGGCGCGACGGGAGCGGAAATCTGCGGCAGGCAGAGAGGATCATTTCGATGGGATAGGTGCGGTTGATGGGCATCAACTTGTTTCGGGTATCATTGTCTGCAGCATTCAGGGACACGGCCAGGTTGACCTTAACGTCGCGTCCCAGATCATCTATCCTCGGAGCCAGCCCCACTGTGGAAAGGGTGACCCTGCGACTGGAAAACTGAAGGCCGTTGTTGCCTGTAATGGTCTGGATCGCCTGCACAACACTGTTGTAGTTGGCAAGGGGTTCCCCCATCCCCATGAAGACGATGTTGGTCAGAGAGCTTGGGTCTTGAAGATCATCTCGTACAGCACAGACCTGGTTGATGATTTCCGAAGATTCAAGATTTCGCACCAGTCCGCCGCGACCGGTGAGGCAGAACTTACACCCCATTCCACAGCCTGCCTGACTCGATATACACAGTGTCCAGTGGCCCGGCTCCGGAATCAACACGCTTTCGATATGTTGACCGTCCTTTAAACGGAAAAGGTATTTTATGGAACCATCCTTTGAGGTCTGAACCTGTTCTGTCTCAAGTTGGCTTATGACCAGTCGCTCCGACAGGAACTGCCTGAGGTCCTTGGAAAGATCCGTCATCTCTGAAAAGGAATAAACGCCTCGTTGGTAGATCCATCTGAGAATCTGGCCAGCCCGATAAGGGGCAATGCCGTATTGCCCGAGCCACCGCGCGAGCTGCTCTTGGGTAAAGCTTTTTGCATCCTGTGGAACAAACATCAAAGTATTTTCTTGACACATGGTTTAGGCAACAATAAATATAATAGGTTTGATACAAGAAAACAATCATGTAACCTCTTCATATTTGATGGGTGATCGGTCATAAACAAAGATTATCATGTTTGAAAACCTTACAGACAAGCTGAACGCTGCCTTCAAGAAGCTCAAGGGTCACGGCAAGTTAAATGAGAAAAACATCGAGGCCGGGCTAAAAGACGTGCGCCTGGCCCTTCTTGAAGCCGACGTCCATTACAAGGTCGTCAAGGACCTTATCGCCGCTATCAGGGAGCGTGCCATTGGTCAGGAGGTCCTGGGTAGCCTGACACCAGGGCAACAGGTTGTCAAGATTGTTAATGAAGAACTCTCCCAGCTTATGGGGAGCAAATACAAAGGGCTGTGCCTGACCGGAAGCCAGCCCGCTGCGGTCATGCTCGTCGGCCTCCAGGGTTCCGGAAAAACCACGACGGTCGGCAAGTTGGCCAAACTCCTGATGGGTCAACACCGGAGTCCCTATCTGGTACCTGCTGATCCTTATCGGCCGGCAGCCATCGAGCAACTGAAGGAGATCGGAAACCAGGTGGGCGCAGAGGTCTTTCCGGCCACCCAGGATATGGATCCGGTAGATATCTGCCGAGATGCCCTCCAGATGGCACGTCAACGGGGCTTTGATACCCTCCTGATTGATACAGCGGGACGACTCCATGTTGACGAGGCCCTGATGACCGAGCTGGGGCGGATCAAGGAGACCGTGCCCCCGTCCGACATCCTGCTGGTGGCTGATGCCATGACCGGACAGGATGCAGTGAACATGGCCAAGGCCTTTGATGATGCCCTTGATATTGGTGGCGTAGTTCTCACAAAGATGGAAGGGGATGCGCGTGGCGGAGCGGCCATATCCATAAAGGCGATTACTTCAAAGCCGATTAAGTTCATAGGTGTGGGTGAAAAATTAGACGCCCTGGAGCCCTTTCACCCGGACCGTATGGCATCCAGGATTCTGGGTATGGGTGATATCCTTTCTCTGATCGAGAAGGCTCAGACGAGCATTGACGAGAAGAAGGCTCAGGAACTGGAAAAAAAGCTGCGTAGAGGTCAGTTTACCTTAGAGGACTTTCGTGATCAAATGGGACAAATCAAAAACATGGGTTCCTTGGAGGAACTGCTGGCGATGATCCCAGGGATGGGCAAGCTCAAACAACTCAAACAGTTCAAGGTGGATGATCGGGAGTTGGTGCGCGTCACCGCCATCATCGACTCCATGACAGTCCAGGAGCGCCGCAACCATAACATTATAAACGCAAGCCGACGCAAGCGGATTGCCGGGGGAAGCGGAACAACCGTGCAGCAGGTAAACCAACTCTTGAAAAATTACGTCCAGGTCCATAAAATGATAAGGAAATTGAATAAAGGCGGCCTTCGCACCTTCGGGAGAGGGATGTTGCCGTTTTAAGGAGGAATAGTAATCGGATGTCTGTGAAAATTAGAATGGCCAGGTATGGCGCCAAGAAAAAGCCGTATTATCGAATCGTCGTGGCTTCGAGTGACGCACCTCGGGATGGTAGGTTTCTCGACCTTGTTGGGACCTATGATCCGCTAAAGAAACCGGCTGCAGTGACCTTGAAGCACGACCGCGTGAAGGAATGGATTGAAAAAGGGGCCATACCTACGGCAACTGTCAAGAGTATCCTAAAGAAAGAGGGCTTCTTTTCAAAAACGGCAAATGCATAAAACGGACTTTGCACAGTAGCTTACCTTTTTTCGGAACGTTGGTTTTTCTCTTGTAACGCTCTTAGGGGGTCGGGGAATGAAGGACTTGATCAAGTACATAGCCCAAGCGCTGGTTGATTATCCGGAGCAGGTAGAAGTTTTCGAAGTGCAAGGCGAACAAACCTCGGTCATTGAACTGAAAGTGGCCAAGGATGACCTTGGAAAGATCATCGGCAAACAAGGCCGCACAGCCCGCTCCATACGGACTATTTTAAGCGCTGCTTCTGCCAAGATCAAAAAACGGTCCGTGTTAGAGATCATCGAATAACGTGCCATGCATGAGGATGCCCTCATCCCCATTGGCAAAGTTGTGGGTACCCACGGGATCAAGGGCTACCTCAAGGTAATTTCCTACGCCGAGTCTACAGCTTCATTTGCACCCGGCAAGCAACTGGCCTTAAGGCAAAAGGGTAAACCGGTTGCAACATTCGGGATAGAATCGGCCCGTCCCCATAAGCGTGGCATTCTTCTGGCCTTGGAATGTATAGATTCTGTTGACGCGGCAAAAGAGTGGGTCGGCTACGAACTATGCATCAATAGAACCACGCTCCCTGAACCTGAAAAAGGCACCTACTACTGGCACCAAATCATTGGCCTGGAGGTCTTTACGGTGGATGACCGCCGCCTCGGTCGGATAGCGGCCATTTTTCCCACAGGGAGCAACGATGTATATGTGGTCCGTGACGGAAAAAAGGAGGTCTTAATCCCGGCAATCGACACTGTCGTGGTAGACATCGATCTCACACACAAGGTCTTGCGAGTGGACCTTCCTGAAGGGCTGGAAGAATGAAATTTACGGTTCTCACGATATTTCCTGAAATGTTCTCCGCCCTCCTCAGGGGAGGGATTGTGGGAAGAGCGATTGAGCACCAGCATATATCGGTCGAGCCCATAAACATCAGGGACTTTGCCAAAGACCGACACCGCACCGTGGACGACCGCCCTTATGGCGGCGGTTGCGGGATGGTGATGAAACCAGAACCCATGGCAGAGGCCATTCGACATGCCAGAAAGAAAGATCCTGAGGCTTGCACGCTTTTGCTCACGCCACAGGGTCAACTCTTTAACCAAAGGGTGGCCCAAGAACTTGCAGGATACCCTGGGCTCATCTTAGTCTGTGGCCGCTACGAGGGTATCGACGAGCGAGTCCGTGAGCATCTTGTAGATAACGAGCTTTCCATCGGAGATTATGTTCTGACCGGCGGTGAACTCGCTGCCATGGTGGTCATCGATGCAGTGAGCCGATTGATTCCTGGCACACTTGGCAGTGAGCACTCGGCCCAGGAGGATTCGTTCTCAACTGGACTGCTGGAGTACCCGCAATATACGCGGCCCAGGTCTTTCGAGGGGACTAATGTGCCGGAAGTGTTGCTCTCTGGTGACCACGGTGCTATCAGGCAGTGGCGACGACAGGCCTCACTGGTTCGCACAGTCTTAAAAAGGCCGGACCTGCTGATGGACCAGCCTCTTACAACGGGCGATCTAGAGTTTATGAAAAAACTCCAGCAGGACATCAAAACCATAATAGAGAAACATTGTGAATGATCCTGGGCTTCTTTTTGTCTCTCACAGAGCGCACAGAGGCTCAGAGTTTCTTAAGTTGAATTACTGAGAGGGCAATTCAACTTAAACTGCCACGCTATCGCGTAAGATTTTATTGGTATTGGACAAAGGTGCCAACTTGGGAAAAATTATCTCAGTGATCTCCTTGCCCTGTTAAATTGTAGGTGACATCTCAAGACCACTTGTGAGCGGTTATCTTCAAATCCTGATAATTCACTATATTCAACTCGCTATTTAACAGGGTGAAGCTCGAGCGACTGGAAGGAGCGGGCGAGAAAACACTAACCCAGTGATCGGGAGAAACATTCGGTAGCGCCTTGACAGCCTCAGGTAACCTTTACTTGGCCTTGATACACCATCCGGTGTACAACAAAAATGGTGAGGTAATTGCTTCGGCCATTAGCAACCTCGATCTGCACGACATATCAAGGGCTGCTAAAACCTATGGCGTGCCGGCCTTCTATGTAGTCACCCCCCTGGCAGACCAGCGGGAGCTTGTTGAACGGATTGTGTCTCACTGGACCGAGGGTGTGGGTGCCAGATACAATCCCGACCGCACCGAGGCATTAAGACTGATCAGGGTCGCTGTATCTCTGGATGCTGTACGGAACGAAATCGCTTGTAATGGTAAGGGTGTTCCGGTTACGGTTGTGACCGATGCGAGACCCCACCCGCGTAATATCGGTTACAGTGCACTGGCAGAGATGTTAAAAAACGAATATCCTTACCTGCTCCTTTTTGGCACAGGGTGGGGACTGACGCGAGAGTTCATTGATAAAGCCGACTATGTTCTGACCCCTATTATGGGGCACACAAAATATAATCACCTGTCTGTTCGCTCGGCTGCTGCCATTGTGCTTGACAGACTGTTGGGGAGAGAGATTGGAGGAAAACATGGAAGTCATCAAGGCAATTGAAAAGGAACAAATGCGATTTGACCTGCCGTATTTCAAACCTGGCGATACCGTAAAGGTGCATCTTAGGATCAAAGAAGGGGAAAAGGAGCGGATTCAGGTCTTTAAAGGGGTTATCATCAAGAAGCGCAAAGGCACCACGAATGCCACGGTCACGGTGCGCAAGATCTCCTATGGGATCGGGGTTGAGCGCATTTTTCCGCTGCATTCTCCCAACATCCGGAAAATCGAGGTTGTTTCTCGTGGCCGGGTTCGTCGCTCGCGTCTCTATTACCTGAGAAAGCGGAGAGGCAAAGCCGCCCGAATCAAGGAACTGCGGCCCCACTAGGCGGACCGTGGACACTAATCCTGAGCAGTTTGAGAAAGAGGTTCGAAAACAGGGATATTCAAGGATCGCCGGCATTGACGAGGCCGGAAGGGGCCCCCTGGCCGGCCCGGTAGTGGCTGCAGCAGTCATCCTCCCTCAAGAGCTTTATCTCCCCCATCTTGATGATTCCAAGAGATTGAGTCCCAAAAGGCGAGAACAGTTTTTTGATGCTATCTATGAGCAGGCCGTCTGTATAGGGATAGGGATTGTTGATCCGGCAGAAATCGACCGGATCAATATCCTTCAGGCTTCCCTCTTGTCCATGCGTATGGCAGTGGATAATCTTAGACCAGCGCCGCATTACTTGCTTGTTGACGGTATCTTTCCAATTAGGTCTCCGGTTCCGCAGCAGGTCATCAAACATGGCGACAGGCGGTGTCGGTGCATCGCTGCAGCGTCCATCATCGCCAAGGTGACTCGTGATCGACTCATGGGCCTTTATGACGAGGAGTTTCCCGAATTTGGCTTTGGCAAAAACAAAGGGTACGGCACTGAAAAACATCGTGCTGCGATTCGCACTTTTGGGTATTGCTGGATTCACAGGAAAACCTTTCGCGGGGTGAGGGAATACTTGTAGGATTTTAGAGGGATTAACTCCAAACAAACAACCACCAAACAGACGGTGATTTGAAACTGGCGACGTATATGTTTAAAAAGTCTATTCGAAAACCGGAAGGTCCAGCCAACAATGGGCGGCGCCACACCGGGGAAAGCGGCGAATCCCTTGCTGTGAAATTCTTAAAGAAAAACGGATATAAAATTATTGAACAAAACTATCGTTGTAAATTGGGCGAGATCGATATTATTGCCCGAGACGGTCGTGTGCTTGCATTTATCGAAGTAAAGGCCCGACGAACAGGCCAGTTTGGAGGGCCCAAGTGGGCCGTGACACGTCAAAAGCAGCGTAAGATATCGATGGTGGCCCTCAAATACCTGAAAGAGACTGAGCAGATGGGGAAGAAGGCCCGCTTTGACGTGGTGGCCATCCGCCTGCTGCCAGGCGTCCCGGATATTGAAATCATCAAGAATGCCTTTGACCTTGCCTACTGATCGAGTGACTCCAACCAATCCCACCGCCCCCGGCACACTTTTTGTAATAGCCACGCCTATTGGCCACATGGAAGACATCACGCTGCGAGCCATCCGTACCCTGAAAGAGGTGGGGTTGATCGCGGCCGAGGATACCCGGCAGACCCGAAAGCTGCTAACGCGCTACGAGGTTTCCACGCCACTTCTCTCATACCATGACCACAACAAGGAGAAGCGCACCCCTGCGCTGCTTGAGAAACTCAAGGCTGGCAATTCCGTCGCCCTTGTGACGGATGCAGGCACCCCCTCGATATCAGACCCGGGCCATTATTTTGTCCGGGCAGCCATCCGGGCAGCCATCCCGGTTGTTCCAATCCCGGGGGCCTCGGCCTTGATCGCCGCACTGAGCGTATCAGGGCTTCCTACAGACAGCTTTGTCTTTGTAGGATTTATTCCCCGGAAATCCGCCAAGCGCAGAGACTTCCTGGAAAGACTAAAAGGAGAGCGCCGAACCCTCATTTTCTATGAGTCTCCCAAACGGCTCCTGGGCCTTATGCAGGAAATTATCAATCTGATGGGAGACCGAAGCGCTGTAATGGCAAGGGAACTGACTAAGGTCCACGAGGAAATCCTCAGGGGATCATTGAGCGAGATACTGAAGGTGTTGTCAGCTCGAACTGCCATAAAAGGTGAATGTACGCTCCTTGTGGGAGGCTACGAAGAGGCCGGGGAATTCGAGCGCGACTCGCTTGTACGCGACATTAGGCGGTTGCGCCTTGAGACGGGTCGCCCCTTGTCGGATGTGGTAAGACAGCTTGCCAGAGAATATGGTCTTTCGAGGAAAGTGGTCTATGAGGAGGCCCTGAAGCTCAAGAAAGAAGGTTCCAATACTTCTCCAGACAAGTCATAGGATCGCCCACAAGCCGCGTAACTTCGACACTATAGCTCCCTTGCCCACTGTTGAACTGCCTGGTTCAGGAGTTTGTAAAACCGCGGGGAGCCGCCCAGGCCCTTGCGACCGAACAGAAAATTGATTTCCGAAAGGAGCGGTTCCGGCTTGCTCCGGTCAAAGAGCACATCAAAGGCAGCCAGGTTGATGCCTGTTTTTGAGCAAAAGTCCCCCACGCACCTTATCCCCTTTTTCTTTAGTTCTGGATCAAGATCATAATTGATCACCGCCCCCCGGCCGACATTATTGCGGAACTCCCCTGGCTTGTGCTGACACCGCCAGTACGCCTTCATTGTCCTGCCGATGACTACCACACGCAGATCCTTTCCACCATGAGGGACATAGGCCTGGGCAATAAAACGCCGGGTGGCATGAAGACGCTTGTCGGCCAGGATCTCAAGCCGTTCCAGAAGGTCACACCGGTCTCTAATGAGGAAAACCGCCCAACCACCACCGCCGCGATCGCCTTTTAGGACAAAGGGGAATGGCATGAGCGGCTCCTGGTTTTTGAAATGACGAGCTTTAAAGTCCCCTACAGACTTGTAGCAGACAGCTTCCGGGTAGGGAGCATTGAATTTTCGAAATAGCTGGATGTTTGCATATTTTCCCTCAAAGCCGAACCGATTGGTATAATCCGGAAAGAGGTGAGAAGAATGGGCACGGCAGAATTCGTATTGATGGGCCTTAATGCTCTGTGTGACCACAATGGCCCGGGCCGAAGCTATCAACCCGGCCTCTTTGGCCGAAAAAAGCCCTTTTAGGGTGAGACGGAGATTCACATCCCCCCTTACACGCGGATGGAAGGACAGGATCATGAGCTATGTCTAAAGCAGGTTTTCACCCAATGTCAATGGTCATCTGAGACGCGTGTTCAACTCGCACAGGCAATGCTGTGATATTTTTTCCACTCGTACCATTGATCAGGGTATTTGCGTATGTATCTTTCAAGGAATTTGAGAGTCCGAACGCTCATAGGCACATGACCTTCATCCGGCACACGGTGCAAGAATAGTCTGTATCTATCCTTGCCTTCTCTGTGAAGCAATCCAAAAAGCAACACAGCCCCGGTTCTCTTACACAGGACGTTTAGCATTCTGTCAGGATGAATCTTTTTCCCCAGAAACTCCATGATATGGTTACGGTCTACCCGCCACTCGTCTGTTTCATCACACTGTGTTACGAATATCTTGTTCTGACTCAGCACTTTATTAGCCTCATGCATTATGTTTGTAACATCCCCAGGGACGATGATATCGAGTCCGTCTCCGTTTGCTCGTTGCATTATTATCTTTTTCAGCCTTTCCGTTGCGAACTCTGCCACAGTAACCGTGGGGTATTTTCTTACGGCAAGATAAATGGGGAGGAATTCCAGGGCCCCATAATGACCGGTGGCTATGATGACACCCCTGCCTTCTTTGAGGGCATCTTGCAATACGCGTTCACATCCATCAAAGGACACTTTTGAAAGTAGGAACTCTCTGAATTTGGGCATCTCGAGAAAACCGTTGAACATTTTTTCCTGGTAGTGTTGGATTATTCCCGTAAAAACGCCTCCGGCAATCTTGTTGATTTCCGATGGCTTTCGGTCCTTCATAGCCCTTGCAATGTTTTCCCGTATGGTGTTTACTTGTCCTGGCTTACACATAAAATAGAGCCTTGCAAGAATCCATATGTAGGCTTTAGTAAACCACATGGGCCAGAGGGACATAAGATAGATGCTAAATCTGAGTTGCAGGAATCTGCTCAGGCTGAGTTTCAGCCTGAGTTTTCGTCTCCAGCCCCATAAAAAATCAAGGGGCAGTGCGTGAACCGGGGTACTCATAAGGTCCTCCTTTCGTGGTGGCTAACACTATCTTGTTGCCAGTATCTAGTTTCGGTTTTGGCGGTCAGTTCCTTTGTCATTTGTCTTTCTGCATGGTTTTTGCTTGCATGTAGCAAAAGTCATGCCCATGATTGCCAATTGAAGTAGGCTATCCATGTCAGGTCACTCCCATTCCTCCATTAATCCAATTGGGACGAAGCCCACAAATTCTGCATCTCTCAGACATCATTGAGAAAGAAAAAAACCTGTTGACCTTTGTGAAGTCAAAATATAGCATATTAAAAGTTTGGTTGGTGTGTGTCAATGGAAAGCCAAATCAGAGGGGGGGCTTACTATGAAACCCGAAACAAGCTGCCTTAATACCAGGGCTCTGATAGATTATGTCCGAGCCAGGAATCCCGAGAATCTGCACCTTCTCTGGGAACCCCTAAAAGGAAAGCTGCCAGAGGGCGGAGATCCCGAGCAGTTTCTCGCTGATCCCAACAACTGGATCAGTGCCGAGGTTTGCAGGGACATCATGGAGCAGACAAGGATAGCTACCTCAGATCAAATGGCTGTGTACAACGCGGGATTTGAATCTATTGTTCAAAAAAAGCTGGGTTACGTGCAGCAAATATTTGTCCGGTCCCTTTTCACACCGAAGTACGCCATCAAGAGTGCTGCAAGAATAAATGACAAATTTAATACAACCAAGAGAGTCGAAATCGTCGAGGTATCTAATACCCATGCTCTGGTTCGTCTCCATTGGTTCAAGCACCTGCCCCTAACCCGGGATTTCTGCCTGATCAACAAGGGAATATACCAGGCGATGTCCACAGTATGGGACCTTCCGCCGGCCAGGTTAGAGGAAAGGGTGTGTTTTTTTGAAGGTGGGCCCTATTGTGAATATGAGATGTGGTGGGACAAAAAGTCCTTCTGCAAACTTTTTTTCCGAAGGTCTGCAGTCAAAAAGGAAATCCTTGAGTCGCTAATCAAGGAGATGGAGAGGGATAAGGATCTGATCCGTCGCAAATACGAACAGGTCACAAGGCTTAATGAGGAGTTGAACAAGAAAGTCTCCTACCTCCTGAGTCTTCAGGAGGCGAGTCACGCTATGGTTTCAATCCTTGATGAACAAAGACTGATTGAGACCATAATGAACCTTATCACCTCGGTGATAGGCCTCAACAGGGCAATTCTTTTCCTGGTAGACGACAAGCGGGAAAACCTTCGGTTTGCCCGGGCAGTTGGTGCCATAGACAAATCGCTGGAGCCTTTGAAGAATTATGAAATACCTCTTGACCGCATGAGCAATATTCTTGCACGGGTAGCAGCCACAGGCATTCCGAGATTTGTGAAGGATGTGGAGAAGTCGAATTTGCGAAAAGGGAACATCGTCCTGAATCTCTTTCAACCAAAGAATTTTGCTGCTGCACCTCTTATTGCCCGCAACAAAGTCATCGGAGTTCTTGCAGGTGAGATGCCCTGGGACAAGGCCGACGGGGGTGAACCAGATTTGAACCTGCTTATGACGTTTTCCAACCAGATTGCCATTGCAATCGAAAATGCCCGTCTGTACAGGGATCTCGAGAGGACATATCTTTCAAGCCTTCAGGCACAGAAGATGGCGGCCATAGGAAACCTGGCGGGTGGCATTGCCCATGACTTCAATAATATCCTGCAAGCTATCCTGGGTCATGTCGGCCTCCTTTCATACGACTTTGGGGAGCAGGCTCCTCAGTACCCCAGGTTAAAGCGAATAGAGTCAGCGGCTCAACGGGCCAGCGATCTGATCAGGCAGCTTCTCACGTTTAGTAGAAAGGGAGAAAGCCTGTTGCGGCCCCTTAGCCTGAATTCCGAGGTTAAGGAAGTAATGAAACTCCTTAGCAGCGCTATCCCGAAGATGATCGCCATAGAGCTTCAGCTTGAGCCGGACCTGGGGATGATTGATGCTGATCCGGTGCAGGTGAATCAGGTCTTGATGAACCTGGCCGTCAACGCACGGGACGCTATGTCCTATGATGGAAAACTGGTGATCGGAACGAAGAACGTTACCGTTGACGAAGAGTACTGCCGAACCCATTCCGGCTTAAGACCCGGGGAACATGTAATGCTCTGGGTTTCGGATACCGGCCATGGTATGGAAAAGGATGTGTTAGACCACATCTTTGAGCCCTTTTATACTACAAAGGATGTCGGCAAGGGGACCGGACTGGGGCTCTCCACAGTATATGGGATTGTGAAAAGCCATCAGGGTCACATCATATGCGAAAGTGAGCCGGGAAGCGGTACGACGTTCAAGGTCTATCTTCCGGTTTCGGGTAAAGACGGGCAAAGGCTCGGCGAAGAAAAGGGTGAAGATTCTCTGGTCATGCGCGGTACAGAAACCATTCTTCTGGTGGATGACGAAGCGACCATAAGGGAGTATTGTGGGGAGTTGCTCAAGGGATATGGCTATACGGTCCTTACAGCAAAAAGTGGCGAGGAGGCACTCGAGGTTTTTGTCCGAGAAAAAGGCCGTATAGATCTGGTGATTTCGGACCTGATTATGCCTGGCATGGGGGGCAAGCGGTGTCTTGATGAGATGTTGAAACTCGATCCAGAGGTTAAGGTCCTGATGATGACTGGTTATGCTGTTCATGACCACATCAGGGAGGCACTCGAAAGGGGTGCCAGGGGAGTCCTTAACAAACCGTTTAGTGGTCAAGAGATGGCAACGATGATCAGAAGAATTCTTGACGAGGAACCGATATCCGGTGAGACAACCCCTGGTAAGAGCAGGCCGGGGCTGAGGGTGGTAGTTTCAAAGTAGGGATATGTGATGGGGGCCTTCAGAGCCTGTCCGTTATTGAATCGTTTTCCGGAGTACCGGAGTGATGGAGGAGAGGACGGGGCTTCTTAGGACACGATGAAGATCAACGCCATTAATGTCTACAGAGTGAACCTTCCTTTTAAGTTCACCTTTTCCCATTCCCAAAAAGATGCCAGGGCAGCAGACAATATTGTGGTGGAGATACTTACCTGTGAGCAAGGGCTCAAAGGCTACGGAGAAGGCGGCCCAAGGCCTTATGTTACCGGTGAGACTCAGGAGAGCGCCATCCGCGGTGTAAGGTTTTTGTGTCTGAATAAACTCTTCCCATGGGATTTGGACGACGTTAGCCAAATATGGAACTTTGTTTATTCTGCCACCGGGGAAAAGAATCATAACTCGGCACTGTGTGCCCTGGAAATGGCCCTGCTCGATCTGCTCGCCAGGAAGGAAAACCGAAATATCCTGGATTACCTTCCTGGGGACCATTTCACTCACGAGGTGCGCTACGGGGGTACTGTCCCCATGGCGGATCAGGAGATGGTCATGTTGATCTGTCAGATGTTGAGAAGGCTCGATATCAGAGATGTACGCTTAAAAATGGGGGGGGACGGGGAGCAAAACCGGCGGGGACTTGAGGCCATTCGCCAGGTCATGGACCGAGGCTGTGACCTGCGAGTTGACGTGAACGGGGCATGGGACCTGGACATGGCCAAACAGCACATAGCCTTACTCGAATCTTATGGAGTGAGCGTCCTGGAACAGCCCCTGACGCCCGAAGACCCCAACTGGAGAAAACTGGCCAATATTCTAAGAGCGAGAAACGTCAAGCTCATGGCTGATGAGTCTGTTTGTTCGATGGAAGATCTGGAAAAGGCAGTTTCAGAAGGGCACTTCGATATGATCAATGTGCGGCTTTCCAAGTGTGGCGGTTTTTCAAATTCCCTGAAAATGATAAACCGGATTCGGGCTACTGGGCTCCGTTACCAGGTGGGATGTCAACTTGGAGAGTCAGGCATCCTTTCAGCAGCCGGAAGGGCCCTGTGTGCTATAAGCCCTGATGCCCTTTACTGCGACGGCTCCTATGACCCCTTTTTGTTAAGAGAAAACCTCACTACCGAGCATGTGACCTTCAATCATGGGGGCAAAGCGGCTCCTCTAAAAGGCCCGGGTCTTGGAATTACGGTAAATCTGGAAAACCTTAGGCAATTCAGTGACCACTTCATTACTATTCAAAGGCCCTGATTCAGTCCCAATGGACCTTTTGTCTCTTTGCGTAAACCCATTGAGATTGATTTCATGAGTGATTCTCTCCCTTGAGCGCCATGGCAAGCTTGGCTCACAGCAGAGGGCCGCGCAGAGATGATCAGTTCCAACACGTCCTTACATTTGCCAGTTGTGATGACTTCGTAGCCCTCTTCTTTCAGCTCTTCCGAGCAAAGGGTCCTGATACTTTCTTCGTCATCGACGAACAGTATCTTAGCCATAACGCCCCCCTCATATAGACGGAACTAAGTTCCTGCCAGTAGCACCCCCTCTATGAAGGGATCCAGGTTTCCATCCAGAACATCGTTGACATTTCCTATCCCAAGATCGATTCGATGGTCTTTGACCATCTGATAGGGCTGCAGGGTATAGGACCTGATCTGACTTCCCCAGGCGATCTCTTCCTTCTTTTCATAGAGCGCTTGCTTTTCATCGGCTCTTTTCGTTTGTTCGTATTCATACAGTCGTGACTTCAAGACCTTCATAGCAATTGCCTTGTTTCGGTACTGTGAAGACTCCTGCTGAGACTGTACCACGATCCCTGTTGGCAAATGGGTGAGGCGGATAGCAGAGCTGGTCTTGTTGACGTGCTGGCCGCCTGCACCGCTGGAACGGAAGACGTCGATCCGCAGATCTTTTTCGTCGATCTCTATGACAACCTCCTCGTTGACTTCCGGAGACACAGAGACCGAGGCAAAGGAGGTGTGTCTACGATTACTGGCATCGAATGGGGATATGCGCACAAGGCGATGAATACCGGTCTCGCCCTTCAGGTAACCGTAAGCATAAGGGCCACTGGCAATAAAAGTGACGCTCTTGATGCCAGCTTCTTCACCGGGCTGGAAATCGACAACAGAGCTCTTGTAATTCTTTTGTTCAGCCCAGCGCAGGTACATACGGAAGAGCATCTCGACCCAGTCTTGGGCTTCAGTTCCCCCTGCGCCGGCATTAATTGAGAGAATCGCATTTTTGGCATCGTCTTTGCCACTTAGCATCCGTGCCAGAGCCATTTGATGAATGGCATCTTCCAGCCTCTGAAGTGTTTCAGCGACCTCTTGGATGGTGGCTTCATCATCCTCTTCTATGGCAAGGCCTAAAAGGACCTCAGCGTCTTCCAGCTCATGGTGGAGCTTTTGCCAGGAATTGATTGTATCGGAAAGAGTCGTTCTTTCTCTCAGGATCTCTTTGGTTTTCTCAGGAGCATCCCAAAAGCCGTTCTTAGATATGATCCCTTCGATTTCGTTGAGCCGTTTCCGTTTTCCATCTAAGTCAAAGATAACCCCTGAATTGTTCCAGTCTATCGCGAAGAGATTGGATTTTGCTTTTTAATTCAAATGACATTGTAGTACCTCCTTTGTCATTGGTGATTGGTCGAGTTGTCGAGTGGGAAAATGGTCAAGTGGTTAACCCTGGCCCAGATCTGGATTAGTGGCTTGGTAGCTTATGATAAGCCGAAGCGCCAGGGCGGGCGACTCAACTACTCGACCAATTGGGGCGAAGCCCCTAATTTTTTCTCCAAAAAGCGCCTATGCAGACAACCAAACTTATCAAAACACACCCTATGGCAAAAACATCGCCGTGGCGAGCATAGAAGCTCTTGTAGTTCATCATCGGGAGTGAACGGGTTCGAATCGCCTCTTCAAACAGGGGCGTTTCATCCAGGAGCCTGCCTACAGGATCGACAAAGGCGCTAATACCGGTATTGGCCGCTCTGGCCAGGGCCAGGTGGTTTTCAACTGCCCTAAATACCACCATAGAAAGATGCTGGTAAGGCGCGCTTGACCTCCCAAACCAGGCATCGTTTGTGATGTTGATCAACAGTTGAGCGCCGTTTTGGACCATTGAACGGGCCAGTTCCGGAAAGATCGCCTCGAAACAGATCAAGACCCCAATCTTTTCACGCCCCCACAACAGGACCTGGCCCATGCTGCCGGAGTCAAAATCCCCAACAGCCTCCACCATCTTTCCCAGGAAAGGGAAATAGCGCTTGAGAGGAACATATTCACCATAGGGCACTAAATGTACCTTATCATATTTTCCCACAACTTTGCCACAGAGATCAACCAGGTAAGCGCTGTTATAGTAGCGGATCTTTTCACCGATCCTACGAAAAGAAGGGCTTCCAAGAACAAAATGGACTCGGCAGGTGCGAACTATCTCCAGCGTCTCTCTTGTGAGGTTCTGGTCGTATAGAAAGTAAAACGGAAGCGCTGTCTCCGGCCATATTATAAGGTCAGGACCGGTCTTTAAAGCAGTAGTTGACAAGGTGCCATAGCGTTGGAGGGTCTCATGTTGAAAAGAAGGCAGCCACTTTTTAAACTGGTCAATATTTCCCTGCACCAAGGCAATAACATGCTTGGGCGCGGCCTCAGCAGCCCTGTCGATCTTTCCTATGCGCCAGGTGCCGTAGGTCAAAAAACCACCTATCACCAAGGCAACGCTCAGGATGGGCTTCCAGGCAAAGGCCCTGTTTCTTGAAATGCTACCCCAGGTTTCAAAGAGCACGGCATTGACGGCCATTATGAGGGCTGACAAGCCATATACACCTAATATATCTGAAATCTGAATCAGTTGCAACCGGTTATATTGCGAGTGACCAAGGTTTTCCCATGGAAAGCCAGACAGGAAAAATGACTTGACATATTCCAGGGCAGTCCAAAAAAAGGGCGCTGTCAAATAATACGGGAGGGATCTTGCCCGGAGTTTGCCGATAACCATTGCAAAGAGTCCCGGATATAGGCTGAGGTAGAGCACAAGTAGCATGAGTATGACGACACACAGGGCGCTCGGCAGTTGACCATAATGGTGTATGACGCCCGCAATCCAGTAAAGAAGCGTGGTATAATGGACCAGTCCGGCGAGGAATCCGAGCTTAAAACTTGCCAGAGGAGTGGTATCCTTTATGGAATAGAGAAGTGGAATAAAGGCTACCCAGGCGAGGAACTCCCAACCGGTTCGCGGAAACGAGGCGGTTAGCAGCACACCGGTTGTCGCTGCCAGTGCAGCGTCAAACAGCGTTATTCCCCACATTCGAATGCGGAATGCGGAATGCGGAATGCGGAGTAATGAAGAATATCCAATATCGAGCATCGAGTATCCAGTTCGCCTCCGTCGGATCTGTGCTGAAGCCCTAAACCCGGGTGGATTACCTGTTTTTCAAAAATAGCTGCGTGAAAGAACAACATGTGCCCCGCGGAGGGGGCACGCTACGCATTATCGGATGTCCATTCGTAGCGTGGGGGCTCTGTCCCCCACAAAACAGGCTTTTCATAGATAGCATTTTCCTTGCCAGAACAAAAGGACGAAGCCGATCTATGCAACAAGTTGTTAAAACTTGACAATAAGCCAGAATTTGTTTATGATTTTTTTGGAACTATGAAAACCCCTGCCCGCGAATTCTTTAATAGAATAAAGACTTCCAGAAACCTGCCCGCCCTTCCCCATATTCTTGTGAAGTTGATGGAGGCTTGCGACGGGGTACCAGCCACGATTAAGGAGATATCTCAAATTATCGATAAAGATGCCTCCTTAAGCGCAAGGCTTATGAGGCTGGTCAATTCCGCCTATTACGGCCTGCCGAACAGGGTAGCCAGCATTGATCAGGCCGTGTTACTCTTGGGCACTAATACCATTAAGAATGTTGCTATTAGCGCTTCAGTATACCAGGCTTTTGGCCGGGTCAAGGAGGGTCCTGTCTTTAGATTGAAGCTGTTCTGGCGGCACTCCCTGATGTGTGCCACCCTGGCCAAGCTGATTGCCAGAAAGACCTCATATTCTGCTCCTGACGAGGCGTTTTTGTCGGGGCTTCTTCATGATATTGGAAAGTTGATTTTGTGGGTGAATTTTCCAAAGGAATACGCCGAGGTCCTGCGGTCACACAGGAACAAGCCGGATTTGCTTCTGGCAGGTGAAATGCGGTTGGGGGCCACACACTGTGAGGTGGGGGCATGGATGATCAATCGGTGGCACCTGCAATCGTTTATGGCGGACGCGGTACTTTATCACCATGAACCGATACATAAAATTTTGGATGCATCTCCTCTGGTAAAAATTGTATTCGTAGCCAATGCCCTGTGCTTAGAGAGTATTGAAGACACTGATACCAGGTTTAAGACATCAGAAGAGGTATTTGGATTTGCCCGGTCTGAAGTGGAGGAACTGATATCGCTGGCCGAGGAAGAGATGAAGCAGGTAGCAGAATCACTGGAAATAGAGGTTGAGCCTCCCGGTCCGTCTGAGAGATTGGTTTCCGAAAAAGATGCTGAAAAGCGAAAGGATCTCGTCCGTGCGGTCAGAGACATTTCTCTGCTTCAAGGTACGCTTCAAAACTTGTTAAAAGCCCTTGGTGAAGAGTCCGTACTGAAGGTGGTCAAGCAAGGTCTTCAGGTCTTATTTGATGTTCATAGTGTACTCTTTTTCCTGTATGACCGGAAAAGAGATATCCTGGTTGGCAAAGGTGGTATGGGGTCCGGTCAAGATGTCCTGGTCAAGGAGTTAGTCATTCCGGTCCAAAGGAAAAAATCTCTTCTGGCAAAGTCTCTTTCCCGGGGAACACCTCTGGACTCTCTTGGCCATCTGACAAAAGTCGATCTCAGCATCATAGACAACCAGATTATTCGCTTAATCGGAAAAGACGGTATGCTGTGCCTTCCCATGGTGGCCCACAAAGGGTTTGTCGGTGTGATAGTCATTGGTATAGACGAAGGGCAAGTTTCCAGGTTGTCCAAGGAGATAAACCTCTTGACCATGTTTACCAATCAGGCAGCTTTAGCCGTGGATTCTGAGCATGTGAGAGAAACTCAAGCAAGGTTAATTCAGTCTGAGCGCCTGGCAGCCTCATCAGCCGTAGCGAGAAAAGTGGTCCACGAAGTGAACAATCCTTTAGGTATCATAAAGAATTATCTCAAGATTCTAGGGCTAAAGCTGGACAAAGATAGTCCTGCCCAAGAAGAGATAAGAATAATCAACGAAGAAATCGATCGTGTTGTCCTCATTATTCATGAGTTATCCGATTTTTCCGAACCTGGAATACGACAAAAGGAACATGTTGATATAAATGCCTTGATATCGGACCTCATTAAGATTACTCATGAATCTCTCCTGTCACGGTCAGGGATCAAGGGCCACCTTAACCTGGAGCCTTCCCTGCCATCCGTTAGGACGGACAAAAACAGTCTAAAACAGGTCCTTATCAACCTTATTAAGAATGCGGTTGAGGCTATGCCCGAGGGAGGAAATCTTTATATCAATACTCGACGTGTCCCCAATGGCCTAAAAAGCAAATTGGAGAGAGATGCAGAGGGAGACCATGAATATGTGGAGATCGCCATCAGCGATGACGGACCTGGAATTCCTGATAGCATAAAGTCGAGGCTGTTTGAACCGTTCGTTAGCTCAAAGGGGGAGGGACACGCTGGATTGGGTTTGTCCATTGCATATAGCATTATCAGGGAATTAGACGGGACCATGACCTGTGAAAGTGACGAGACAAAAGGAACAACCTTCAGAATAGTTTTGCCGACAGGGAAGGGGTAGACCTATTACCTAAAGTGATCGGTTCAGGGTTCAAGGTTCAAAGGTTATAGTCTACTTTACAAGGGTTCACGGTTCAGGGTTCACGGTTCAGGGTTGACAACCTTTGAACCTATGAACTTTGAACGGTGAACTTTCTTTATTGACGCGTCATCCTTTTGTTAACAGCCAGTTAGGGCTCTTCAACCGGGAACTTAGCTTGTGGAGGTCACCATGTCTTATGTGCCGAAGGTCTTGATAGTTGATGATGAAGCCCGCATGTGCGATAGCCTGAAGGTCTTGTTAAGCAAACAGGACTACGACGCACAAACAGCGTACAGTGGTAAAGAAGCGGTAGAACATTTGGCCAAAGATAGTTTTGACCTTGTTCTTCTTGACATTGTTATGCCGGATATGAGTGGTCACCAGATTATGGACTATATAAACAGCCAAAATCAGGAGACCTTGGTCATCGTTATGACGGGGCATGCGTCCCTGGACTCGGCCATAGAATCCTTGAGGAGGGGGGCCTACGATTATATTAGAAAGCCCTTTGATTTTGAGCAATTATTAAAAAGAGTAAAAAATTCCCTGGATCAAGGTAAGCTAAGAAAAGAAAATGAGCTTGTCAACGGAAAGCTGGAGCTAACAGAAAGGCGATACCGATTTTTGGTCAATGCTTCGCCGGATATCATCTATACACTGGATCATCGGGGGAAATTTACATTCATCAACGGTGCTGTGGAGTCTCTGCTCGGCTATAAAAGTCACCAGTTGATTGGTGAACACTATAACTCCATTGTCTTTGAACACGACATACACAAAGCCAAAAATCATTTTAACGAAAAGAGAACCGGTGGGCGTGCCGCTAAGGACGTAGAATTAAGACTAAAATGTTTTCAGAAAAACGGTGGCCCGAGCAGACGTTTGACCGTAGAATT
Source organism: Deltaproteobacteria bacterium (assembly GCA_019307135.1). Lineage (GTDB taxonomy): Bacteria > Desulfobacterota > Desulfobacteria > Desulfobacterales. Next base: position 42,610 of record JAFDKF010000032.1, read on the forward strand.
GAAGGCCATGGGGATGTATGATAGACCTGTTGAACAGAAAGAGAAAGTTTTTATGGGAACCTATGGTGTGGCAAGAGATATAACGTATCGAAAGCGCCTTGAAGCCCAATTGTTGCAAGCCCAGAAGATGGAAGCCATTGGGACCCTTGCTGGTGGCATTGCCCATGACTTTAACAATCTGCTCATGGGCATCCAGGGAATTGTCTCATTGATGCTTATGGATATCGATTTGACACACCCGTACCATGACCGGTTAAAGAACATTGAAAAACAGGTTCAAAGCGGAGCCAGACTAACCTCACACCTCCTTGGATATGCCAGGAAGGGCAGGTATGAGGTCAAGCCTCTTCACCTGAATAAACTAGTAGAAGAGACCTCTGAAACCTTTGGCAGAACCAAAAAGGAGGTTACGATTCATCGAGAGCTTGCCGAAGACTTATTTGCAATAGAGGCAGACCAAGCACAGATTGAGCAGGTGCTTTTGAATCTCTATGTAAATGCTGCAGATGCCATGCTAAGTGGTGGGGATCTTATCTTGAAAACCACAAATACGACACACAAGGATATGAAGGGCAAGCTGTATGAGCCAAAGCCGGGGAACTATGTCCTGTTAACGGTGACCGACACTGGCATCGGTATGGATAAAAAAACTATGGAGCGCATCTTTGATCCCTTTTTTACCACCAAGGAGATGGGCAGGGGCACCGGTCTTGGTTTGGCTTCTGCTTACGGTATCATCAAGGGCCATGGCGGATATATTGATGTGGAATCTAAGAAGGGGCACGGGACCACCTTCAGTATTTATCTCCCTGCATCAGAAAAAAGGGTCCGGAAAGCTGTCAAAGGTGCTGAGCAGTTCGTTAAGGGAACAGGAACGGTCCTCCTGGTAGACGATGAAGAGGTGATCCTGGAAGTAGGTCAGGAATTGTTGGAGGCCATGGGCTACCGGGTACTGTTAGCCGGGGACGGAAAAGAGGCCGTAGAGGTCTATAAGAAACATCAGGATGAGATAGACATAGTCGTTTTGGACATGGCTATGCCAAAAATGGGTGGCGGTGAAGCCTATGACCGCATGAAGGAGATCAACCCGGACATAAAGGTGCTCCTTTCAAGCGGCTACAGCATAGACGGCCAGGCGACCGAGATACTGAACCGTGGTTGCGATGGCTTTATTCAGAAGCCCTTCAATATAAGACGGCTGTCCCAAAGGATAAGGGAAATCCTCGACAGCTAACAGGACATGTGGGCTTTGCCCCAATTGGAGCACCCAACACTCCATTCTTCAATTTTGTTCCTCCGCTTTACGTGATCGTGAAAGATTCAGCCCATCGTATCCGTTCACGGGTTTAGAGGTTCAGTGTTCAAAGGTTCAGGGTTGACCGAAAACTTGAACTGTCCTGCGAGCAAGGTTAACGAAAGAAAGGTAACCCCGCCCGCCTCGCCTGAGCGAGCACAGGCTCGCGATGGCGGGCAGGCCTGAACGGTTTACCCCGTTAAATAGGGTTCCCTTCGGGAAATTTAACAGGGTGAACTCTGAACCTGTGAACGCTTACAGCCCATCTTTGTGCCAGGCTCTTCGACCGAGCAGTTTTTGTAGGATGACGGAAAAGATATTGGTCATTCATCCGGGGGCCCTGGGGGATCTAGTTCTTAGCTTTCCAGTACTTGTGTCCTTGAAGCATGAAAAGAAAGCCTCTGTGGCTTTTTTGTGTTCAAGCGACCCCGGGAAAATCGCACATGAGCTGAATGTAGTGGATGCGCATTTTTCTCTTGAGAGGGCCCGCTTCTCTTCCCTGTTTCACGAAGAGATGACACCGGTTGTCAAAGAGTTCATAAGTGACTACGATACAATAATCTTGATTAGTCTTTCGGACACCATCGAGGGTCACCTCAGGCAAAACCACAGCGGAAAAGTGTACAAAATAAGCCCCCGGCCTCCGGTTCAGGAGGAGACTCATGTGGCCATCTATATTACTAGACAGTTCGAGGCTAAGGGTTTGTTGGACGAATGCGGAGTGCGGGGAATGTTTTCAAGCCGTCAGGCGCAACCCTGCGCCAAATCCGAAATCCGAAATCCGAAATCGAAAATTATCATGCACCCTGGCGCGGGAAGTCCAAGGAAACGATGGCCACTGGAAAGTTTTGTTCAGGTGGCTGCAATCATTAGGGGAATGAATCTTGGCGAAGTAGTCTTTCTTGTGGGGCCGGCGGAATCAGACCTGACGCCGTTTATCAAAGCCCGGGCAAAAGAATGCTTTCGGGTATACGAAGACTACGATCTTTCTCACCTGACAGCCTTGGTTCGACAGGCGAGATGTTTTGTTGGCAATGATTCTGGCGCGACCCATCTTGCCGCCTTTATGGGGACTCCCACGGTGGCCATCTTCGGGCCTTCCAGCCCCAAAAGATGGTCGCCGGTGGGTCGTTCAACAAAGGTCCTTAGAGGCGTGGCGGACTGCGCCCCCTGCTTTGAAATAGATGCAGTCAATTGTGAAGACCCTCAGTGCCTAAATGGGGTATTGGTGGACATGGTCGTTGACGCTGTCAGGGAGATAACTCTGTGACTCAAGATCAAACACATGAAAAAGTGATCATCTATATGAATGCTGAGGCAAGAAATGGAAGATTCAGATAAGGATCAATTGCTGGACAAATTCATAGGATCGGCTCTGGGAACGTTTGTGGGGGACGCTTTGGGTGAGCCTGTGGAAGGTTGGCCTCACGGGGTGATCTACAGTCAGTTCGGTCTCCTTGATACCATGATCCGGGAAGAAGGGCGCTACACGGATGATACGCAGATGATGATAGGGATCTTGGAGACCCTGGTAGAAAAAGGAAGGTTCGATCCTGCGGTATGTGCCAGGAAATTCAAAGAAAACTTTGATCCCGGCCGCGGCTATGGCCGACGCATCTTTGGGGTGGTGGAAAGGATCAGGCAGGGGATCCCCTGGGACCAGGTGGGCACAGACAGTTTTGGCAATGGCGGGGCCATGAGAATAGCTCCTATTGGCTGCTTCTACTACGCCGATCTGGAAGCAATCAAAGCAAATGCCATCTTAAATGCCCGAATCACGCACAACCACCCAGAGGGGCTTGCCGGTGCTGTAGCGCAGGCTACGGCCGTGGGGCTGGCATTTCAACACGGCCTGTCAAGTGGGCCGATTGAAGTGGAGAAGTTTTTGGACAGCATCACAGCCCAGGTGACAGATATAGACAAGGGATTCGGCGAGGCTCTTGATGGAATCAAGCCGATCCCTCGATGTTCCATGCTTGAGGTAATTGAGGCTATTGCTTCCCGGTATAACCTGAGCCTGAGGGCCATCGAGTCCGTACCAGCCGCCATCGGTGCCTTTGTATTGACTGATAGTTTCCGGGATGCAGTGGTCTTAGCAGTTAACCTGGGTGGAGATACTGATACTATCGGCGCCATGGCAGGGGCTATCGCTGGTGCCTGTTACGGGTATGGCCGGATACCAGAAGAGTGGCTAAACCCCCTGGAAAACGGGGAGAAGGGACGGGATTATGTGATTGATTGCGTAAAGCGTATTGTTCCGTTATTGTTGCAGTAGGGCATGATCATCATTTGGGCCAATCTGTGGGAGCGGCATTCCCTGGCCCAGACCTGGATGATTAATCGGATAAGCCCGTTGGATCCTGTCGCGCCAGGGCGGGCTTGCCGTGACCGTCGCGGCTGGAAAGCCGCTCCCACAGAGATATTGAAGTGGCCGAAGTTATGGCCAAGCCCGGCACAATAGAGTTGTTTTGCCTTCGTGCTGGCGCCAGAGTTCAGGAGCTGATTTACTATGACCACACACAAGGAAGAAGACCATCGTCCATGGGGCTACTACCAGGTCTATGCTGATGAGCCGGACCACAAGGTCAAGCGGATCGTTGTTTACCCTGGTAAACGCTTGAGTCTCCAGCGGCACCGCCGCCGCGCTGAACACTGGTACATCCTGAACGGAGAAGCAATTGTGACACGGGATGATGAAGAACTACACCTTAAGGCGGGGGAAGCGGTTGATATTCCCCGGGGGTCCGTCCACCGCGTCATGAACCCTGCAACGGAGGATATGGCATTCATTGAGGTGCAGACCGGTGATTATTTTGGTGAGGATGATATTGAACGGCTGGAGGATGATTTTGGGCGAATATAAGAAAAAGGTATCTGATCACAGGCCTGAGAATCTCTCGCCCGCTCCCTTTGGTCGCTTGAGCCCGCAGAGATCACAGAGATAACTTCTTTGGTCTGATTTTTTGAGCAGGAAAAATCAGACCAACAACTCAGTCCGCCTACGGCGGACGTTATTGATCCTGCAATTTCCATCTTTAGGCAAAGGCTTATCCAAATTGATCAGCCACACACTCTTTTTGCAATAGTACTTTCCCGCCTGAGCGGGATGGCAGTTTGAGCAGATTTCCCCTCTCAGGAAATCTGCTCAAGAACTCAGTGACTCTGTGGACTCTGTGAGAGACAAAGGAGCCGCGTAATCGCTTAGACAGGAAGCTTGAATATGAACGAGGAAAAACTGGATTTAGTTGTAGTTATCATGGCCGGAGGGATGGGCACAAGATTCTGGCCGTTGAGTACGGAAAGAATACCCAAGCAATTTCTTAACCTGTTTGGTGATCGCACCTTGTTACAAAAGAGCTTTGACCGCGTTTCCAATCTCGTTCCTCCTGAGCGGATACTGGTTTTAACCAATGTGGCCTTTATCTCAATGGTAAAGGAGCAGCTTCCCCAAATTCCGGTCGAAAATATTATCGGAGAGCCCATAAGGCGTGATACTGCTGCTGCGGTAAGCCTTGCTGCGGTGCTGTGTAGCAGACATTTTGGCAACCCGGTCATAGCAACACTGACCGCTGATCACCTGATCGAGCCTGTTGCTCTATTCCAGAAGACCCTGCTTTCAGCGGCCCGCAGGGCAGTTGATGATAATGCCCTCTACACCTTCGGCATTGAGCCGACCTACCCGGCTACGGGTTACGGGTATCTGGAACGCGGTATGCAAATTGCCGATGACGACGGGATTGAACACTTCCGGCTCGTTCGTTTCAAGGAGAAGCCGGATCTGGAAACAGCCCGCCAGTACGTTGAGTCGGGCAGATTTTACTGGAACTCTGGTATGTTTGTGTGGACCGCAGATGCTATCCTCAAAGAAATCGAGATGCACCTGCCAGGCCATGCCAGAGCCCTTTCCCGTGTGGCTACCTTTGATCAGACGCCACAGTGGGATCAAGCCCTCAAGGCGGCATTCGAGTCGCTTCATGCTGTGTCAATCGACTTTGGGGTGATGGAGAAGGCGCAAAATGTGTGTTGTGTGGCATCCAGGTTTTCCTGGAGTGATGTGGGGGGGTGGTTGGCACTGAAAAGCTACCTGCCCGGGGATGAAGCAGGAAACCGCTGTAGAGGGAAGGCCATGACGCTGGATGCAACAGACAACCTGGTCTTCTGCGAAGATCCCAGGGAGACCATGGTTCTGATCGGGGTCAAAGACCTCGTGATCGTTCGGGCAGGATCAAAGACCTTGGTTACTCACAAGGATCGCACTGAGGACATAAAAAAGCTTGTTCAGGCTATGGAAAATGACTAGGCAAAATTCATCTCAATATGAAATCGCGCAGCGATTTCATAACTGGAGGTTTTGTTGGGCGACCCCTCGTTGAGTGAGATACTTCTGCTGGCACTCCTGATTTTCTTACTCCTCTGTTCAGGTTGGTTCTCTGCAACGGAGACAGCGCTCTTTTCTTTGAACCGCGTTGAGCGCCGTCGTCTCAAGGAGGACAAATCAATCCGCTCGCAGCTTATTGCGAGGGCATTGCAGCGACCTCGTGAGTTGCTTTCAACGATCGTCTTTGGAAACACGCTAATCAATGTGGCCACATCGGCAACAGCGACGCTTCTCTTCCAGAGGCTCCTCCAGGCGCACAGCCTCATGGCAGCCATTGTGGTGGACACTCTTCTGGTCCTTTTCATTGGCGATATCATTCCGAAGACAATCGCGGTAAATCAGGCAATACCTTTGTCGCGTGCCGCCATTAAGCCGCTCCACTTTTTCGCAAAGCTCTCCGGTCCGGTGGTAGGCATATTTGACCGTTCGGCCCGTGGAATTCTACGGGTTCTCAAAGTTCCCGAAGAAGCGCGCGGTGGCCTCAGTCCATCGGAGCTGGAGGTGCTGTTCGAGGAAGCAGGCCGCAAAAAGACGATCACGGCAGAGGAGCGGCGCATCGCACGCAACATCATGCGCTTCTCGGAAACAACGGCAGAGGAGATCATGACGCCTCGCGTGGATGTTGTAGCTGCTCCTTTGGGCGCCACCCGTGAGGAGTTGGAGCAGGTGATGATTGAAGCCCGCCATTCGCGGATACCGATCTATGAGGAAGGCGTTGATCATATCGTCGGCTTCGTAAGCACCAAGGAATTCTTCCTCAATCCCGCCCGCGAGATCCGTGAACTCCTCAAACCGGTTGCCATCTTTCCGGAAGGTGCGAGGATTCCTCGGGTTTTTCGTTACATGCAAAGGAATTTTCTCAATATGGCAGTGATCGTGAACGAGTACGGCGTCACCTCCGGGATTGTGACCATGGAGGATCTCGTCGAGGAGATCGTCGGCGAAATCTATGACGAGTACGAGAAGGCGGAAGAACTCATCCGCCCTGTTGGCCCGGATGAGTGGCTCGTGCTTTGCCGCGCCACCATCGAAGAGGTTAATGACGCGTGCGGCCTGAACCTTCCCGAGGGAGACTCCGTGACGCTGAACGGATATCTGTGTGACCAGTTCGGAGAGATTCCTGGCCCGGGACAGACCATTGAGCGAAATGGTGCGCGTTTTACCATCGCCGAATCCAAGCGGAGACGAATCGTGAGCTGTCGAATCAAACTGCTTGATGAGGAGACGGCAGCAGATGATGCTTGAGATCGTCATGCTCCTTGTCTGCATTTTAGGTTCGGGCTTTGGCTCGGGCTCAGAAACCGCTCTTGTGTCGGCGAGTCGGACACGCCTCCAGCATATGACCACTGAAGGCGTGCGGAGGGCACGGCTTGCCATCGAAATCCTCAACCAAAGGGAGCGCATCCTGACGGCCATTCTCATCGTGACAAATATCTTTAACATCGCGGGTGGCGCCATTGCCACAGTCAGTTTCCAGCGCTGGGCCGGCTCGCTGGCACCCATCGTGGCTACACTAGTCATGACATCCGTCTTGCTTGTGATCAGCGAGATCGTTCCAAAAGCCTATTTCCGACACCATGCCGACGGGATGATGGTCAAGTCCGGGGCGGTCTGGAGGATTCTGTCGTGGATCCTGGCGCCAATCACTTTTCCTGTCCAGATCTTGACCAACCTTGTCTTTCGCCTTTTTCGGAGCCGTCCCAGGAGCCTCTATACGACCCGCGAGGAGATTAAGCTCATCCTCGAGGAATCGGTTGAAAGAGGCGGGCTTGGGCGGTACGAGCAGGAGATGCTGGAGTCCACGCTCGACTATGCCACCACGATTGTTCGCGAGGTCATGGTCCCCATCTCAGAAGTTGCACTTCTTCTGGAGACAGCCCACACGCGGGAGCTGATTGCACTTGTGCGTGAGCGGGGGCATACACGCATTCCGGTCTATCGGGAACGGGTCGATCAGATCGTGGGGCTGGTGAATGTGTTCGACGTGCTATACGACAAGCACAGAAAGACTTTCATTCGACCTTACATGCGGCCGGCCCGCCTGGTCCCTGACACGAAGGGTATCGATGAGCTCTTTCTGGAGATGCAACGGGCACGCGAGAGCCTGACTGTGGTAGTAAACGAGTTCGGGGCTTGCATTGGGATTGTGGCGCTTGAGGATATCATCGAGGAGATCTTCGGTGAGCTTGCTGACGAGCACGAAGATTTGACGCCCGAGATCCAGAAGAAGGGGCCGGGGCGATTTCGAGTCAGCGCCAGAACCGATATCGACGACCTCAATGATGAGACCGGACTTGCGATTTCCAAGGTGGGATTCGAGACAGTGGGCGGATATGTCCTCCATCATCTTGGCCGGATTCCACGGAAAGGCGAGACCTTCACTGACGGGGACCTCACCGTGCACGTCGTTGAGGCAGATCGGTACGGTGTCAAGATGGTGGAGCTAATCCAGAGGGAACCTGAATCGAGTAGTCGAGTGGTCGAGTAGTCGAGTGGAAAATGGTCAAGTGGCTAACGACTCGATCACTCGAGAAATTGCGGAGCCAAGTTTACTATGGAAAAACCCGTAGGGGAAAAATATCCTCGGGTCACAGAAATCACAGACACCGAGCGTATTGAAATGGTGAAAGAAATCTTTGCGACCATTACAGGAAAGTACGATTTCTTGAACCATTTCCTGAGCTTGCGACATGATATAGCGTGGCGCCGTTTTTCGGTGGAAAAAATGCATTTTTTCAATACCTACCGGATGCTGGATGTGGCTACCGGCACAGCAGACCTGGCTATCGGTGTTGCCCACAAACATTCGCGCACCCGGGTCACAGGGCTGGACTTTGTGCAGGAAATGATAGATTTTGCTCGGGCAAAGATCCAGATGAAGCATCTGTCAGACAGAGTACAGATGCTACGTGGCGATGCCTTATACTTGCCCTTTTCTGACAGTTGTTTCGATGTGGCCGCAATTGCCTTTGGCATCCGCAATATCCCGAATAAGATCGGTGCGATCAAAGAGATGGTCCGGGTGGTCGTACCCGGCGGTCAGGTGATGGTTTTGGAGATGACCTTTCCGCGCAACGGGGCCTTCCGAAAGCTTTATGATGTTTATCTGAATCGAATATTGCCCCGCTTGGCGCGGGCCTTTTCCCAAAATCCCGAAGCCTATCATTATTTAGGGGACTCGATCATGAATTTCCCTACCCCCGACGCCCTTGCCATACTGATGGAAAAAGCCGGGCTTAAGAAAGTGGGGAAATATTCCCTCACTCTGGGAATCACCCATCTCCACCTCGGCATAAAGCCAGAGGTTCCACAGCCATGAATGGCGACACATCAAAGGTTTGGACAGTATTGCCTAAAATGGAAATTCGTGTTTCAATATTGTAATTACTATACAGTAAAACGTCTACCAGCAATCATAAAACCTATCTCCATACCTCCTTTCCATTCAGACATTTGTTGCACTCCTACATCCATTGATGTGGCTTCTGCATATCCTATACTCGGTGGAACAAAGAATTTATTGGATGCCTTTTTCGTGTAATAGTCCGCGTCTGAACGAGAACTCTTAATTGCGTGCTGTCATTGCTTCGTCGCTCGTCCCTCACTCCTCGCAATGACAGAAAAACTGTAATTCAGGGAATTTTCGTTCAAGTACTAGTTAGCCAATGGCATGCCTATTGCTTGAAAGACCAGGCTAAATGCCTTGCAATATATCAAAACATGCATCATTCATAAACTTATTGGAGGAATAGAATGCATCAAAAGAAATACATAATGCCGATCTTCACATTCATCATATTCACTTGTTTCTTCTGCTTCATCAGCGGAGATTGCTGGAGCAGAAACTATTCACCTAACGTTCACTGGCTATTTTGCATAGATACAAGTGGAAGTATGAAAACGAAGGGCCATATGGATCTACTAAAATTAATTACAGAAAAGATAACAAACGAATTCATTGATGTTAATAAAAATATAATCAAGACCGGGGATAGGATAACCATTTTTTCTTTTGATGAAGAAGTGAGATTAGAAGCAACCTCACTCTATCAAACTGAAAATGATATTCTTCCAATTAGAGATAAATTAATCGACATGAATAAGAGGAAAGGTAATCTGACATTTATTTCCGAAGCTATTGTCCGGGCAATTGATTTTAAAAACAAATATAGTCGATTTTTTCACACGAACGCAATCTATGTATTCACTGATGGAAAATCTGAACCGTATTCTGCTAAATGGCCAAAGCATAGGATCGAGGCAAGAAAAAAGAAAAATACGGAAAATTTCAGGAAGATCTCAGTCCTTGGGAAAGATCCTGGATTGAATGTCTGGCTGGGCGTCCTAAAATGGCAAGCATTTAATGATGCAAAATCTCTTGTGGAAAACATGGGTAAAGGGGGCCATCTTGTTGATCTGACAGATTTCAATCGCCTGTCATTAGAGAAAGCCCTGGGTAATTTTGCTCAAACCGTGAGATCTATCGTCAAACTTTCTGAGATGAAAGATATGGATTTTGGTACCATCCCCTATAAAAGTAGCCAGCCATATCAGAAAAATCTCACTCTTAGCATACAAACGGATAAAATTAACGAACCTCCTTCCATAATTGGCCGTATCAATTTTGATCCTGACAACCCTTCTGAGATTGCCCAAGAGTATCCCTTGGAAATAAAAACTTCAGAGAATAAAATGGTTTTGAATTTTAAAATGGCAAAATCCAACGAGCTTAAACCTGGTACCTATAGAGGGAAATTAGATCTCTTCCCATCTGAAGTTCACTTCGGGACACTGGTAATCGAACCATCACAATTTAATGTGGAATTTAACAAATCGGGTTTTTTGTCATTTTATGTCTGGAGAGCCCTAATCTTATCTGTGATTGGCTTTCTGCTCCTCTTTTACTTAATAAGTCAAATCAAGAGAAAGATGCCCATAAGGGTATAAGGGCTCGCGCAAAAATAACTTACCATTTTGGCATCTCAGCTTCAAGCGATCTTTGGCCGATACTCATTCGCAAAACCCTCGAAATAGCCTGCTATTCCCGCGGTTTTGCTCAATCGGATCGACCAAATCTCACCCAAATCTGAGCGCGAAATCTGCCAAGTTATTTTTGCGCGAGCCCTAACTTCAACAGATTCTTAATGGAAAGGAGACATGGACGATGTTAAGAAATCTTATATCAGCAAGTAATAAATTCTATGAGGATCAAGCACTAATCTTTTTGACCTTTGGAGGCTTTGGAAGATATGTGCTCTCTATTTTGCATCAGGAATTCAAAAGGCTTGGAATACCTGAAAACAAGGTAAATTTCCTGGCATTTGATACTGAAAAAACACACAGGGATAGTCTAGACCTAAGGCATGAATCAGAATACTTCATCCATTTAGATGAATTTGATGGAGATGTCTACATAGAAAACGAGGAAAACGCGGAGCTTAAAGAGGCGGTAAGCCAGATACCAATAAATTTATTATATGACATCGAAGGTGGTTGTAAAGGGGTTCCTGCCGTTGGTTTCGTTGCTTTTCATAAATATGACGATCTTGTGATTACAAGGCAGGCTCTTCGCTTAATAGACGATGTCAGGGCAAAGAATCCCGGAAAAAAAGTTAAACTGATAGTCATTTCTGGAATGGGTGGATCGGTCAGCAATGGAATGACCATACCATTTTTGTATAGAATAAGAAACAGGTTAAGGGAAAAAAAGATAAGGGTGGACGTTTTCCTCGCAACGTCAGAAGGATATCTTGGCTTGCAAAACGTGCAGGAAGATGGCGTAGAAAGAAACTGCGTGGCTTCTGCCATGTTATGGGAATATGCTGTAGCAGGCAGGAATGGGTTGATATATCCAGGTAAAAACGGGTTAAGAGACAAGAGGATGTTCGATGGCAGAATAGCTCACAGGGTGTATCTCTTTTCTGGTGGATCTGCGGAGACATCCTTGAAATACCCGGCCGTAGCTTCAACTATTGCGCAGTGCATATCAACACTTGAATTAACAAAGGTTGGAAGCTATTTGGATGGTGACAGGGTCAATTATTCCGCTCATATACTTGAGCGGGAGTGGAAAGGAAAAAATGGAAATTCGCATCCTACAGGTCTGCTGACCATGAATGTCGCTGGTCTGAAAGGCGATTGTCTTCCACAGATATTTCATCTCCATACGGTCAGGCGTTTTGTTGAGGATTTAATCAAACCACTTACTGACCAAGATGGGGAGAAAATAAAGGGTAAAGCGATCTCTTCTTTTCTTGAGAACAATCTAAATGAAGATGATATACTAGACCTGTTCAAAATCGAGATTCCGACTCTAACCCATGAAACCATAAATCAAGAAAATGTATCCGAGGAGAATATCTACGACTTTTTAATGGACAAAATCGTTGAGGTGCATGAGAGTGCCGCCGAGGAGTTTGAAAAGAAAAAGAAACTTGAAGAGGTGTCACTGTTTGTTAAAAAAGCGGTCAACACTTTTTCACAAAGAGGTGATGAAATAATCTTAAGGTCTGGCAATTATTTAAAAGGTGGCCTTCTCTTCTACGAAAAGTTAGCATCGCTCATTGATGAAAAGATAACAAATGTGACTGAAAGCATCTCACGGGTCGAAAAGGAGCTTTTTGAAGGTACAAACCAAAAGACTTTGAACAATTTATTGGAGAGACTTGCAGCTGTAACAAAGAAGAAAAACAAACTAGGAGAATTTGTCGTAAAATTAGGTCAGTCACCAACCATCTCCCTCGTAAATCAAATAATAGATACCGCATCAAAGATACAACAACAGAAAACGGAAAAATATAACCATCTTCTATTGCACCATATTTACACTTCTTTATTTGAATTATTCCATGAAAAACAGGAAACATTAAAGAATGCTGTATATAAATATAATAAAATTATTGCAGAAATAGACCGTGAGGTAGACAAGATAAAACGTATGGGGCGGAGTGCTTTTACTTATAACAAATCAGAATTTGACAAACTTACTGAACACCTCATGGAAAAAATGTACTCAGAGCTTGAGGTAATTTCTACCCAGAAGGTTGTAGAACAAGTAGGTTTGCCAATACTTGAGAATGAAACGCTTGAGGAAAAGGAATATCTGGGAAAACTTTTGGAAGTCATTCAGCTTGACTTGAACCAATTAACCAGACTTGTGGATGACCTATTTTGCAAGGATCAAAAGGTGCATGACTATGTGAGAACAATGCTTGATCAGTTCTTTATGACGGTGAGATTGGATCGTGACAGGTTTCCTACTTTAGAAACCAGCCAATCTCTTTTTGTGATGTGTACAAGCAAGTTTTACGAAAAATACAAAGATGATTTGTTCGAAGGATATAGCCATATAGAGACCGATAATCCCTTCAATGTTATTGTTACAAAACATGAGGAGGGATTTCCATTTATTGCTATAAGCTATTTACACCGCATAAATGAGGAATTTAAGGAACTTCGTGCTCATGGTAAATCATCCCTGGGACATATTATGGGTAATTTGGATAACAAGTTACCACTTCTTGACGCCTAATACCTAAAGTGATCGGTTCCAGGTTCAAGGTTCAAAGGTTATAGTCTACTTTACAAGGGTTCACGGTTCAGGGTTGACAACCTTTGAACCTGTGAACCTTGAACGGTGAACTTTCTTTATTGACGCGTCATCCTCTTGTTAATAGCCAATTAGGGCTCTTCAACCGGGAACCGTGAACGTTGAACCGCTCAACCCAGGTAATAGAGTGTTCGCGTTTGAGGGTAATCGAGTTAGTACCCTGAAACTTGAGTTGAGCTCACGGTCCAAGCTTTGCTTCAAGAAACTATGGACAAGTTGATACAAAAAATCGAACAGATACCGACCATTCCCATGGTTTCCCAAAGAATCATGGAAATTGCCGGAGACGAAAAAGCCTCTTTTAAAGATTTTGTAAGAATTATCGAAAAAGACCAGGCATTGGCCGCAAAGATATTAAGAGTTGCAAATTCGGCTTTTTACGGTTTCTTGAGCAGGGTAAGCTCTCTTGAACATGCCTTGGTCATATTGGGTATTAATGAGGTAAAGTCGATTGTACTCGGTTGTTCTGTATACAATTTCTTTTCCCACGGTCAAAACGATGCTTTTGACCGCACACGATTCTGGAAACATGCCATCACATGCAGCCAGGTTGCCAAGTTATTGGGGGCACATTTCAATATCCGAAATGGTGACTCCCTCTTTCTTTCCGGGCTTATCCACGACATCGGAAAGATCGTCCTTGATCAATATTTTCATGAAGACTTCCTGCAAATCATCGAACATATCTCCTTGACCAAGACCACCTTCAGTAAAGCAGAAAAAAAGATCCTTGGGACAACCCACTGTCAAATCGCAGCAAAAGTCCTCAAACAGTGGAGATTCCCTGACGAGGTTATCATGCAGATCTTATATCATCATGCACCATGGCATGATAAGAACTATAGGACAAATTCTATTATTATATACCTTGCAAATGTTCTCACAAAATTGGCGGGTCACCCATGCCATCCCGATGAAAAACAGATCGATCTCCATGAATTTGCAAACTCATCAGAGGTCGATTTCATCATCAGAAGTGGATTCGATCTCGATTACGAAGCAACTAAAAAGCTCATAAGTGACATTCAGGAATTTATACTCGTGGAGGCCAACAATGTGATGAGGCTCTTTGAATGATATCACACCGGTTCTGCCGGTAGCTTATCTGCCAACGCGAGTCTATTTGAGTCGGTAAAGGTTCAAAATTGCCAACAGTTACGCTTGTCAACCAATCGATTTTATTTCAGATCTCTACGTGAAATCACAACATTTTTCAAACTCTGAGCCAGCAATTCCCGCCCATCACCCTGCAAATTCTTTTTTTACCATATGTGGAGAAAAGTTGGATGTTTTCACAACATGTTGTGGTAAGTAACGCAGATTTTTTGATTAGGAAAGCCTTTTTGGGGAGAAAAAAGGACAAGAGAATCAGTTCTTAAACAAGGCAACCTGCTTTCAAGCGCAGATGTCCCTTCCCGGCAAATGCCCGACCTCTCTTCATTACGTAGTTTTTTTCTTGGTATCTTTTTGACGTGCCTACTTAGTGCCTGAACGAAAACCCCCATTTCGAGGTTGGCCGTGGGCAAAAGTTTGTGAGATTTTCTTCAAGTGCGAAGTAAGTTAAGGAGCATTTCGGTAAATCCTAGTTGGCCTATATCTCCCATTACTATTTCCTATAGATATGAGGCCGCCTCCAATATGTGGTGCAAATGCCTAGCCGTTTTTCCTACTCGGTTAAGCAGCTAAAAGTAGTTTCTTCTCTTGACTTGTTTTCAAACGGCGCTTGCGTTTGAGCTCCTTTTGCTGAAGAATATGTCCGACTATCTGGATGTTTCGCGCCACTATAGCCAAAGCAACATATCGCTTGAAACCATGGATACCATGGTCCCGACAGCGGTCTAAGCCGTGGTTTTCTAAAGCGTTGATTGACGATTCTATAGCTGAATGTTTCCGTTTGGCTTCAATGAACTCCTTGGAATGCTCAATTTCTTGGTTTATTGCTGACAGCTTTCCTTTTCTGGGAAGGATGACTTCGTCTATGATAGTTGCAAGTTCTCTTTGGTTTTCTGGGCTGTGAAAGCCTTTGTCGAAGGTACAACCGTTAAATTCAGCAAATCTGTTCTGGGTTTCTCGCACCATCGAAACCGCCATCTTATCATCGGTTTCTTTTTGCATTACATGATGGTGGAGAATAAACCCAAATTGATCTTTGACAATACAAACCTTCAATCCTAGCTCAACAGGAACACCGGCTTTGCCTTTACTGATCCACTCGGTATGTTCCTCAAAGATTGAAAAGATCTTCTCGTGATGAGGAATTGTCTCCCCTTCAACAACTCTTCTGCGGATTTGATCGATCTGTCTTTCGACATGGGTTATATATTTCTGGATTTCTTCTATTTTCAAGTGCACCATTATGTCAAAGGACTGAATCTGCTTAATCGTATCTTTTGCCTTGTGAATCAAAGACTGGACCAAATCAACATATGCCAAGTGGGCACCAATGATAAGTTGATCCCTTTCGGCCTTTTTCTTGGGATCTTTTGAAGTGGATCTTTTCAATTATTGGGCTTTGCGGTAGAATCGTTTGACCTTGCGGATATTGTTCTTTCCCTGCCGCCAGCCCCTAATATCCAATTGACCACACAAACCCATAATCAGAGCGATCATTTTACGAGCGGCATCGAAGAGCAGATTGATATCCGTCGGATAATGAACATCGGTTTCAACAACAAAGGAATCGCAACTGCCCCTTAAATCTTCCTTGGATTTTTTCCCAAGGATTTGATGACCGTATTTGACGACAATTTGATTTATTCGATCAAGAACCTCAGGAGTCAACAAGGATACATTATCCTTTAAGGTCTGCAGGGCGTATTGGTAATCTTTATCCATTTCGCTATGCCCGAGCATCTTGCGAAGCTTATCATGGTTATTTGCTATATCGTGAAGCTTGTCGTAATCCCAACTGCAGCATAGTCGTAGAGTTCCTAAAACAAGGATTCTCCACAAATCCATTCCCCAGCGGCCATTATTGGAATCGACGTTTTTTGGAATAATGGTGGTAAGAACTTCAAAGACTTGTTGTCGAATGTCTGGATTGCAATAAATACTTTGCAGCCCCATGAGCAATTTGGGAATTTCATCTCGTGAGCGCAGATCGAATCGAATGTCAGCAATGTCAACTTCTCCAAGTTTCATCTGAGTATCAACAATTTTTCGCATAGTCTTTTCCCCGAAGATTAGCCGATTGTGTTTTCTGCATTGGCAGTCGATTATCTTACTGAATGCTGCCTATCCCCTATGATAACCAGGGCTTATTACCACAACCATAACCACTAGTCAAGGCAAAAAAGCATATCAGCAAGTAATCAGGAGCAATATCTTCGAGCACAAATATCCCTTTATCTATCTGATTTAACAAGTGATTTACTTTTCGGTCAGACACTACTTAGGCTATATTGCCTCTAAGAGGTATCATATAAGATGATCGGAGGTTGCAATTTGACGCCGTAAAGGATGGCTTCATAAAGCATTTGCATCGATTCAAACGCAAACTCTTTAAACAACGATCTCGTTCGTTCCCACAAGGCTCTTTTGCTTCGCAGCTTTGTCCATACGGCTCGGAATAACTTACAGGAAAGCTGCTGGATCTGATCAACCAAAAAAGCCAACATCATGAGCATGGCAA
>JAFDKF010000176.1 GCA_019307135.1 Deltaproteobacteria bacterium
CTCACAGCATTTGGCGATCCGGCGATTTGAAAAAGCGGGCCACTGTGGTTCAGATTGAGCCACGCCTCTCCAATACAGCGGCCAAAGCCGACAATTGGCATCCTGTAAATCCCGGAACTGAAGCGGCCCTGGCCTTGGGGCTGGCCCACGTGATCGTAAAAGAATCCTTATACGACTCGAACTTCATGAGAAACCATACCTTTGGGTTTAAAGACTGGAGTGACGCCAGTGGCAAGAAGTACATGGGCTTCAAGCGCTTGGTCTTGACCAAATATGCGCCTGAGACCGTATCCGGGATTACAGGGCTTTCGGCCACAAAAATTGTCGAGCTTGCCCGGGCCTTTGCCAGGGCCGAGCGGCCGTTGGCAATCTGGGGCCGCGGCAAGGGAACCGTGTCGGGAAGCCTTTACGAGTGCATGGCCGTCCATGCCCTAAATGCCCTGGTAGGTAATATCAACAAGCCAGGGGGGGTGTCTACCCGGCCCCAAGTGGCTACCAGGGCATGGCCGGGCGTTTCCCAGGATGCCACAGCCTTGAAAGGTTCCGGTAAGGCTAGAATAGATTGCGCAGGCACAAGTCGCTATCCATTAACCAGATATCTGCCGGAGAAATGGCCTCAAGTCATTAATGGAGGGAAGGCCGCCACGATACAGGCGCTCCTTGTGCACGAGGCCGATCCATACTATACGACCCTGGACTCCGCAACTGTGGCCAAGGCGTTCGACCGCATCCCCTTTGTGGTAAGTTTTTCAACCTATATGGACGAAACTGCCTATCATGCAGACCTGATTCTGCCCAACCACCACTATCTCGAGCGCTGGGAGGATCTTCCCACGCCTGTGGGTCTACAAAAACCCATACTCGGCCTGCTCAAACCAGCGGTATCGCCCCAATTTGATACAAGGCACGCGGGAGATGTTATCATCACGATTGCAAAGGCCTTAGGTAGGTCCGTTGGCGACGCCTTCCCGTGGGAAGATTACGAAACCGTGTTGAAGGAGACCATCGGAGACAAATGGGACACCCTGGAGGAAACAGGCTACATAGAAGACACCGATTACAGGCCCCCGGCATGGGAAAAGGCCTTTGGCACGCCGTCGGGTAAGTTTGAATTCTACATCACGGCCTTTGACCAGACCGGCATGAAGATAAGTAAAGACCTGGACTATCTTCCCCACTACGAACCAGTGCGGCCGGAGGGAAATGCCGATACTTATCCACTCATTTTGATCCCCGCGGAATTGATGCGCCTGGCAAATGGCGCTATCGGAAACCCGCCATTCTGCACCAAGACCCTGGAAGAAACAGAGTTGAAACGGAACGATCTTTTCGTAGAGGTCAATCCTAAAACAGCGGCTAATTATGGTCTTTCCGAAGGTCAGCGTGCCATGCTCGAAACACCCAGGGGGAAGGCCAAGGTACTGGTGCACCTTTTTGACGGGATCATGCCTGGCTTGATAAGCATTCCCAAGGGTCTTGGTCATGCGGCTTATGACGACTACCTGGCAGGCAAGGGTGTCAGTGCGAATAGCCTCATGGGCGTGGTGGAAGACCCGATCACCGGTCTGTCTGCCACCTGGGGCATTCGGGCCAAACTGACCAGGGCTTGACGTCTCGGAATTTCTGTCCGCCTACGGCAGAAAATTCCTATGACTTTGGTCAAGTAGTTAAATAGTTGAGTCGTAAAGTTGTAAGGTGATTAAAACACTCAACTAATTGACCACTCGACTACTCGACTATTTTAAGAAGGGGTAACGATGAAAGAGGCACATCACGAAGCACACGAACATCATGGAGCGCACAAGAAGACTTACAAGTATGGTATGGTAGTTGATCTGGACAAATGCACGGGTTGCGGCGCCTGCATGGTGGCCTGTATGGCTGAGAACAACCTGCCCTTCAGGAAAGACAATAGTGACAGGATGCGCAGCCAGCTCTGGATGCGGGTCTACAAGATCTCTAACGGTCGCCCCTTTCCGGACACGGATATCTGTTATATTCCCAGGCCGTGTCAACACTGTGAGGGCAGCGGCCACCACCATACCCCGTGCGTATCAGTATGCCCGGCAACGGCTACGGATTACAGTCACGAGACCGGTATTGTTAGCCAGGTGTACACGCGCTGTTTTGGGTGCCGGTACTGCATGGCAGCGTGTCCTTACCATGTGCGTGTTTTTAACTGGTGGGATCCAACGTGGCCGAAAGGCATGAAAAAGTACCTGAATCCTGACGTGTCCGTTCGTATGCGTGGTGTGGTCGAAAAATGTAGTTTTTGCTATCACCGATACCAGCGGGCCAAAAACAAGGCATACGCGGAAGGTCGCCGCGAGCTTCATGAAGACGAATATCAAACAGCCTGCACCCAGGCCTGCCCTGCGGGGGCCATCACGTTCGGAGATTTGAAAAACCCGGAGCACAAGGTCCATGAGTTGAAGAAGAGCCCGTATGCTTTCCGGCTTCTGGAAAAACTCGGCACCAATCCCAAGGTCTACTATGTCTCAACAAGGGACTGGGTCCGGAAGGCGGGCGAGGCCTATGCAGGCGAGGAAGGAAAAAGCGTAACTCACGCGTAACCCTGACGTCTCGGAATTTATAGAACTCATTGAAATTCCTGCGACTTTAGTCGAGTGCCCGCCCTGGCGCTTATGACGACTTACAGTATATCAAGCCCATAATCCAGGCCCGCCCTGGCGCGACATGCTTACTATGGGCTATAAGCTGATAAATCTCGGTCTGGGCCAGGGTCTGGGCCAGGAGTTAAATAGTCGAGTCGTAACGTCCCTGAAACCACTCGACTAATCAACTAGTTGACCACTTGTGAGCGAAGCGAACTAAGTTTAGAAGGAGTGTCTGCTATGGATTCTGCATCAGCCCCATTTGATTCTGCGCTATTCCCGGAAGGTGTCAAACGGTGTAAACTTAAATGGTTTCTTTTCTGGATCGCCGTCTTGCACGGCCCTTTGATGGTGGGTATTGTCGCCACACTCATGTGCTGGGGCCTGGCCCTGAATGTGACGTATCTGAACAACAATTACCCATTCGGGCTATGGATTGCCGCGGATCTAGGGGTTATAGCCTTAGGGGCAGGGGCCTTCTTCACAGGTTTTTTAAGGTATGTTGTGAACATAGAGGAGCTTAAGAACATCGTCAATTATGCTGTGGTTATCGGAGTCATGTGCTATGCGTCGGCCCAGGGCATCCTCGGAATAGATATCGGTCAACCGCTGAGAGGATGGTTTATTTTCTGGCATGCAAACGTCCACTCCATGCTCACAGAGGTGGCCTTCTGTATCACATGCTACTTCATGGTCCTGTGCATCGAGTATCTCCCCTTGATTTTGGAGAATCGTCAGATTAACAAGTTTAGATTCTTCCACGGTATGGCCCATCACCTTCATGGGGCCATGCCTACGATTGCGGCAATCGGTGTTTTTCTTTCCTTTTTTCATCAAGGATCACTGGGTGGTGTCCCTGGCGTACTTTACGGTCGCCCCTTTGCCTATCGAGAAGGGTTCCTGGTGTGGCCATGGACGTTCTTCCTGTTCATCCTTTCGGCGATTGCCTGCGGTCCGTGCTTTACCATACTGATTACGCGGATCACAGAGGGATGTGCGCGAAAACGCCTCGTCAAAAGAAATGTTATAGAAATTCTTGCCAAAATCTCCGGCAGGTTACTAGCTGTCTATCTTGTTCTAAAGATCGTCGACACCTTGTACTGGATTGTCATAGCCGGCAGGGTAGGCGCTCCTTTGAGCAGTTTTTACGTAAATCAGCCCTATGGCTACTGGGTGTTAATTACAGAGATTGGAATCCTCGGTGTTATCCCCGCGATCATTCTGCTGAACACTAAAGCGCGACAGAATGACAGTCTCCTGATTATCGCCTGTATTCTGAACTGCACGGGGATCTTTATGAACCGGTGGATCATGACCGTGCAGTCGCTCGCGGTGCCGGTCATGTCTTTTGACAAGTTCGTCAGCTACCATCCGAACTGGGTGGAATACGCAACCACGTTCGTGTTTGTCTGGGTGAGTGCCATTGTCATAATGCTTTCGTATCGGTACCTGCCAATCTTTCCCCAAGAGAAGGAGCTAAATCCATTATAGGAAAGGATCTTTGCCATGTTTCCATTTGCTTTTGAGTGGGTACCAGAAGCAACCCGCTACGTCTTCATGGGGTCCCTTTACGCTGTTTTGATCTCCTTGATTATCATTATGCACTATTGTGTCATACGCGCCTTCTTAGACTTGATATGCCCGAAGAAAAATCACAATAATCACTGACTTTTGGGGTTTATTGAGTTCATTGGGTTAATAGAACACAACAAACCCTGGCCCAGACTTGGCCCTGTAGGTTTAGTAGATTATTCGAGCAGTAGCGCCCCTGGCCCAGACCGGGTTGGCGGCGCGATAGCCTGTCGCAAGGATGTCGCGCCAGGGCGGGCACAAGAAACTGTGTAAACACGATAAACTTGTTTAGCGAGGAATGGATATGGATCTTGCCAGAATGTTAGGAATCATAGTCGTCTTTGGTGTGCCCGCAATTATCGGGGGAGGGCTTGTCTATCACCTATTTGAAAGCTGGTGGGTTGTGGGCATATGGGAAGCATTGGTCGTTTACATGGCAGGTTCCACTGCCTATAAAGCTGCTGGTAAATCTGCTAAGTAAACTGAATCCGTTCGCAGTTCGGTCACCGCAGTAACCTCGCCATCCCTGCCGGGTATAGACTCTTCCCTATATTGATTTGCAATTAAGAATTGTGTTTCCCTTGTTCTGATGCTTTGCCGGTCAGTTTGCCTTTCCACTTGCGGGAAAAAGGTTCCCAAAAATACTTGTGGAAAAAAGAGTTCACCTTGAGAAAAAAATCTTTTTTCTTGACTTGTTCTCTTATCTCGTGTTTAAGCGCTTCTTTCTCTTGTTTCAGCCTTTCTTTCACCTTGTGAAAAGGTCCCCAAAAATACTCATGAAAAAGAAAGTTCACCTTGAGAAAAAAATACTGTTTCTTTAGTTCTCTTATCTCCTGTCTCAGCGCTTCCTTGTCTTCTCTTAGCCTTTTCTTCAGCTTTTCTTTATCCTGTTTTTGTTTTGCTTCCTTTTCAAAATCCTCTTCAATGATTCCTAGAAGTCGCCTCTGCTCCTGAAGCTCTTCATCTGACCACTTTGAACCATCTGGACGAGTCTCTGTCAGAAACGGATACCTTTCTTCCTGTTTCATGCTCATGCCGTCTTTCCCCTTTCCAAACGTAAAGCAGTCACCATGCGTCATATTGCAGGCATTGCGAGACGTGAACCTATGGCTCCTGCATTTTCAGCACATGGACGTCGCCGTGACAATCCTCGCAGCCCTTGAATTCCTTCAGCATCTCCTCGCTATGCACTACGGTTTCATGGCAATCCCGACAGGTTGGAACATAGCCGTGCTTATCAGCATGGCAAAACACACATTGAAGAAAAGCATGTCCTTCGTCGCTGGCCGATAATTTGTCGCTCACACTGCCGTGGCATCCGGCACAGATGTCACTCGCCACATCCTCAGAGTAACTCACCTCCAAGGGCGAATGGGGCGGGTGACAGGCAATACACCCGGCAGCATCGAAACCGGGCGCATGCGGTTCCTCATGGCACTCAGCGCAGCTCGCTATGTAACCGTGTGAGCCATAGTGACACTCGACACACGACATCGCAGTATGGGCGCTCGGATGTGTCTCTGCCTCGGTCTCTTGCTCCGCATGGCAAGTACGGCAATCTTCAGCCATATTGTGGACATTCAGACTCTGAGATGGTGCATGGGCATTTTCATGACATCTCAAGCAATCAGGATACTTCCCATAAATATCGAAATCAGGGTACTTCCCATAAATATCGAAATTATGCGGCTGTCCATGGCATGTTCCACACTGAGGCAGCGCCTTGTGCTCGTTCTCATGACAAGATACACATGCCAGTTCATGATGTTTTGTCGTGGTTTCCGCAAGGTCTTTGCCCGCACGACGATGGCAGCTTACGCAGAAAGACGGGGGAACATCTCGTCCGTAGGTAACTTCCAGCGGCATATGAGGTTTGTGACAACGCTGGCAGTCTTGATGGGTTGTTTTCTCTGCATGGGGGTCGTCGTGACACGCCATGCATGCCGCGGCCTCACCATGGGCCATATGACATTCCTTACAGTCCAATCCAGCATGTTCACTCGGATAGGCTTCCATTTCTCGATTCTGATCAGGGTGGCAGGTGAGACAGACAGTCTTCACCTCATCCATTTTCGCAAAATCCATCTCCAGGGGATAGTGGGGGTAGTGGCAAGACGCACAATCTTCAAGTTCGTAGTGCAATTGGTCTTCCGGCCCATGGCATACAGCACATGCCGGAATGACACCTTCTTCAGAAGGCGGATGCTGCTGGTGACAATCGGTGCAGCCGACCTCTTCGTGGGCCGCTCCCCGTTCCTCTATTTCCT
>JAFDKF010000177.1 GCA_019307135.1 Deltaproteobacteria bacterium
GCAGTTGCAAGGGAGGTCTTAAGGGAGATGCCCCAAGAGGATATCGTTTACTTTGCGGACTTTGCACATCTTCCGTACGGGCCAAGACCGAGTGGAGAAGTTAAAGAATTTACCCTTCAGGCTGTTGACTTCTTGATGAGTAAGGACGTGAAAGCTATCTTAATTGCCTGTAATACTGCCTCGGCTGCTGGGAGGGAAGTGGCTCAGAAAAAAGCTTCTGAGATTCCTGTTATTGGGATGATTGAACCAGCCGTGAAGGCGACCCTGGCACATGGCAATATTCAAAAGGTTGGGGTTATTGGGACAATTAGAACCATAAAAAGTAAAGTTTATGAGAAAACATTCCAGGTGGCGGGAACAAAGGCAAGAGTTTTTGGCAATGCTTGTCCCGATCTTCTCCGACTTGCAGAGCAAGGCCAGATAACGGATACGAACATAATTGAGAAACGAGCAAGAGAGTGTGTCTGCCCCCTGGAGAAGGAGGGGATTGATATTCTGGTACTCGGTTGCACGGACATCACCTGCATTAAAGATCAGCTCCAGAGGGTATTGGCGCCTCATATCGAAATAATCGATCCGGCTAGGGAAGTAGCGCGAACAGCTGATGAAGCCTTGCAAATGAAAGGATGGAGACGTTTGGGAAAAAGAGAAGGAAGCTTTAGTTTTTATGAAAGTGGGGAGGGTCCAAAGCACATTAAGGAATTTGCTGAGAGGGTGTTCGGTATTAACATTGAAGCGATAAACCAGGTGAATCCTAGAATACGTTCCCGTTATCGTTGATGGATTAGCAGGGTAAAGGAGTAGCGAAAGGGGGATCAGGATCACCCTAGCGTCATTATCGATAACAATCCTGCGATACCCGATAGAACTTAGGCTGTCTTACATGGTGGCGAGAGCTCCCTCCCTTTTCTGAAGCAAGCTGCCTATGTCCTAGAAAAGGCGGCAGGCGATTTCAAAGGGGGGCATCCATGTTATAAAAAAAGCTTCATCTCCAAATTAGTTGGCAACTAATGGGTACTTTCTAAGGTCTGCAAAGGATAATGGACATCCGGTATCTCCAATGGATATTCTGTTTGTAGCAAACAAAAGAAACCATCCAAAGGAGGCCCGCGATGACAGTTTTGTTTTATCGAACTGATCTCTCATTGAGGTTCTTAGATTATTTTCTCTGGGCATAATGAACCCAAGTGCAGGGCCAACGGAGAGGAAAGTGCCAGAGATTTCTGTGCTCTGATTGAATGAATTGGTTGAATCTGAAAATTTGTCCAGAGGCTACAACAAGGTTGGGGGTATCGACAAGAGATGCGGCCAGATCGAATAAGGTGGCACGTTGTTTTTCGTTTTTATAGATCAGAACACTGAACGCCAGTTTTAAGAGGGCTAGCCTTTTTTCTATTTTTGAGTTAACGATCACTGAGGGGACTTCACCCATTCTTAAGAGCAGTTGATGCTTTCTGGGGGGAATTGGAGCAAAGACGGCCTAAGGGGAGAAAATACACCTGTTCAGGGTTCTACACGATGCGAAGGGGCAAAGGAGGCGTGTCCACTTTTGCTAATAGATACTGTCAAACTGAAAGCGAGCTGGAGAAGATTGCGAGAGGAGATGAAAGACAATTGGGCACAATCTCTCAGAACAATGGGATGAAGCCAGAAAATGCCATGAGCACAAATTTACAAAGTAAATCGATGTGTGGAAAGTTTTATCAGTGAAGAGCATCGTCTTGGAAACCTAATTCCAATACCCGAGCAAGAGGACTGGGCCCGAGGAAATTTTACCCACGTCGCCTCTCGAATCACCATAACAGATGCATCCCCATACGGAGATCGAGGTCGTCTTTTGCACGTCAGCAAAGTTCTCAAGGAGGCTAACTGCTGTTTGATTGTTATGTACTGCATGGGCTTCACCCGGGGGTTAACGAGAGAAGTTAGATCGGTGACTGGGAAGCCCGTGATTCTTCCCAGCTCCATTGTGGCTCGTACACTTGGCGAACTGTTAGAGTAACGTATCATAGAGGTATGGGAGTTTAGAAATGAAAGAAAAAACTATCGGTATCCTCGGCGGCATGGGACCGGAGGCGACCCTTGATTTCTTTGGAAAAATTATCCAGAATACACCAGCCACCAGTGACCAAGAGCACCTCAGGGTGATCATCGACAACAATCCGAAAATACCTGACCGTACGGAGGCCATTTTGGGAAAGGGAGAAAGCCCCGTCCCCGTTATGGTTCAAGGTGGTCTGTCTTTGGCAAAAGCAGGCGCTGATTTCATTGTTATTCCTTGTATTTCAGCCCACTTTTTTCTTGATGAGTTACGCTGTAACCTGAGCCTACCCATCATCTCTGCTTTTGATGAAGTGGCCGTTTTGATTACCCGGAATCACCCAGATATCAAAGCAGTAGGCCTTTTAGCTACAAAAGGCACTATTCAGGGTGGTCGGTTCCAGGAAACACTCATTGAGAGTGGCATCAAGACACTGGCGCCCGAACCTGAGGAACAAGAGCGGGTTATGTCCGCTATTTACAAAATAAAGAATTTCTCGGCACATAAAGTTCGCAAGGAAACCAAAGGAATTTTGACCGATATTGCGTGCAGCCTGATCGCACGAGGATCGCAGGGCATCATTGCCGGTTGCACAGAGATTCCCTTGGTCCTCGAACCGGAGGATGTGATAGTTCCCTTACTTGATCCCCTCCTAATCCTAGCCAAAGCTGCTGTCAGAGAAGCACAACAAGTGACGTCCATTGACCCTTAAGGTCAAACCTTAGTGCCGAAACCCCAGTGGCGAAATCAAATTGAGACAGAGGGCAAAAACAGAGGGATCAGTTTGTTCACTAACACTTATGAGAAAGGTGACATGAACAGTAAACCAGCAGACATAGCGATAAAGGGAGGGATTCTGGTAAATAGCAAGGGGATGACCCGGGCTGATGTCTTTGTGAAAGATGGCCTCATAGAGGGCATAGAGCTCGGCGAGAGTGAAAGGCCTGCGTCGAGATTCATTGACGCTAATGGAACATTCGTACTTCCAGGGGTTATCGATGCGCACCTTTTGTGCCCGATGCCACCGAATCGTCATCGAGGATCTGGAGCTTTTTGAGCCGTATGTGCGGGTCACCGTGCGCCTGGCTCGGTACATCCACGATCTGTGCAAGTTCATGACCGTTGGAGAGGTGGCCGAACACCTGGACCTGGATTGGAAAACCGTCAAGGATATCGGCAAGCTCTTTCTGGAGAAGGAGTATGGGCAAACGGACTATGAAGGGCTCAGGATCTTGGCTATCGATGAAATCTCCCTCCGCAAAGGGCACAGGTACCTGACCATGGTACTCGACTATGAGAGCGGCAGAGTAGTGTGGATTGGGAAGCACCGAAGCGCCAAAACGCTCTGCTCCTTTTTCAACCGCATGACCTCCAGGCAAAGAAAGGCTCTTGAGGCCATCGTCATGGATATGTGGGACCCCTCTATCAAAGCCGTACGAAAGAAGATCCCCCATGTGAAAATCGTCTTCGCTCTGTTTCATGTGGTTGCCCAATTCAACCGCCTTATCGATAACGTGCGCAATAGTGAATATCGTAAGGCTTCCACACAAGACAAGGAGGTGTTCAAAGAAGCCAAGTACCTCCAGAGCGCCAGCACCTCAAACAATTCCTGAAGCTCAACGAGGTGATCACCACCGTGCTGATCCTAAGAGACAAGCTCAAGCATATCTGGTCCAACCGATCCAGGACGTGGGCGAACAAAAGGATCGATGAGTGGTGTGCCTTCGCTCACAGCCCAAAAATCGAGAGCTGACCAAGTTTGCCGACATGCTCGAAGGATACAGCTTTAGGATTCTTAACCACTGCGATTATCCTATCCATACCGGCAAACTGGAAGGCGTCAACAACAAGATCAAAGTCATCAAACGAAGGACTTATGGCTTCCATGATTTACGATACTTCTCGCTCAAAATCATACAGGCATTCGCCAACTAATTTGGAGATGAACCTAAAAAAACTACCTGATTTCTCACGCAAATACCACCGATTTAATATCAAGGTAAACCCCCTTCTAACCAACTATCATCAAACTAGGACTCTATCTCCGTGACTTTTAGGCTTTGAAATAACAATAAAAATTAAGTCAATATTCGAGTTGTTAGTCAGCTTATGAGGAAATTTCGGCGGCACCTCAATTCCTTCATGTTCCTTCAAACGGTAGGTTTTGGTACCTATTTCGATGGTAGCTTGACCTGATAAAATAAAAAAGAATTGCCAGGCTTTTTTATGGTAATGATTCACCTCTAAAGCACCTGGTGGAACCCTTTCCTGGATAATACTCAATTCATCAGATTTAACCAGATGCCATCCATCACAGTTAGCTCCCCAAGCATAATGTTCTGCATTGGTTTTGCTTATTTTTTTAGGATTATACACAATTTTTCTTCTCAAATCTAAACAGACTGTTGCCCAAACCAGAAAGTGACCACAATTTGGACTTTTGCTAATTTTGACATTCAATAATTTCAATAGGTTAGAAAGGCAATCAGCCCACTATATCTAACCAAAAGCACAAGGAGGGGATTTGGGCAACAGCTTGTCGGGGTTTGAACATGAGCCTTCATTACGAAAAAACAAGCCCTAGCTCAAAATTTGTTACGATGTAATTTTTGTTGAAACACCGACTCCTTTTCATGTATGGTACTTCACATACACCAGTTCTAAGAAGCTAAACCGGATAATCCATAATGCCGATGACGGAAACCAATGCTAAAATATGGCCCAATGAGATATTCCAGGTGCTGAATGCATACAGCGTTCAGCAGGTTGCTTATGTGCCCGACAGCGGTCATACGCGTCTCATTCAGTTGTGCCATTCAAGCAGTGAAGTCAAGACCATCGCCGTGACCACGGAAGAAGAAGGCATTGCATTGCTGGCCGGTGCCTGGCTCGGCGGACAGCGCGGGGCCTTGCTGATGCAAAGCAGCGGGGCTGGAAACTGCCTCAATATGCTGTCGTTGACACGAACCTGCCGCCTACCTCTCTTGATGCTGGTTACGATGCGCGGTCAATGGGGAGAATTCAATCCCTGGCAGGTGCCTATGGGGCAAAATGCCGAGCCGATGTTGAAACTGGCCGGTGTTATTACTTTTGCCGTTGATGACGACCGCCGGGTGAAAGATACTGTTGCGGCCGCAGCTCAGATGGCGTTTGAAGGCCCGGCGGCAACCGCTATATTGATTTCCCAGCGAATTATTGGCGCAAAAACATTTGGAAAATAAAGTATGGACAAAGATCGCAGCAAACATTATGCGCTTCACCGCCGCAAAGTGGTCAAAAAACTGTTGGAAAAACGTGGCGAGATGCTGGTTGTGGCCGGACTCGGTGCACCAGCATGGGATATCACCGCAGCCGGTGACGATCCGTTAAACTTCCCCCTGTGGGGCGCTATGGGAGGTGCCGTAGCGTTGGGTCTTGGATTGGCATTGGCCCAACCGTCCAACAGAGTTCTGGTGATCACCGGTGATGGTGAGATGCTCATGGGAATTGGCTCTCTTGCAACCGTTGCCATCCAGAGGCCCGAGAATCTTGCCATTGTGGTTCTGGATAACGAACACTACGGAGAAACCGGTATGCAACGAACACACACAGCAGGATGTGTTAATCTTGCAGCCATCGCGGCAGGCAATGGAATTTCCGTTTGCAGCACAATCAAGGACGAGAAGGATTTTAATGCAATCCTGCCGCAGATTCGAAATGTTCAGGGACCGTGTTTTTTCAACATCAAGGTGAGGGCAGAGGCTCTGCCACTGGTCCTTCCGCCAAAGGATGGTGCCTACCTGAGGGATCGTTTCCGTATGGCGCTATTGGGAGAAGATGCTATGGCTTGATGCGCGGCATGAACCTGGCTGAAGCAAAAACTGGAAATTATCAATTGACGTAATAAATTAGGGTAAAACCTCAACAGCCTGTTGCCCAAACCCAATTGAATATCTAAATTATATACATTTTAATTATTTTATCATAATTTTATTGCTAATATGATAAATTTATTGTAAAATCATGGCTAATACAATATATATGGAGTCTTCGCCATGATGGGTTATCAATCCTCTTTCCAGCATAAACTTTTTGTAGTGGGTTTTAATCTGGAAAAACGTATTCGTAAAAATCATATTCTAAGAAAGATCTTAGAGAAAATAGACTTTAATTTTATCTATAAAGAGGTAAAGGATAGCTATGGAGAAAATGGCAATGTCTCTGTTCCCCCTCCTGTTATCCTCAAGATGATGCTCCTTTTAACCCTCTATAATGTTCGCTCTGAACGAGAACTTATGCTCACTATCCCAGAAAGATTAGACTGGCTGTGGTTTTTAGGCTACGATCTGGATGATGAAATACCCAATTACAGTGTCTTAAGCAAGGCCAGATCCAGGTGGGGAGTCAAGGCTTTTATAGATGCCAGACTCATCGATGCAGATGCCTCCAATAACTCCGTGGTAGATACACACAGTTTAAAGAAATATCTCAACAAAGGCTACAGACATCTTGAGAAGCGATTAGATGATTTAGAGGTTCAAAAATCAACCCCAGCCAACAGTCGATATATATCTACCACTGACCCTGATGCATCTGTTACCCGACATAGTGGTGGCAAATCAAAACTCCGCTATAAGACACATAGGGCGGTAGATCCCGCTCATGAGGTAAACACTGCTACCCATATAACCCCTGGCTCTGTAGATGATGGTGATGTTTTCAAAGAGATGATTGATATACATCAGAAAAATACTCAAAAGGCTGTTGTCACCACCGTAGTCGACAGCAAATATGGAACGATCAATAACTTTCTTCTCTGTCATGATTTGGGGATCAAGGCCCATATTCCTTCCTTAGAGAAGACACACAGGGGATCAGGGCGACAAAAAGGGATCTTTCCCAAAGAGGCCTTTACCTATCACCCTGAAACAGACACCTTCACTTGCCCTGCAGACAATACCCTAAAAAGGCGAAATTATAATAAAAAGAGAAACCACTATGAGTACAAGGCCCCTTCTGAAATATGTGCCCAATGTGAGATCAGAAAACAGTGCACCCGCTCTAAGGATGGCCGAAGTCTAAAACGTCACATAAGACAAAATGAGTTAGATATCATGCTCACATATGCCCAAAGCCAAGAGGCCAAAAGGGATATCAAAACGAGACAACACTTATCTGAGAGATCCTTTGCAAGGTCTAAAAGATATGGTTTTAAAAGGGCAAGATGGAGAAGGCTATGGAGAATGGCGATTCAGGACTTTCTCATAGCTGCCTTACAAAATATCCTTGTTCTTGCCAATCACTCAAAGGGGGCAATATCAAAGAGCAATGCCCAGATAAGGCAATTTACACAGACTAATAGGGCTACATGGGCAAGTTTTTCCATGAGGTCATTTATTATAAACCTTGTCAATCAACTCATTTTGCCCTTTTCGTGGAAAAGACAGATCTGCGTGATTTAGTGTTTTTGACAATAAGGTTTTTATTTGAAAACATGTTAAGCCCTGGCACCATTTTACCCTGTAACAGAGCCACAAGAATTGGGTTTGGGTAACAGGCTGTAAAATCATGACATAAGGTATAGTATTAGCAGATAGCCAACTGACATTATTATCGGTGAGCCCTAAGAAATCCAAGATATTTCATTATTCAGGATGACCTGTCATTGAATGATAAATCCAGCATACCCTACAACATAGCTATAATCACCACTCACGTCTCCTGATGTGGCATAGGCTACCAGATTTGCCGTGGTTGCACCCAGTTCCTTGGCTGCTATAAGGGTTATTGTTGTTGGAATTACGCCGCACATAGATATGTTATTCTCATCAACTATCTCTAAAAGCCCAGAAGGATCCAGAGAGCGGACCCTTTCTATTGCTAATTGATCCTTTTGTTGAGCGCTTTCCTGTGATTCATAGTGAGTCATATCTGTACTGGCTATAATGACA
>JAFDKF010000033.1 GCA_019307135.1 Deltaproteobacteria bacterium
GAACACTGAAACCAGGCACCAGGTGTCAGGTGTCAGGTGTCAGAAACTGAAAAAGCAAGACCTGAAACCTGAACACTGAAACCTGAACACTGGTCAATAGGTGTAAACTACTTTGTGGCGAAAATGAAGGATGCCGAAATAAGAATCTTGTTAATCCTGTCAAAAACGTTCCGCCGCAGTCGGTTAATTTGAAGGAGACTTTACTTTGAAAATACCCGTTGTACGTAACATTCTGGAGGTTAACGATCGTATTGCGAACGAGCACAGGGAGTTGTTCCAGAAGAACAACTTGCTGGTCCTCAACCTTATGAGTTCCCCCGGGGCCGGGAAAACCAGCTTGCTTGAAAACACCATCGGACATTTGAAGGAAAAAATGCGTATCGGAGTCATTGAAGGAGATATCCAGACTTCGGTAGACGCTGAACGAATCCTCGGGGCAGGAGCTGCAGCCGTACAGATCAATACGGACGGTGCGTGTCACTTAGACGCAAACATGATAAAAGCCGCCCTTCCCGGTATCAACATGGAAGAGACAGACCTCCTGTTTATCGAAAATGTGGGAAACCTCGTGTGCCCTGCAGAATTTGACCTGGGTGAAGATTACAAGGTGATGATATTGAGTGTCACCGAAGGGGATGACAAGCCAGAGAAATATCCCCTGATGTTTCACGAGGCATCTGTCCTCCTGGTCAATAAGATCGATCTCCTTCCCTATGTAAGTTGTGACATGAGCAGGATCAGGGAAGCTGTTTTGAAGATCAACCCTCACATCAAGATTTTTGAAATCTCCTGTCAGACTAAAGAAGGGCTTGATAACTGGTTCCAATGGATTTCAGGCTGTGTTAAGAAATGATGAAATGCCGTGTCGGCCCGGGCGAGCCTATAGTTTCATTGAGACTGGTGGTAAACGGTATCGTACAGGGAGTTGGATTTCGTCCGTTTGTCTATCAACTGGCACACCATTACGGGCTTAAGGGAAAGGTTGCCAATACCTCTTCCGGGGTAACGATCCATATTGAGGGAGGCGAACAAAGGATTCAGACCTTTGTCCATGATCTTACCGAAAAAAGCCCGCCTCTTGCCCACATTACTGAGATCTCAAGTTCTTACGAACCGGCCAGGGGGTATGAAAGATTTACCATTCAGGATAGCCAACGCCGATCTTCTCGATTGACCCTGATTTCGCCAGATATGGCTATATGCGATGATTGTCTGCGAGAGCTGTTTGATCCAAAAGACCGTCGCTACAAGTATCCTTTCATCAACTGTACCAATTGTGGCCCACGCTATACCATCATAGACGATATCCCCTACGACCGGCCAAATACCTCCATGAAACATTTTAAAATGTGTCAGCAATGCCGGAAAGAATATGATGATCCGGTCAATCGCAGGTTTCATGCCCAGCCGAACGCCTGTGCAGTTTGTGGCCCAAACGTTGCCCTTTATGACAACCGTCGCGCTCCGGTTCTGGCTCGAGATCTTATCAAAAGGGCAGCAGAGTTTCTGAAAAAAGGGTATATTGTTGCAGCAAAAGGTTTGGGCGGATTCCACCTGGCCGTGGATGCCGAAAATAGTGATGCGGTCATCCGTCTGAGGCAAAGGAAACACCGGGAAGAAAAACCGCTCGCGCTGATGTCCTACGACCTTGACCGAATTCGCAGATATGCCCACATTGAACCGGGTGAAGAGGTGCTTCTGACCTCGCCACAGCGTCCAGTCGTACTCCTGAAAAAGAAGTATCCGAATCCCCTTTCCCCTGAAATCTCGCCGCGTAATAGAAACTTCGGGGTAATGCTCCCATACACCCCGCTTCATTATCTCCTTTTGAGCTATGATTTCACAGCACTGGTCATGACCAGCGGAAATATAAGCGAGGAGCCCATCGCTATTGATAATCAAGATGCCTTTGAACGCCTTGGCGACATTGCCGATTATTTCCTGATCCACAATCGGGACATCTATCTACGCAGCGACGATTCCATCGTCAGGAGGCTCGATGGGGCAACCCGATTTATCCGCCGATCAAGGGGCTACATCCCCACCCGTGTTTTCCTTAAAGAAGAGGTTCCGCAGATACTTGCCTGCGGGGCGGAGTTGAAGAATACGGTCTGCCTCACGAAGGGAAAGAATGCTTTTCTCAGCCAGCACATGGGGGATCTGGAGAATCTTGAGACATATCGTTTTTTTGAGTTGACCGTGAGGCATATGAAACGAATCCTCGACATTGATCCCCAAATTGCAGCCTATGACCTTCATCCTGATTATCTCAGCACCCGCTACGCCCAAGAACAAAAAGGTATAAAAATGATCCCCGTACAACATCACCATGCACACATCGTAAGCTGCATGGCGGAAAACAGGCTCAACGGTCCGGTCATAGGGCTCTCTTTTGATGGAACAGGCTATGGAACAGACGGTCGTATATGGGGAGGAGAGGTGCTAATCGTCGAGACACATCAATTTACGCGTGCGGCCCACCTTGCCTATCTCCCGATGCCGGGTGGCGCGGCAGCAATTAGAGAGCCGTGGCGAATGGCCGTAAGTTATCTTTACGATACCTTTGGCGAAGCGTTCTACGACCTAAAACTCCCCCTATTTCAGGGGCTTGAGAAAGAAAAGATAAAGATCGTCCAGGAGATGATCTCCAACGAGGTCAACTCCCCTCAAACCTCCAGCCTCGGCCGTCTTTTTGACGGAATCGCTGCGATCCTCGGTATCAGAAAGAAGGTGACTTACGAAGGACAGGCCGCCGTGGAGCTGGAAATGACAATGGGCAAAGAGACAGAGGGATCTTATGACTATGAGTGGGAACGGAGAAAAGGCTCATACCAGATACCAGTCCATCCCGTGATACGGGGTGTGGTAAGGGATATGGAAAAGGGCCTTGAAGCCTCTGACATCAGTAGGAAATTTCACGTGACTCTGATCCGATTGTTTTCCGACCTTTGCACAGTTCTACGTCAAGAGACTGCACTGGATCGTGTAGTCCTAAGCGGCGGGGTCTTTCAAAATGCTACCTTGCTGGCCGGCCTGAGAAAGGCCCTGGAAGAAAAAGATTTTCAGGTCTTCACTCATTCTCTTGTCCCGTGCAACGACGGAGGGATCTCTTTGGGACAGGCGGTCGTTGCGGCCGCTATTGCCAAATCTTTGGATTGATGGTTGGGGTTTGATCATGGTTTAGGCCACTTCAACATCTTTGTGGGAGCGGCATTCTTGCCGCGACCATCGCGGCTGGAAAGCCGCTCCCACAAATTAGCCCAAATGATCACTAAGCTCGATGATTGAATAAGACAAATCATCAATCGACAATCGAACATGAAACACATCGACGAATACCGGAACCCAGAACTCTCCCGCAACATAGTGGATAAAATCATGGCCATAAGCCGGAAAAGAGTCAGATTGATGGAGGTTTGCGGGACCCATACCATGGCCATCTTTCGGAACGGCATCCGGGCGCTGCTGCCGGAAACCATTACACTCCTTTCCGGACCGGGTTGTCCTGTATGCGTAACCTCTCAGCAAGAGATCGACGCCTTCATAGAAGTAGCCGGAATAAAGGATGTCATAGTGGCCACCTTTGGGGATCTTATGAGGGTGCCCGGCACCCATTCTTCACTGCAAAAAGAACGGGCCGAAGGGAAAGAAATCCAGATTGTGTACTCGGCATTTGACGCCCTTGATCTTGCCGAAAGTAATCCCCAAAAAGACGTAGTCTTCCTCGGTATAGGGTTCGAAACCACCGCCCCCACGATCGCCGCCTTAATAGTGGAGGCAAAAAAGAGGCAATTGAAAAACCTTTCCGTGCTTTCCGCTCACAAGCTGGTCCCTCCAGCACTCAGTGCGCTCATGGCAGCAGATGATGCAAGAATTGACGGCTTTATCTGTCCTGGCCACGTTTCCGTGATCATCGGGACCAGGGCCTACGTTCCGGTGGTCGAAAAATACCATATCCCTTGCGTGGTCTCAGGGTTTGAACCGGCAGACATCTTGCAATCCATCTATATGCTGGTAAAACAGACAGAGTCCGGAGATGCGACACTCGAAAACGAATACCGCCGGGCAGTAGCTTTTGAAGGGAACAAGAAGGCCAGACAAATTATGTACCAGGTCTTTGAGCCAACTGATGCTCGCTGGCGCGGAATCGGGACCATCCCGCAAAGCGGGCTGAAAATCCGAAGAGAATTTGATTCCTTTAATGCAGAAAAAAGGCTTGATCTTTCAGTGCCTGATTCAAAGGAACCAAAAGGGTGCGTCTGTGGTGAAATACTCATAGGGATGAAGACCCCTCCGGAGTGTCCGCTATACAACGAGGTATGCACACCGAGCCACCCCGTGGGCCCCTGCATGGTTTCAACTGAAGGCACCTGTGCTGCTTACTATAAGTACCATGCATGAACTTTCCATTGCCCAAAGCCTGCTCGCGATTGTCCAGGATGAAAGCAAAAAGCACGGGGTTTCCCAGGTTACCCGAGTGCATGTTCGAATAGGAACGCTGTCCGCCATTGTCCCTGAGGCCCTGACCTTTTCTTTTGAGGTGATCTCAGAGAGGACTGTAGCTGAAGGGGCCGCACTCGACATAGAAGTTGTGTCTGCCAGGGGACGTTGCGATGATTGTAACATTGACTTTAAAATCGATACCACTTTGTTTCTTTGTCCTCAATGTGGCGGAATTGCGAGTGAAATTATCTCCGGAAAGGAGCTTGAGATAACCCATATCGAGGCAGAGTAACTTATCATTCGCTTAAGAGGGATAGACTTTTGTTAATTTTGAGAATGTATAAAAAGATATATATATTCCTCAGGTTTCAGGTTTTGCGTTTCTCTTTCCTGACACCTGAACACTGACACCTGAAACCTACATGTGCCCTGAAACCTGAAACCAAAACGGGATAAAGATTTAGGTCCATATAAGAATTAATCTAAGACAGACAAAATCCTTCTGGATCACGGAAGTGGAGGAAAGGCATCTCATAGCCTGATTGCTGATCTTTTGGTCCCTGAATTCGAAAACCCGATCCTTGCGCAACTCAACGACAGCGCCATCTTTGATATTGAAGGAAAGCGGCTTGCCTTTTCGACCGACACGTATGTGGTCGATCCGATCTCTTTCCCGGGCGGAAACATCGGAGACCTTGCCGTCAACGGCACGGTTAATGATCTTGCCATGTGCGGCGCAACCCCCCTATATCTGAGTGTGGGATTGATCATCGAAGAAGGCTTCTCTATGGCTGACCTCAAAAAGATACTCAAGGCCATGAAAGAAGCAGCAAGAAAGGCCGATGTCCTAATTGTTACGGGGGATACCAAGGATATTTATCAACACCTCCGGGGTTGGACTCATCCCTGAGGGGACAAATATTTCCGGGCATAATGCGCGTCCTGGCGACAAGATCATAATAAGCGGAACCATTGCCGACCACGGCATTACTGTATTGACCC
Organism: Deltaproteobacteria bacterium; assembly: GCA_019307135.1. Taxonomy (GTDB): domain Bacteria; phylum Desulfobacterota; class Desulfobacteria; order Desulfobacterales. The sequence goes on from JAFDKF010000033.1 coordinate 5,446, forward strand.
AAAGGGAAGGAATGACCTTTAAATCCCCGATCCAGAGCGATACCGCCCCCTTAAACCACATGGTACGCGAAATGATTGCTGCAAGTAACCAAGTTCATGCCTTGAGGGACCCAACCCGTGGGGGAGTGGGAACCTCGCTGAACGAGATTGCCGCCCAATCAAAGGTGGGTATAAAGATCTATGAAGAGGCTCTGCCGACCCGGGAGGAAGTATCAGCAATATGTGAACTTCTGGGATTTGATCCCCTCTACGTTGCCAATGAAGGAAAGCTCCTTGCCTTTGTGGGGCCGGATCACGCGGAAAAGGTATTAGAGACAATTAAAGGAAGCGAATACGGAAAAGATGCCTGCATCATAGGAGAAGTCGTTGCCGATTCCCACGGCAAAGTCTTTATGAAGACGCGTATCGCCGGCACCCGGATCGTGAACATGCTAACAGGAGAACAACTCCCCCGCATCTGTTGACGTTTTTTGCAATAGTCCAACTCCCACTCCCCTGGATGGAGGTGGTAGGGATAGGGGGAAGGAATCGGGCTACGAAGGTCAAAAAAAAGCCCGCCTGCCTTGTTCGCAAACGGACTTTTCTTGTCTGGGAATTCCCACTTTTGAGTCCCGTTTGAAGCGGGACGTTATATAAAATCGCGCAGCGATTTTATGAAGTGTCTTTATTGTAGCACGTCAAACAGCACCGCATGCAGCGATTGGCCTCTTTGAGGGCATTTTCTTCTGTCACCGTCAGGTCCACCTCGGCATAGGTGTGCTGTCTTTCGTAAGAGCCTGGCTCCAGCTCGGGTTGCTCGATACGCCCCTTTCTTTGTATCCCTTCAATGCTGTCAAAGATCGTACCGGGTATATGACCCTTCATACGTCTTGAGTCCACACGGAGTCTGGTCGGAGGAAATGCCATATCCTCACCCATCAGGTACTTGTGGATTCCCCTTGCGGCCCGTCTTCCTGCTCCGACAGCCGCAACCAAAAGCCCGGGAGGTCCTGCACAGTCGCCGCTTGTGAATACGTAAGGGATGGCTGTTTGATGGGTATCAGTATCATTTACAATCGAGCCCCTACTGGTTTCAAGCCTTGAAACGGCAGTCCCCTCTTCATCTGCAAAGGCAGAATTCGTGGTCTGGCCAATGGCCAGGATGAAGTTGTCGATCGGTATCACCGTCTCAGAGTCTTTGATGGGCACTGGGCTTCGCCGGCCGCTGGCATCCGGTTCTCCAAGCTCATTTTTCAGGTATTCAATCCCGGTGAGGTTTCCCTCATCATCGGTAATGAACCTGGTTGGCGTGCATAAAGTGACAAATTCGATCCCCTCGTGGTGGCAGGCCTCTATCTCAACCTTGTTGGCAGGCATATCCTTGACTTCACGTCGATAGAGGCAATAGACCTTGTCAGCGCCCAGACGGACGCTGGACCTCAAGCAATCCATGGCCACATTCCCGCCGCCGATGACCGCGACCTTTTTTCCGACCGGATACGGATTTCCCAAACCTTGTCTTCTAAGAAAGACTGTGGCAGGGACCACTCCCTTGACCTTGTCTTCATCAGGTATCCTGGCAGAGGCATGATTCATGGCCCCAATAGTCATAAGAACCGCATCAAACCCGCCTCCCACAAGGGACTCAAGATCAAAATCAACACCGAACTTCACCCCGGTTTTTACTTCGATACCGCCGAGACCAAGAATGCGATCAATATCTTTATAAAGGATCTCTTTGGGAAGGCGGTATTGGGGAATACCATAGTAGATCATGCCTCCTAATTTGGGCAACCATTCAAAGATCTTTACCTTGTGGCCAAGGCGTCTCAAATAAAAGGCAGCACTCAAACCACTGGGCCCGCCCCCCACAATGGCTACCCTGTATCCTGTGTCAGGGGCCACAGGGATTTTGAGGGATGTGCCGTGATTCATCACCCAGTCTGAGCAAAAGCGCTTCAATTGATTGATTGAAACCGGATCATCAGCCAGGGCCCTGCGACAGGCATCTTCGCACGGATGAGGACAGACCCGGCCTGTAGAAAGGGGCAATGGATTACGTTCCATGACGGTAAGCCATGCCTTATCGTATTCCCCGCGCTTAATATGGTTGATATATTTGGGGATGTTGACCTCGGCAGGGCAGGTCTGACGGCATGGCGCGAGACGATCAGTTACAAGGTTCATATGGAGAATTCGATCAGAAGGTTTGCGCACCTGCATGATCCCCTTGGGGCATGCCTTTTCGCAGGCCCCGCAACCCACGCACTTTTCCTCGTCAACCACAGGATAACCATCAGGCCCAATCTTAAGGGCGTCAAATACACATGCCTTCACACAACTCCCAAACCCGAGGCAACCCACATCGCAATCCTTGGCCCCTGCATAAAGCAGGTAGGCAGCCCGGCAATCGTTAACACCCATATAAGAGAATTTCTCAGGTGCCCGAAACCCGCCCGTACAGGTGTTTTCCGATGTGAGGGGCTCAGCCGCACCGGCCTCCAGACCTAAAACGGCAGCCACCTTTGCTGCAGCGGCCGCGCCCCCTACGATACAGGCACCAACATCCGCTTCACCGGCCACAATCGCCGCAGCACAGGCACCACAGCCGGTATAGCCGCAACCACCACAGTTGGCACCGGCCAGACAGTCTGCCACCAGCGCAATGCGTGGATCCTCCCACACATAAAATACCTTGGAGGCAATCCCCAGCAAAGTTCCGGCAACTGCCCCTAAACCCATCATGAGAAGTAAGGCTTCTATCATTTTTTCCTCCTAAAAAGGACTAACCTCATCTCGATTGACGATTGTAAAAACAAGCCTCGATCCCTAATATTCAATCGTCAATCATCAATCGTCAATCACCAATCCATCAGATCATCCCTTTGAACCCGAGAAAAGAAAGGGACATAAATCCAGCCGTAACCAGAGCGATGGAAACGTCCTGCAAAGGCCCGGGCACCCTTCCTATGATAATCCGTTCGCGGAGGCCGGCAAACAGGATCAGGGCCAAGCCAAAGCCAGCCGGGTAGGCCAAAGAGGAAACGAGCATCTCCAAAAAGTTGTACTCTTCCTTGATATTGATCAGACACACACCCATGACAGCACAGTTGGTGGTAATCAAGGGGAGAAAGATACCCAGGCCCGCATAAAGGGCCGGCATGCTCTTCTTCATGAAGATCTCCACAAACTGAACAAGCGCGGCGATCACCACGATGAATACTATAGTCCTTATATACTCAAGCCCCAACGGTTTTAAGAAAACCGCCTCCATAATCCAGGTCACAATACCTGCTAAGGCAAGAACAAAGACCACGGCCATGGCCATACCCGTAGCGTTGTCCATGCTCTTGGACGTGCCAAGAAAGGGACAGTTGCCCAGATATTGAATTAGCAGAATATTGTTGACCAGGATGGCGCCTACGGCAAGTAAAATATAATCTCCCATCTCGTTACTCCTCTATTAGTTGAGTCGTTGAGTTGTTTATTAGTTGAGTCGTTACCTTTACCAAAGTCAGCCATTCCTTTTTTTAAGCGGCGAAGCCGCGTCATATAAAATCGCTTTGCGATTTTATAGCGATTCTATTTCCCAATCAGGTTCATGATAGCAAGGACCAGACCCAGGCAGACAAACGCGCCAGGGGCTTCAACCATGAACGTAAAGGGCTGAAAGGACGGCCCGAATAGTTGAATGACAGTATCTGAGAATGGAACGGAGATGGTACCGGCGCCAAAGGCCTCACGAATTCCGGCCAAAGCACCCAGGGCAATCGTGAATCCCACTCCAATACCAAGACCGTCTGCTATGGATGCTACAGGGGGGTTCTTGGAGGCAAAGGCCTCGGCCCGCCCAAGGATAATACAGTTCACCACGATCAGAGGAATAAAGATACCTAATTGTAGAAAAAGCGGATAGGCCACTGCCTGCATGACGAGTTCTACCACCACCACAAACGTAGCAATGATGATGATGAAACACGGCACCCTTACCTGGCTGGGTATAATATTACGCAACGCAGAGACCAGGATATTCGAACACACAAGTACAAAGGTGGCTGCAACCCCCATCCCGACGCCATTTGCCACTGTCTTGGTGACCGCCAACACCGGACAAAGCCCGAGGACAAGCCTGAAAGGCGGAATCTCATCCCATAACCCCTTGGTAAATTCTTGGACAATTGTTTTGGCCATCATTCTTCTCCCTATTTAGCAAATGCCTTGGCTTGCTCTACGATCTGCGGCTTCAATCTGGTATAGAATTCTGCGCTGTCCGTAACACCCTGGCACACCCCCTTTGATGTTATCGTAGCGCCTGATACTGCGTCAACCTCTCCACCATCCGGCTTAACCTTAATAGGCTTACTGATGGACATGCCCTTAAACTGCGCTCCGAAAGACGGATCATCCTTGGCCCTGGAACCGAGGCCAGGGGTCTCAGCGTGGGTGGTGACTCCAATACCCAGCAATTCGTCCGCCTCAACGTTAACACCCACCATGACGCCAATGTCTCCCCCAAAACCTTTGCCAAAGGTCTCATAGGCTACGGCATTGGCCTTGCCATCGAACACCCCGACATAAAAGCTCCTCTCTATCTCACCGTCCTTGATCTTAAACCGATCAACGAGCGGATCATTGGTACACCCTTCCAAGATATTTTTAATGGCAGGGCCTTTGACAAACTTGAGCTGCTGGTACTCGATTTTTGCCGCAGTCCCCGATTTAACACCCGCCAGCAGCGCACCGCCACAGGCCGCCATAACGCCAAGAACCACGATCATCCTTATGATATCACGCATTTTCTACCACCTTTCCAATCGCTTTGGGTCTGATCTTGTCCAGGAGTGGATTGGCAAGATTCATAAGCAGGATGGAAAAAGGAACACCATCCACATAAGCCCCGATATTCCTTACAAGCACCGTCATGAGTCCGGCCATGGCCCCAAAAATCAGCATCGGAATAAAGTTGGCCGGAGATGAAGAGTCCTCGGGTACCAGGAAAAAGGCTGCGATCAATGTATAACCGGTCAGCACGTGAAAGACAGGGCTGGCGTATTTTGCGGGATCGGAGAGGTTAAACAGGAGGGCGGTAATAAACACGCCTGCCAGGAAAGAAAGGGAGACCTCCCATCGCATATATCCTCTTAACATAAGGTAAAGGCCCCCTACAATGAGGCCCAGCCCGAACGTGGATCCGATGGCCCCTGCCTGTCTGCCCATAAAGAGATCGCCCAGGCCAAATTTGCCGATGGCATCCGGGCCAAAAGCCTTCAAATCGGCCAGTGGATAAGTCATGACAAAGCCCAGATCATAATGGCGAAGGGATTCGTTAAAATCAAAGATCCCCGTGAATGAAATAACGAGCATGGCCAGGGCGAGAAGGGGGGGATTCAAGGGATTAAACCCGATCCCACCGAATATCTGTTTGCCAACGATAATGGCGATGAACGTCCCCAGGACAATAAGCCACCAGGGGGCGGTAGCCGGCATGAGCATGCCAAGCAGCATCCCGGTGACCGCAGCGCTGCCGTCGCCAATGGAAGCAGATTTTCCCAGGATCAAATTCCAAATGACCTCCCAGATCATGGCACAGGCCATGGCAAAGGCAATTACCGCGAGAGCCGGTGCGCCATACTGGCTAATGCCCATCAACACGGCCGGAAGTGCGGCAATCATAATATGGTAATTCTTTGTCGATATCTTGCTGCCGTCGTGCCAATAAGGCGCGTGGGCCACAACAAGTTTCTTTTGACTACTCATAAGGCTGCCTCCGCAGTTTCGATCAGGCTAAGTTCATATTTTCCTAACTTGATGTACTGAAAAATCGGGATCCTGGACACACACACATAAGAACATAACCCGCATTCAATACAGCAATGCAGATCGTACATAGCCGCTGCGTCTTCATAAAGGCGAGCCTCCAGGAACCTGACGAGCATGTTCACCGGGATCTTAACTGGACAGATCCTGATACATTCACCACAGTTGATGCACGGATAATCCGTGGTCTGGGCGCTATCGGCCTCATCCTGAACCACGATTCCGTCTGTGCCGGGCTCGAGTGGAAGCTCCTCAGAATAGGTAGCTATCCCCCTCATAGGCCCACCCAGAATGAGACGATCCCGCTCGCTCACGGAAACATTACAGGCTTGAAGCACATCCCTTAAAGGGGTGCCGATTCTGGCCCTTACGTTCCTGGTACTGCCACCTTTTCCCACCACGGTGACAACCTTGCTGACGGGAAGTTGTCCGGTCCTAAAAGCAGCCCCTAATGCTGCCACCGCCTCAGCGCTGACAAAGACCACCCCTTCATCCTCCACGGTATCACCGGCTTCGACCATCTGGCCAAGCACGTCCTTCATGATCATGTGGGGAAGGCTGTTAGGGTAAGTCCCCCTCACCGTTTTCAGTTCTGCACCCGTGGCACTGGCTTGTTGAACCAGGCTTTCAGACACTGCGATAACAACCCGCTCTACGCCGGTCATCTTTTTTAAGATGTCAACGCCATTTTTGATGTCAGCCGCCTCATTTTGCACCACACATTGATTGGCTGTAAGGAGCAAGTCGTCGTCCATTCCGTTGATGACAACCGTCCGTATGGTTTTCTCGGGATCAGCAAACGCCTTGAAAGAAGGGTTCCCAGGAGTGTACTCAAAAAACCTCAGGGCTGTATCAAGGGTTGGTGTCTTATTGAATTCGTCATCCCAGTCGTCCTGGCCGCTGGCATCGATGGTTATGGCCGTGTATTTTTGTGCCAGGGTCCCTACGTGTGGCGACATGGCCGATATAGTGCCGGTCACCGAAGAGATAACATACTCGGCGCTGTCCGGAGATGCAGAGAGCCTCTGGCCGGTCTTTACGGCGTCGCCAACCTTGAGTGTACTCGGAGGTCCCCCGTTTTCTGACGCTTTTAACAACAGAATCACCTTTTTCGGAACCGGAAGCTCCTGGACCGAACCCGGCGCCAAGTTGTAGCGTAGTGCCGGCTTCACCAAACCTAAAAACGATCTCTTTATCATAAGCTCAACCTCAACAAAGATAATCAGAATGTCCGCTTTTGGCTAAATTCGCAATCCAACCCGCCTAGGGCTGGAAGCCTGCGCCAAAATCGAAACTTTCGTGTCCGTGTCCGTTCCCCGTGTCCGAAAGAACGAGATTTACGGACACGAAATACGGGCACGGACTCGTTTTCACTGCTACATCACATGACATGCAGCACACTCAACCGGACCGGCCCCGCTCTCCTCATGGCACCCTTTGCAATTGGTGTGCAGGGCATCTCCCCTTTTGGGCTCGCTATCCGGGCCATGGCAATCCTCACCACTACAGGACATAGATTCATCCTGTTCTTCGTGATGGCAATCATCACACCCAATACCATACCCCGCGTCGTCCGTGTGTGTCTTGTGATCAAACAGAATCTTTCCCGCAGTGCTCTTGAACATGAGCCTTACGGGTTCTTCAGGGGTTTCTTGCGAGAAGCCCGCGTAGCACACAACGCCTACGACGAGCAAGATTGCCGCAAGGGCAAATGCAAACGCTTGTTCTCCCTTCGATGTCATCTTATCTCACATTCCTTTCGCTGAAGCTGGGTTGTTGATAAGGCGTACTTGAAAAATGAATAGAAGCAAAAAACACGGAAAAAGTTGGCACCCCTATATGACAACAACCGACTAATGTCAAGAGGAAATTTGCTGCAACCCGGTAAAATGGTTTCCCAATCAACTCGGTTCTTCGGCTAACCGGGACGCAAAAACCGCTTGACAAATTGGACCGGAGAAGGTAAAGGGAAGGTCTCTTAATTGTCATCTTTATTTCTTATTTGCGTGCGCCTAAGCAACAGAATCTCTCAACCATATTAAAGACATATTAAACAGAAATTTGGAAACTCTTGATTTTGAAGTGTTAAGCCCTATGAAATCCCCCTAAATCCCCTTTAAAAAAGGGGGACTTTAAGGGGGGGTTCCCGTTTAACAATTTTTTGACAACCCGGTGCTTGACACTGGGACGACAGGAGGTTCGATATGCCAAGTGGTAAAGACGTCGTCGGATCGGTCTTGATTGCAGGCGGCGGCATTGTCGGTATGCAGGCCGCCCTCGATTTGGCCGACTCAGGATTTTATGTCCATCTGGTAGAAAGGTCCCCTGGAATTGGCGGAATCATGGCCCAACTCGATAAGACCTTTCCTACCAATGAGTGTGCTATGTGAATCATCTCCCCCAAGCTGGTCGAGGTCGGCCGGCACACCAACATCAACCTCATCACCCTGGCTGAGATAGACAGCATAAGCGGTGAGCAAGGAAACTTCCAGGTCAAAGTCACAAAACACCCTCGCTATATTGATGAAGATAAGTGTGTGGGTTGCGGTATTTGCGCCTCCAAGTGCCCGAAGAAGGTACCCAATGAGTTTAATATGGGCATGAATAAGCGTAAGGCCGTTTATGTGCCCTTTGCTCAGACCGTGCCTTTGAAGTACACGATTGACAGAAAGGCCTGTCTGTACTTCCAGGCCATCGATAAAGGCAAAAAGGGCAAGTGCAAGGCCTGCGAGAAGTTTTGTGAAAACGATGCCATCAATTTTGATCAAACGGCAACCACCGTTGACCTGAACGTCGGCTCCATTATCCTTGCACCAGGTTTTCAGGCTTTTGATCCTTCCAAGTGGGATACCTATCAGTATACCAATTTCAAAAATGTGGTGACCAGCATGGACTTTGAGCGCATCCTGGCTGCCACCGGCCCCACGGAAGGGCACCTGGTACGCCCCTCGGACAAAGAACAGCCCAAGTCGATTGCCTGGTTCCAGTGCGTTGGTTCAAGAGATATCAACCGGTGCGATAATGCCTATTGCTCTTCGGTATGCTGCATGTATGCGGTCAAAGAAGCCATGATTGCTATGGAACATGCCCATGACCCGCTGGAGGCATCTATCTTTTTCATGGATATGCGGACCTATGGAAAGGATTTTGAGAAATATTACAACCGTGCCAAAGACGATATGGGCATGCGGTTCATCCGTTGCAGGGTCCACAGCGTCATAGAAAACGAGGACAAAAGTCTTAAGGTTTGTTATGTGGACGAACAGGGTAATATCCAGAATGAAGATTATGACATGGTCGTCCTTTCCGTGGGCCTTGAGTCGTCAGCGAGTGCCATTGAGTTGGGAAACAAGATGGGCATTGAGCTGGATAAATACAACTTTGCCAAAACCAGTGATCTTACGCCTGTTGCCACCTCAAAGCCCGGTATCTACGTAGCGGGCTGTTTCCAGGGCCCGAAAGATATCCCGTACTCGGTCATGGAAGCAAGCGCTGCAGCCGCGGCCGCAGCCAGAGATTTGGCTTCGGCCCGCGGGCAGTTGCAGAAGATCAAGGAATTCCCGCCTGAGCGGGATGTTTCAGGAGAAGAAACGCGCATGGGCGTCTTTGTCTGTAACTGCGGAATCAATATCGGAGCTGTAGTTGATGTGCATGAAGTGGCCGAATACGCGAAGACCCTTCCGAATGTAACCTACGTGCAGGAAAACCTCTTTAGCTGTTCTCAGGATGCCCAAGATCAATTGGCGGAAATGATCAGGGAACACAACCTCAACAGGGTTGTGGTGGCAGCCTGTTCGCCTCGCACCCATGAGCCGCTTTTTCAAGAGACCATGTCAAATGCCGGTATCAACAAACACCTCTTTGAAATGGCCAATATCCGCGACCAGGACTCCTGGGTTCACAGCGCGGATCACGATGCAGCCACTCAAAAAGCCAAGGATCTGGTGGCCATGGGTGTGGCCAAGGCCAACTTGCGCGTGGCCCTTCAGCCGATAGAGGTGCCTTGCACTAAATCGAGCATGGTCCTGGGCGGCGGGCCGGCCGGTATGACGGCAGCCCTAAACATTGCCGACCAGGGCTTCAAGGTCTATCTGGTGGAAAAGAAGGATGTCCTTGGCGGACACGGTCGGAAATTGCGAAAGGCCTTCTCTGGTGAGCCGGTCAAGCCCTACCTGGATGATCTCATCAAACGGGTCAACGACCACGAAAACATCGAGGTCCACCTGGGAGCCGAGCCAAAAATGGTCAGTGGGTTTGTCGGGAACTTCCACACCGATCTGACCACGGGGGCGTCGTTTGACCATGGCACGGTCATCGTTGCCGTGGGTGCTGATTCGACCAAGGTCAAGGAATATCTCTACGGCGAAAACCCGAATGTGATGAAGTGGTGGGATCTGGACAAGAAGATCGAGGAGGATCCGGATTCCATCAAGCAGGCCAAGTGCGCGGTGGCCATCCACTGCGTCGGCTCCAGGGAGCCGGACAGACCTTATTGCAGCAAGATCTGCTGTGCCCATGCCATTGAGAGCGCTATTGATCTTAAGGAATTAAATCCTGATCTGGATGTATATATGCTCTACCGGGACATCAGGACCTATGGCAGGCTTGAAGAATTGTATCAAAAGGCCAGGTCCATGGGGATCCTCTTTGTCCGTTACGACCCGGACAACAAGCCAAAGGTGGAAGAGGTTGGCGGCAAGCTCCAGGTTACGGTCACGGATCATGTCCTGGGCAGGCCCATAGTCATGTCTCCTGATTTCATCACCCTTTATACGGCCATTGCGCCAAAGGGGACTGAAGAATTGGCCAATATGCTAAAGGTCACCCTGAACCAGGAGAAGTTCTTCCTGGAGGCCCACATGAAACTGCGGCCGGTAGAATTCTCCACAGACGGGATGTTTGTCTGCGGTATTGCCCATTATCCAAAACCCCTTGATGAATGTATTGCCCAGGCCCAGGCTGCAGCGTCTCGTGCCGTCACGGTGCTTTCAAAGGACAAGGTCGTTATTGAGCCCATTGTGGCGGGCTTTGTGGACAAAGAAGCTTGCAGGGGTTGCGGGCTTTGCGTTGCCCTTTGTCCGTATGGAGCGATCGACATAGAAGAAACCCCGGAGGGTCGCAAAGCAAAACTGATCTCTGCATCTTGCAAGGGATGCGGGATCTGTGCAGCCACGTGCTATCGTCATGCGATCAGCATTAATGCCTTTAACGATACCCAGATAGAAGCGCAAATGCACGCGTTTCTAAATAAGTAAGGAGGTGGACCCATGGCAGATTTCCATCCAAAGATTCTCACACTCTGCTGTACGTGGTGAGGTTACTCGGCAGCTGACCTCGCTGGCGTGTCCAGGATGCAATATCCACCCGATATCAGAGTGATTCGATTGATGTGTACAGGCAGGGTAGACCCTGCCCTGGTAGCCGATGCGTTTGTGAACGGGGCCGATGGTGTCTTGGTGATTGGTTGCTACTTTGGTGATTGCCACTATATCACGGGCAACTTCATGGCCAAGCACAAGCTCGATATGGCAACAGAGATGCTTGCCTATGCCGGGCTGAATCCGACAAGGCTCCAGTTTCGAAACCTGTCGTCTGCAGAGGGCGCAAGGTTTGCCCAGCATAATACGGAATTCGTGGAGCAGATCAAAGAGATTGGCCCCCTGGGTACGGGGGACAAGATCGGAATGCCCAAGCTCAAGGAGCAACTTGGAATTGCCTACAAGGCCCTGGCAGGACCAAAGCTCCGGTGGGTCGTGGGCAAGAAGCCTGTTTTTACTGAGGCAGGCAAGGGCAACAAGTACGGAGAGATCTTTACCGAGCATGAGATCAACCGGACTTTGAGCGGGATTGTGATCGATGAAATGGCTACTCATTCCATCCTTGCGGCCCTGGAGAAAAAGCCGGCCGCGGTAAAAGACCTTGCCAAGGATCTGGAGATCCCGGCGCCCGAAGCCCTGAAATATGTGTTGGCACTGAAACGCAGGGGTTTTGTAGAAATGGATGGTGTGGAGGGTACGTCCCCCATCTATAAATCCACAGGAATAGAAGGCTGAAGAGGGGAGGTGCTAAGGTGGCTGAGAATAAAGTTTTAGTTATTGGTGGAGGAGCTGCCGGTATCAAGGCGGCCTTGTCTGAAGCTGCTGCCGGGAATAAGGTTTACCTGGCAGAGCATTTCCCCGGCATAGGAGGGGAGCGGATTCCTCAAGACAGGATCATCGCAGACGGCGATGCCCTTACCGCGCCTGATCTGGAAGCCATTAAGGATAAGGTTGAAGTGCTCACCAACGCGGATGTGCGAGCCCTGGTGGGTGAAAACGGCCAGTACAAGGCGAAAGTCCATTGCCGGACTCCTCGTGTTCACAGTGAAAAAGATGATAACCTGGTAAACGCTATCAGGGTGTGTCCGATCCACATGTACGACGACTATAACGAGGGCCTGGAATGGCGTACTGCTGTTGACTTTTTTAATTCCGCATGGGGCGGTTACAATGTCTATAAAGAGGACATGCCTGTTTGCCAGAGGACATGTCCGATCAATCTGGATATCCGGACCTACGTGGGCCAGATCGCGGATGGAAAGTACGCTGAATCGCTTGCCACTATCCGTAAAAAGCTCCCATTCCCCCTGAGCATTGGCAGGGTTTGTCCCCATCCGTGCGAGAGCGAGTGCAACCGGCAGTACCTGGATGAGCCGATCAGCATCTGTTTCCTGAAGCGGTATGTGGCCGACGTTGAGATGAACGCCAATGCTGAGCCCAAGATTCAAGTCCCGGAAGAGACCTATCCTGAAAAGATCGCCATTATCGGCGGTGGTCCAAGCGGGCTCACCTGTGCGTATCACTTGGCCCTGCTCGGATATGCGAACAACATAACGGTCTTTGAGGCCCTGCCTGAGCCAGGCGGCATGTTCCGGGTAGGGATTCCCGAATACCGGCTCCCCAAGGCGATTCTTGCTAAAGACATTGAGTTTGTCACCAAGCACGGTGTTGAGATAAAGTGCGGTGTGCGTATCGGAAAGGATATCACTTTTGATGACATCCGAAAGGACTATGACGCGGTCCTCATCGCCATTGGCGCCCACATGGGAATGAGCATGCGGGTCAAGAACGAGGACGCTGAAGGTTGCTTTGAAGGCGTTAAATTTTTAAGAGATGCGGGCTTAGGCAATGAGGTTCCCAACAAGGGCACGGCGATCGTGGTTGGTGGCGGCAACGTGGCCATGGACGTCGCAAGGACTAGCCTCAGGGTCGGTTTTGACGAAGTCAATCTGCTCTATCGTCGAACCCGCAAGGAGATGCCCGCGAGCCCATGGGAGGTGGACGCAGCCGAACACGAGGGGATCAAGTTTCATTTTCTGGTAGCCCCCCAGGAGGTCGTGGTCAAGGACGGCAAGGCCGTTGGCATGAAATGTCTCAAGATGGAGCTGGGCGAACCCGATGCCAGTGGCAGGCGAAAGCCGGTGCCGATTGAAGGTTCAGAGTATGTTATGGACGCGGACACGGTCTTTGCGGCTATTGGGCAGGTGACGGACAATAGTCTGGTGGATGAAAAACTGGGATTTAAGTTTGGCAGGAAGTTCAATTTTGAGGTAAATCCCAAGACCTTTGAAACCAACGTGGAGGGGGTGTTTGCGTCAGGCGATGCTGCTACAGGCGCAAATATTGCTGTACGGGCCTGTGCAGGCGGCAAGACTGCAGCAGAATCTATCCACAAATATCTGAGAGGGAAGAAGTAAAATGTATATATATGAAAAAAAAGGAAGATACATCATCGACTTCCAGGATGTTCCGAGCAAACGAGCCGAGATGCCCGAGATCTCCGTAGAGGCGAGACAGGGCAACTTTACAGAAGTTGAGACCGGCTTCCCGGAAGATGTAGCGGTTGCTGAGGCGAAGCGGTGCTTGAGCTGCAGGCGGTGTCTGGGATGCGCCCTGTGTTGGGCCGAGTGCAAGCCTGAGGCCATCGATTTTGAAATGCCGGATGAGGATTTTGATCTCACAATAGACAAGGTCGTCCTTACCTCCGGCATGCAGCGCAAGATTGCCCCCATAGCCGGCAACTACAGCAACAAGCACATGAACGTGGTCACCGATCTACAGGTGGAGCGTATGCTGGCAGATACTGGGCCGAGCAACGGGTTGATACTCCGTCCCCAGGACGGCGAGGTCCCGAAAAAGATCGGCTTTGTGCAGACCTTTGGATCGGTTGATGACAAGGTCCGGGATGCAACCCTGATCTTTGGGATCAACGAGGCAATCCTCGCGCAGAAAAAGATAGACGGCGCAGAGATAAGCTTCATCTCGCCGGACATGGACGCCTTTAAGGCAAGTGCTGCGGGAAGTGACATGAATAAGGTTTCGGGAGTCAATTTTGTAAACGGCACAGTGGTTGAGGCTGCCGAGACGGGTGAAAACAAGGATATTGAGGTCAAGTACGAGGCAAACGGAAGTGAAAAGACCGAGACCTTTGACCTCGTTGTGCTCCTGACCCAACCGCAGCTTCCGCCCAGCATTGAAGATGCAGCAAAAATGGTGGGCGTTGAAGTAAATTACGCCAGTTTCCTGGGCAAGGCCGGTGACATAGTTGAAACAGATAAGGCTGGCGTTGTGCTGGCCCAGAATGTATAAAGGGAGGTAAATCCTAATGGCTGAAGAAGTAATAGATCTGGGTAAAATGACAAGAGACTTTAAGAAAGAAGCCATGAAAATCATACCCGGAGGGGGTAATCTGGACCTGTGCCTCAACTGTGGGACTTGTGCGGCAGGCTGCCCTGCAACGGGTCTTGCAGACTTGGATCCCAGAAAGTTTTTGAGAATGATACTTCTGGGTCTGGATGAGGAGGCAACCAAGTCTCCCTGGGTGTGGATGTGCACTGGATGCCAGCGTTGTATCTATGCGTGCCCAATGCAGATTGATATTCCCCGTCTGGTCTACAACGCCCGAGCCACATGGCCGCGCGAAGAACGGCCCAAGGGGATTCTCGGCTCATGCGATATGGCACTCAAAAACGCTAGCGGCAGCGCCATGGGGGCATCTCCCGACGACTTTATATTTGTCGTAGAAGATGTGCTGGAAGAAGTGAAAGATACCCAGCCAGGCTGGGACGAACTCCAGGCCCCCATAGACAAGAAGGGAGCTCACTTCTTCATCAATCAAAATTCCAGAGAACCGGTTACCGAACCGGATGAGCTGATTCCTCTCTGGAAGCTCCTTCACGTTGCCGGGATAGACTGGACTTACGGCAGCAAGGGTTGGGCCGGGGAGAATTACTGCATGTTCCTTGCCGACGACAAATCCTGGGAACATGTCACACGGACCAGTATTATGCAATGTGCAGAACTTGGATGCAAGGTCTATCTCAATACCGAATGAGGCCACGTCACCTTTTCAGTCCTGGAAGGACTGAGAAAATTCAATATCCCTTATGATTTTGAGATTGCTAGCATCTATCACTATTATGCAGAATGGATCAAGGAAGGAAAGCTCCCGGTCAACTCTGACTGGAACAAGGATCGAAAGATCAAGTTCACGGTTCAGGATCCGTGTCAGATCGTGCGCAAAGGCTTCGGGGATCCAGTGGCAGACGATCTGCGTTTTGTGGTAAAGTCACTTGTGGGGGAAGAAAATTTTGTCGAAATGTGGCCTAACAAGTCCAACAACTACTGTTGTGGCGGAGGCGGAGGATTTCTCCAGTCTGGGTTTACTGAAGAACGGCGGGCGTACGGCCAGATAAAGCTCGATCAGATCCTGGCCACAAAAGCCGATTATTGCATTGCAGCGTGCCACAATTGCCATGCCCAGATCCACGATCTAAGCGAGCTGTCTGGTAAACACTTCCCCGTGGTCCATTTGTGGACCCTGATCTGCCTGTCCCTCGGCATCCTGGGTCCAAATGAGCGCGAGTATCTCGGAGATGACTTAAAAGAAGTCAACATGCCCGAGCAGAAAGAGTAAGGGTACAAAAGGCAAAAAGCAAAAGGCGTCCCGCCATCAGGCAGGGCGCCTTTTTTTATTCTGATCGCAAGATTTGTCGGTTTCAGGTATATGCCCCTGCCTCGACAGTCTCCGGTTAGTCGATGGTCACCTTTTTTGTTACCTTTTTCCAAAGCTGGTTCCAGCGGGATGCAGGTCCTTCTGTTTCGCCAAAAGGAACATACCAGAGTTCCACATCAATATCCATCTCCTTAAAAAGAGGTTTCCCATAGATTTCTTTCCCTCGTTCTATGTTTTCATGTGGGAATGGAATCTCGAAAGTCTCCACTATCGTGCGATGAGGCGGAAGGGCGGTATCGCGAATTAGGCCGGCTTTTTCGTACGGTCCTCGGCCCATCTCTTTACCACAGGCCATTTTCCCGGGAGCAGGCATATAGATTTTTGAACTTCTGGAGACTTCCTTACCATCAGGGGTCTTTGCGATCACATCCAGGATCATCCGGTTTGGCGTCGGTCAGCCATCCGGGATTCCGTGACCCGTTTTGTTAGTTATCTCTACCCTCACCACTGCCAGAGGGGTCACACCCTCCGCCTTATTTTTTCGCCAATAATAGCCAAAGGCATCAGCCTCAAACCTCACAGCCGCCTCGGCCATGTCCGGATCCCGGTAGGCGGGCATTACATGACCCTTATTGAATTTTCTCATATGGCAAAACTGGCATGATTCGTGACCACCTTCGGCGACATAGGCAAATAAATAGCTTCCGTAGGCCGTCGCACACTGTGAGGGCTGTTCAAACTCGAAGTTCGGTCCAAGGCCATGGCATTGCCCGCAGAAGACGGACTCATGTCGAATCTCGCTCTTTTTCATGATCGGGTAGTTCTCGTCCTCGTGCTCCCCGTCCTGTGTTCCATAAACGGCATCCTTTTGTGGGAAGCCTTGAGCCCACTTGTGAGTGATAGCTTTCGTCTGGTGGCAGATCAGGCAGTTGATGTTAATCTTCTTGAGCTTTTCCACACTCTCTTTTCTGATTTTCTTATCCCAAAGGCCAAATACTGCCCTTACAATCTCCTGTGCAACATCATCCGTGGCCTCTTCGAGCTGTGGCAAATGACACTTGGCACATAGCATGAGATGCTTTAGCTTGACATCGTTCGACTCCTTGACCCCGGAATAGGGCCAGACCATCAGGCCTTTTGTAATGCTGGTCCCTATGGTGGCAGCCGTTCTGGCGCCGATTCCAAATATGGATTTGGAATGGGCAGACTCTTCCCATTCTTCATAGATTTCCTCGTGGCATTCCTTACAGGAACTCACGTCATATCTTGCTGCCAGTTCGTCAATGGTCTTTGCCTTGTTTTTCCCTGGAGCTGTATTTGCGTCTTGACATGGCGTCATGAACGACAATCCAAAACACACGAACATCAAAACTGATTTTAGCAATTTCATAAATCCTCCTGTAACTTCTCAAAAAGTTCGGCAACTTCTCAATAATCTAAGCCGACAGGTGGTTAAATTTGAAAATGTCTGACTGTCTGAGCGCATTAGTGAGCCTTAAAACCTCGTCAAATGGTTGAGTAGTTAAGTAGTTAACTGGTTATTATTACGTCAATATTAGCGAACTGCACACTAATTGGACGCTCAGGGGTCCGCAACATGTAGCATGCTGATAATATTGATGTTTTTATACTACTCAACCACTCAACGAATAAACTACTTAACGATATCTGTATAAGCGAGTTTCAGACGTTTTCAAATTTAATTGGCTGTCGGCGGGCCTAATCTCAGGAGATTACCCGGACTTTTTGAGAAGTTACATCCTCCTCACCCGTGAATCCCGTTTTCTTCCAATAGCTCCAGTGCAATTTTTGTCGCACCCGCAATGATCGGTGGACAAACCTCAGTGGGGAGCTTATTGGGATCTGCATCCAGGAAATCACCACATCGATTGCCGGGATATGAGGATGCGATATCCTGGTTGAATCGCTCTTCCAGCTCTTGGATGAGCATATACATCTGGTCCCGCTCCATTCGATCCACGGCAACGCTTGCGATGAGTACGCCCGCCGCGGTCAAGGCGCCACAGGTCACTTCCACGAACCCCTGCGCGCCCGCCAGTCCGCCAGCGGCCTTTACGACGTCGGGTTTCCGCTCACCAAGGTGATCAAGACCCACATCTACGACAATCTGACTACAAAGGTTTCCCTTTTCAGAAGACGCCTTAACGCGCCCCAACAATTCTTCCAACGACGGTACAGCCATCCCTTTTTTCCTCCCCCTATTCCATCATTCCACTATTCGGGCATGATTATCATTTGGGCCAACCTGTGGGAGCGGCATTCTTGCCGCGACCCTCGCGGCTGGAAAGTCGCCCTGCCCGCCAATGCCAGGAAATGCTGGCAGCCTGCGTCGCGCATTGTGTGTGGCGATGGCAGGCGGGTCCCACAGAAACATTCAAGTGGCCGAAGTTATGACCAAGCCCCACTATCCCAATTGCGGACCGTAGCGAAGCTAGGTTCGCTTTTGATACACCAAAATATGACAACAAGCCGATGATGTGTCAATAACCTTTTCTATACCTTGTTCTTGCGAGGCCTTTTGGCATTGCTGGGGAAGGTCCGTGCCGCCAATATTTCGTAACCGTTCACGAGTTCAAAAGTTCACGGTTCAGCTAAAAGAATAGAGGTCTGACTTCTGACTTCTGACTTCTGACTTCTGATCTCTGACTTCTGAACCTTAAACCTCTGAACCTGTGAACCTGTGAACGCCTACAATATTTCTAACAAGCGGGAGAACTCATCTGACGTTAATTTTACGGGTGCCATTTGTGCGTTTTTGCTGACTTCTCTTGGATTGTCCAGCCATTTCCTTATGGGCTTGGAAGACCACCGTTCGTTGTCGCCGTAAGTTCTCGGATAATATTCTGAAAAGAGCCCTGAGAGATTCGGACCTATATCTCCTTTCCCCAGCCCCCCGAACCGGGCCGTGAGCGCCCTGTGACAAGAACCGCAGTGCTTCACAAAAACGCTCTCTTCAGCCTGTTTTTTGTTTTCAAAATGAATCACTAGCGGTATTTCTCCAGCTTCCGGTTCCGTCCGGGCGGCCCCGGCCAGGATGGCGTTGACTATCTCTATTATGTGCGTCTCTTTGAAACAGAAATTGGGCATGAAGACCACAGGTATCTTTATGGCATTGAAAAGCTCTTGTGGCCTGGCGGCACTGAGTACCCTGTCAAGATTGGTGGCAAGGCGGTTCCCCTTCGCGCCGCTAACATGGCATCTCCTGCAACCGGAAGTCTCAACAAGCTTCCCGCCCCGCTTCACCACCGGGCTGCCTTCCATCGTAAAGTCCGCGTATTTGGCCGGAATCAGGTCGTGATGGGCTATCGAGACCCTGTCCGTCCTGGGGTTGCCCCTGTGGCAGCCTACACATGCCCCTTTTTCCACATAATGGGGCTCGTGGCACTTCAGACAACCAGATCCGCCGGCCAGGGCAATGATGCTCTGCAAGAAATAAATACCAGCAAGGACCGATGAAGTGCCCCGCAGCAAGCTACGGGGTATCGCGCATCTGATTTTCACAATATAAACGCAGCAAGTTTCGGGGAATTTAACGTATCTTTTCAATAACCTGAGCCGACAGGTGGTTAAATTTGGAAATGTCTGACTGTCTGAGCGCATTAGTGAGCCTTAAGACCTCGTCAAATGGTTGAGTAGTTGAGTAGTTAAGTGGTTATTATTACATCAATGTTAGCTGACTGTACACTAAGTGGACACTCAGAGGAT
>JAFDKF010000302.1 GCA_019307135.1 Deltaproteobacteria bacterium
GCAATAGTCAACAGCCCACGACAAATGTGACTACTAATGCCGTTAACCTTCAAACTCATCTTACGTATCATCCGTGCAAAGCTACAGCAATAGCCGTGCCGAACAGTATTGGTTATTTTATCAAAAAGTGCACCAAGGATTTTCAGATAGCATCGAACTTAGTACATGTTTTCATAAATACAATCACGTAAGGCAATCGCAAACACAATGTCCTTGCGAGGAGCGAAGTGACGAAGCAATCTGGTCAGAAACAGTGAGATTGCTTCGCTTCGCTCGCAATGACAGCGAATGATCGGTTTTTTTCTTTAATGAGCACAATTAGGCAAAGGCAGGAAAATACGTGACCGAATTTATGAACCAGAGTACTTAGTGGTAAGATGCGAAATGGGAAATAACACCTGTCAGTAAATATAACACTCCTCCCTTTCTCTATTATTTCACATACTTTTATCATAAGCTCTCTATAGCATGTTATATTTATTTTACAGTCATGATCGGGGAGCTTCCAATGTTTCCTAAATATATCAAATACATATATCATTGGCATGACCTTTGTATAGTAAAAACCAGTAAATAACGAATTACTATTTGTTGGATTATTGGAGAACAAAAGAGATCTCAACCATGCCTTGGGTAAGGAGAAAAATCCTGATCATTTCTTTCTTTAGCCTATTAGCTTTAGCAGGGGAAGATGGGATTGCAGCCGGACAAGAAAACGACGCGAACCTCCGTGCTGGCGGGCAGGTTACTCACCGCAAGATCTGCTGCGATGACACGATTCCTTTGTCGCGAGCAATATCCATTTCCGGCAAAGAGGTCTCCGCAAAAGAGCTTGCGCGTATTTGCGGAAAGGGATTAGGAGGTGTTCAGGCTACTGGTGCGGGGCAGTCAGGCCTTTCAGGCAAAATCATTCTCTGGGATGAAGTAAAGGCCCGAAATATAGCCCGTATTGAATTTAGTAATCGAGGAAATTCAATGACCAACGCCCAGAAAAATAGCCTGAACATCTGGGGCAAATAAATCATTAGGATTAGGAAAAGGGAGGTGATCCGAGACTAGGAGGGCTGGTCACCGCAGTTAAGCGCATACGGAGATCAGGTAACCAATTTAACAGTGATTTACAAATCAAAGAAAGGAGTCAAAAATGAAAAAGATTTTTGGAATCGGATTGGCCTTGATGATGTGCTTTGCATTTGTCGTTCCGGCGATGGCTCAGGATACCCAGGTGCCAGATGCAACGCCGGTGGAACTGCCTGAAGGTAGTACCCAAGTAGTAACGAAAGAGATCAACGTAACTGAGAGCGTTAGCGACGCTGCCACGCAAAACATTGAGGGTTACTTTGATAAGACGAAGTCGCTGTGGATTCAGGTAGACAAATACATAAATGTCGAGTTTGACGGGCATACCATTGCAGTCGCAGCTGATGGAGAAGCTGAGACCTTTGGGACTCAAATGAACACCGAGAACGTCTTTGACGATAAGACGGCAACAAAAACAGTCACAGAAAAAAAGGGTCGAGTTACGACAACAACCACGGTAAAAGTACCAAATATGAGAAAAGCTGAATTCAAAGAATCAATCACCACCAACGACGGGGTCGTGGGGGTCAACCAGAGTCCAGGCAATCTAAACAATCAAGCCAACTTGGCTGCCATGGCCGTGGTTAAAGCCGCCGATGAGCTTATCGAGGCGAATGGCTATGCGGTTCAGGCCAATCTTTTCAATTCAATTGTCTCTGATAGAGCTGACAAATCAGATCTAATTGACAACAGTATCTCCGATAATAACGGCATCATTGGGATCAACCAGTCGAGTGGCAACATGAACAACCAGTTAAACTCAGCAGCTATGAGTGCCGGATTGGGAGACGTCCAAGTCGGCGCCCTGGCCGAGGCGACTCTTAAGCAAGTCACAGCGGATAATCGTCTCATTCATGTTGCCACTGTGAGCACTGACACGATCTCCGGTTCCGTAACTAACAACAACGGAGTGGTCAGCCTGAACCAGGCCTCAGGAGACATGGTCAGCCAGGCGAATGTGTGCGCGATTGCTGCTAACTTGCAATAACCGCACAGATAACCAAATAAGAGAAGGGGGTGTTTCCCCCTTCTCTTATTTATTAAAAAGATCAGAGCAACTGAACAATGAACAAGGGGAAAACAGCCGCGGGCTTCCTTGCCGGAAGCCTTTTAGTGTTTATGACATTATGCACGGTCCGGGCTGAAGACATGGCTTCAAGCCCCGTTGATCCGTTGGAGCTTTCGTTGATTTATTATACGGAAAGCGGTTATGCTAGCGGTCAAGGAACAGGCAGCACCATCACCGAAAATACGTTATATGAAGAGAATACAGAAGGTATGAGCAGCATCGTTGACTCAGTGAATGGCAATCAAGGGATCGTGAGTGTCAACCAGAGTTCCGGCAGTATCAATAACCA
Organism: Deltaproteobacteria bacterium; assembly: GCA_019307135.1. Classification (GTDB taxonomy): domain Bacteria; phylum Desulfobacterota; class Desulfobacteria; order Desulfobacterales. The sequence goes on from JAFDKF010000302.1 coordinate 2,439, forward strand.
ATCGAATGTTAAGGTCTTTTCTATGCCTGCCGATCCTTTCGCGATAACCAAGATACATACAGGAATCTCTCCCCGCTTAGATTACAATAAAATTAGGTCCGCGGGAGGAATAAGACAGGACCTGATCGATAAATCCTTCCGGAACAACCTCGGTATCATGGGAGCCAATCAAGCGGCTGGCAATTTTAACCATCAGGGCAATACCACGGTGGTGGTTATGGGAGGTCCGGTTTCTTTGACAGAAGCGGACCTCGGTAATGTGCATGCTTCCAATAATGATAGAGTGCAAGAGAATATTGAGCTGCTGGAGGATGTTATCA
>JAFDKF010000178.1 GCA_019307135.1 Deltaproteobacteria bacterium
AGAACAAAATAGCTTGCATCCCGCAACTGTAAAGAAATAATAGTTAATTAATTCCGACCACAGACTAATCAACTGTCACTCATATTAACTGGGAACTGTAAAACTAAAGGGCGTCCCTCTTTCACTCTCTTTCACTGCTTATCAATAGGCAGTGTTTTTCTACATTAATGCAACAGTCCGTCCTCCTTTCTTTTTGCGTCCCTTTTTCTTTGGCCTCCTGAATGAAGGCAGGATATCCTCAATTCTTAAAAGTCGAGATTGCCGCCCTCTAGAAGATATACGTCTATTCCCTTTTTGTAAGTCTTCATTATTCAGAAATAATACTCCCATTCCTTTTCCAGCTAAGTCAGTGACGTTTTTCTTAAATTCTTCTGGAAACTTTTCACACATACCAGCAACTATTAGGGTCTCAATTTGGCATGTTCTTCCTAAATCAATGGATTTCTTCAATTGGCCTTCAATCTCTTTCCATACATTTGATTGGTTATTAGTATTTTCCAGTGATTTACATTCTGCCGCCACAAGATGTCCGTCACAGATTGCAAGAATATCGAAATCGGCTTTTAGAGGGCCTATTAAGCATTTTACTCCTGGCAAGAAAATGAAGCCTCTTGAGGTCAAATTACTTAGGAAACGCGCTGTAAGTACGACTGGAATGATTCCTTCTCTAATAGAAAGGACAATGAGCTCATTGAGTTCGTAGCCGAGTTGAAGTTTGTCACCTAGGTTAACCGGTTTACGACAGCCAGGACAAGAGACGTGGCCGCTTATATCTAAGTTATCTATCCAATATTCTTTATCACAGTATACACATCTATTTAACTTCCATTTCCGCCTTATTACATTTCGATTTAAAAGCCTTTGGAGGATCTCAGCCTCAGAGGCATCTATATCGAGTAGTTCCTTTGAGTAAATAGAATACCTTTTTTGGGCGACCCTTTTGGCATGTTTTGGAAGTCGATTAGAAAATTCAACAAACAAGGACGTTTTCTTTTTTTTAGCCTTACCAAGTCTTGCTTTGCTCTTGATTTCCCCCAATGTCAAAGGATTGCCACCAAAACTATTAACAATCTTTAATGAGCTTCCCGACAAAAAGCGGGCAGCTTCCAAAAATCCATCGAACATTTCAATAGCTTGGATATAGCGAATTCTCTTTTCGTCCTTCTCAATTTTGATATCAGCTTCTTCAAGAATTTCTTCTAAAATCTCCTCATCATTTGGGACTTTGAAGCTTATGCTGTAATCTCGTACAGAAAACCTGATGTTTACAGAGTCTATCCCGTAACCAAGAACACCCATGCCCAATCGAAACCACGGTGGATTTGGAGAGTTCAAGACTTGAAATACCGATTGTCTAGGAAGGAGGCAGAGTTCATACGGTGCGCGACCTGTTTGAACATCTTTGACTAGGTCACACATCCAGGCCGCATTGAAAGGCAGATTATCATGATAAGTTAGATGCAGACCCTCAATACTTACAACTCTCTCTGAAATAGGGGGCCTTACATTTGTTTCGTGGTCATAAGGAATTATCTGAGGTAGACCGAGGCTTGGTTCTTTTATGTCAACATGATGAATTTGGGATTTCAATTTTTTCAAACGGCGTCTTAAACGCCTTGCTAAGCTTTCTAAAGACTTTTTTGGGCAGCACTTGGATGCAAGAAGAGAATAGTTTGATTTGAACTTTATCGAGTTCAGCCAATTGGTTAAAGCGATCACTGAGTCTGTATTTTCTATTTCAGATTCGTGAAACAAAGCTATGCGGCCAGAGGAGCCCGGACCATATTGCATGCGCAAGTTCCAAAATAATGCCAAATCTTTTACTGGCTCCCATTGGCTTACTATTACCACGAGTGGAGCGTAAATAGTGTCCGCACCAAAAAAATGATGCGTTTGGAGTCGGTAACTTGCAAAGTCAAGCCAACTCCATTTTTTCATCATTTCTTGGCATAGCTGGAGGTAAGATGAGGTATCATATTCATCAACAATCTCTAGCATCTCAGCGTTGAGATCGTCGGTATATGCTGTGAGTAGATTATCAGAAATTAAACCAAAGCTTGCGGCTATGAAAGGGTCTATCTGGCAATCTTTTCCTACCGCTATAAGCCTTAGATTTTTTCTCTGGATTTCAGGGGACGCATTTATTTCCGCCTGAACAATAAAGTCTGCCCAGATTATTCCCTCATGATTATCCCTCATGTATCCGTTTAGGTTGTTTGCAACATTGTCCAATGGGCGAAAGGCTCTTGGTTGGCAAATTTCCTGACTAAATTTTGCCCATTTTCTTTCGTCTATACCTAAAGAGAATATTAGCTCGGGCCGGATGGCCAATAAACTTTCTTTTGCGCTTGCCTCTTGATCCTTTTCACCTACGGCAATTATCGGACAATATCGTCCCCCCCAAATTCTAGAAAGGAACCCGATCACCAACATTAATCGATTTACGTTCGTATTCTCTGAAATAAGAAACGCTATACGTTGGGGGCGAAGCCTTACAAGTATCTGATTAGGCGTTGTATTCTGCATGGCATATTTATAAATGAGTCCGACACATCACTATTTGAACTACAATTTCTTGCTATTCTAATAAAGAGATAGTATTTAGGAATTCACCAGGCCCTTCTTTTAAACTTGACCCAGGGCACCGTCACCAACAGCCAGTTCAGGAACGGCCTTAAGCCCTCTATGCTTTAGATCGAGAAGCAGCTCTGTCCAGGACAATTCGCTTTCCCTGAATCCGCTGTCAAGGGCTTAATTCTCCGTCCCTAAAACACTCTCTGGTGTTAAATACAGTCGGAGATTTGCCTTTTAGCGTGTGAGTATTACTTTAACTGATTCTCCTTTACCAACTTTGACTCTTTTACCAAAAATTCTCCCTGTCTGTCTCAATCCACCACTACTGGGTACTTGCCAATGTACATGTGTCGCTATGTAATATTCGCCAGCTCGCAAATTTCGGAACTCAAAATTTCCATTTCCATCAGCTGTCGTTTGTCTGTTGAAAGGTATAACTCTTGGGTCAGCCGGTTCCATTCTCCTATTTTGTAAAATATCAATATTGAACCATTCTGTCGAGTAAGTAGTCACGGGATTCAAGGTAACCATGTTACCAGCTGCAAATTTAACATCACCCCCTCTTGTCTTAAGAAATGCTTGTCCTACAATAGAAGATGTACCCTTCCCTGCATATGGCGCATATTCACTTTCAATAAATTTAGACTGTCTCTGATATGCTGTTTGTGAAGCGCATCCCAAGAATAAAAAAACAATTACGAAAGACAGAACTATAAGTGATTTTTGTTTGCTTTTCATTTTAAAAACCTCCTTGTTCATTAAGAATGGCGTATATTATGGGTCACTTGATAACAACAGAACCTTTAATTGTTGTGTAATTATGGTGGGGAAATATACTAATTGTATATTTTGATTCGTATTTTTCACCCTTTAACCCCTCATACTCAATATGGTGTTCAATTCCGACTTCTGGTTTTGGATTTGAATGGTCACGGACTACTTGGTCAGGTGTGATACGAAACTCTGCAAGCAATAAATTGGTTGGAAAAAGCGTACTAAAGCATTCTTTTTGGCCTGGGTCGGGAATATAGATTTTCTTACCGTTAATTCGTACGGTGTATTCAACGACCAAATTTATAGCTGGTAAAAGTCCATAATTCTGAGCTTGGGTTCTTATGTTAATATTTTTAGAGGTAATATCTATTTTTGCTACATCTTTACATGGGCCTATCCATGGTCTTTGTCTTAAATCAACATCCTCTTTCAGAATATGTAATTGGCAAGCATAAATTACGAAAGTAGCGATAAAACCTATGAGTATTGAAAGCTGTATTTTATTGGGCGTATCAAGTTCTGTTAATGCAAGGACGTAAATAATGGCGCATATAGTAAAAGATGTTAAAATGGGAAGAAAATGCTTCCGGAAGTTTAAAGACATAAAAAACCTCCAATTTTCCTAAACTTATAGCAGATTCATGGCACTTTAAATTTTAGCCGACTTCTCCCTATTACATTTTTCACATAATATCTGAATATTTCTTTCAGTATTACTGCCGCCTTTAGAAACTGGAATGATATGGTCAAATTCTAAGTTTTTTTTGCTACCGCATTTTACACATTTACCACCATCCCTTCTCCATACAGCAAATCTTATTTCTTCAGGAATTGCCTCTCTTGATTGTTGTATATCTGCTGATTCCAACTTCTCAAAAAGTCGGATTTCCTTTTGCAGTTTTTTAAATTTATTCTTTTCCTTAAAATAGTGATTAATAGTTTTTGGTCTTCCTCTGTATGTTTATCCAATGAATTAAAATAATAAAGGCAATTTTTGAACACATAGAACTTGTGGTTCTTGGATTCTTCTTTTACTGCCGATTCCTGAGTCTCTCTTTCTCTATTTACTCTGAGCTTTCTGCGTGTCCATAGGCTAGAAGTAAAATCCCAATCATCTACTTTAACTTTTTTAACTTTATAAGATTTATCAACTTTAAGAAATAAATCTGTTCCATAGTCAGTTATCTCTTTTTTTTGCATTTTAGGCATTTTGGCATCCTTGATATTACTACAATCAACACTGCGGATTATTGGTTCCAAAATTATCGGTTCGTTGTTCAGTAAATCTAGGAAATCTTCCCAATATTTTGGAGGCTTAAAGCAAATCTCACATGGACGGTTTAGGATTTTAAGTTTTGTGCCAAAATCGATTGTATACTTTCTATTATATGCGCTTCTACCCTTTAGGTTTATACTTTCGAATTTGTTTCGTAGCGACAAAAGTAAAACGGTTCCTTTCGATAAAAACCACTTGTTTTTCCTTTCCACTTTTTTAAAAATAGTATTGTCAAAAAGCCTCATGTTAGCACTGATACGCTCCCCTAATATCTGTGAGGCTTCCTTAAATGAATAAAAGTCTTGGTTAAGCTCGGTCAAAAGTCCGAAAGTTTTTTTATCAAATAATTCTCTATCCAATAATTTCAAGCCCATAAAATCTCCTTTAAATATCAAGTGAATACGAGGGCGTTGACTTTGGTGAATAACTTCTGGCCATCTGTTTCACTTTTACCCCTCATTTACAAAACCACAAAAACCCCACCTCTCTATTGAGAAACGGGGTCTCTTAATAATCACTTCATATCTTTCCCTCATTTAACGGTTATCATTAAATATTTCAAAGGGTTCAGGAAAAATATACTGAAACCAGGTAAATAGTCAAGAATATTCCTTATTTCGGTTTTGTGTATGATATGAGCCAATACCTCTCTACCACACGGGATTGACATATCCGGTCAAAATGGCATCAGTTTTTTCGAATGTAAAAAGGGCCTCATCCAACATCTTTATTCCGCCCCCTTGAAACATTTGAATTTCTTGACAAAATTGACGTATGATTGTAATTTCCCCTCAATAACTTTTCCCCCTCAACAGGAATAACCGACCCATGACCATCAACAAAGCCGACATAATTGACAGCATCTACAATAGTATCCGTTTTTCAAGGCCGGAATCAGTCAAAACATTTGAATCCCTTCTCGAAATCATTAAAAAAACGCTTGAGTCCGACGAAGATATCCTTATTTCTGGTTTCGGAAAATTTTGTGTTAAGGAAAAGAAGGAACGGATAGGTAGGAATCCACAGACCGGGAAAGATTTGATGTTAGGGCCAAGGCGGGTGGTTACGTTTAAGTGCTCAGGACGGTTAAAATATAAAATTAATGGAGGACCTTGACCAGCTGTTCCAAGATTAGTCATTGAAATGAGAACGAAAGAAAGTTGTCAAAATGTTTAAAGAGATATCCAAACATCCATCTGATATTGCTGAATCAGCAGTTGAATACCTAAAGTCGGTTGAGGTGTCGGAGAAGACGAAAAAATTTATAGCAAGGTTCTATATTTATTCTTACAGAGACTTCTTTCTGACCCTTCAGCCGTGATAGAAAGCGATGATGGGGAATATCTGTTCTCCCATAATTGGGAAAATTATTACGGTGGCGCAACCTAAATCAAAGTGAGGTTTTTGAATTATGGATGATCCCAACAGGCCAATCTGGGAAAAGAAATATGAAGCTGGATGTGAGTGGTGCGGGCGGAAGATACCAGGTACTCCTGAGCGCACATCTTCACGCTATAAGAGATACGGGCTTGACTTCTGTCATATAATTTCACGTATGAATGCCCCAAAGCAGGAATGGAATGGCTTCATACTTTGTCCTACATGCCACCGATTATTTGACGAGGTCATTAAGCCCAAGATCATTCGTGCACTTGAAACAGCGTGAAAGGGGGACGCCCTTTAGTTTTACAGTTTCTTTCCTTACTTCATGTTAGGAAATGGGCGGGAGCATGGCGGTGGATAATTAGGGATTCAGTTCCGCCGCATCTATCCAGTCGATAATTAGGGATTCAGTTCCGCCGCATCTATCCAGTCCTCTAATGAGACATTCAGATGCAGGTTCTTTGCTTTTAATTGGACCAAAAACTCCCATGGATTCCATTTCAGTTCCTGGCAAACCTCCATTTGACTCAACTCTCCTCGAACGTATTTCATTAACAATCGGCCTTGCTTGTCCACGGAAAACCCTTTCCGCAGAACTTCTCGTAAATAGGCCGAGCGATCAAGCTCCAATTCTTTAACAAATTGGTCTATCTCATTTAAAAGATCTTCAGGTATTCGTATGGTTGTCGGTTTTGCCATCTTTTTCCTCCATAAGCGAGACCCTCCCTCCTGCCAAGCGGAGCGAGACGGACAGGGCACAAGCGGACAGGTTAGCGCAGATTTAAAAAGGAGTTATGAGAGTACATTCAAAATAATTGGGGCGGCGATGGCGGCCTGCCCGCCATCGCAAGCTCAGGCGAGGTGGGCGGGTACACGTGAATTAGGTTGTGGATTTATGATGCCATTTGAAAGGGCAATTGGAAATTGCCTGCTACGATCCCTGGGACTGTAATGTCTTCATCAAGAGATTCCCAGCGCAATGCAAATCCATCCAGCCTTATTTTGACTTCCTTGAGCTGATGATCTGTAGCTTTTGATA
>JAFDKF010000179.1 GCA_019307135.1 Deltaproteobacteria bacterium
ATCTCTGGCAATGGCGGGCAGGTGGCGGGCAGGTACCCGGTGTCCTGCATCACATCATGAAGTGAAGGCAAGGAGTCTTTTCTGCTTTTGGGCAGTCAGTGAGTTAGGGATGTCGCTTAGAGAAGTGGCCAGGCGTTTGGAAATGAGCTCCCCCGGCGTGGGGTTCTCGGTCGAAAGGGGAGAAACCATTGCCCGCGAAAATGGGTTGCAATTGATCGAATAAGATTTTGTTACTTTTTTACCAGCGTCCCCGTTCCCAGCAGCGTCCCCGTTCCCAGCGCAGAAAAACTTGCTGAAGAGCTTGGGGCAAAGATTTTGGTCGGCCCTAGAGATGTTCCAAATGTTGGGCGTTTTTGTGTGATACAAGATCCTCATGGTGCTGTGATTTCCGCAATTACCTACGCACCGTAATCAGAATGTGTGCCTGACCGTGCATTTCAGGGGGCTGGCAGGGTCTCGGCGTTTTTTGATATTGGGAGAAAAGGGAGAAAAGGGGGATGGGCATGAAATTATAACGTTGTTATATTCGATTCGACAGAGCGAAAGTTATATTTTCATGCCCGTTAAACCGTAAGGTAATCGATGTCCTGGTACCTGTCAATTACAGCGTTATTATTTTATTGCTTAACCATCTGAGCTACCTTCTGTTTCTCGCGATGATGTTTAAGAAAGGCCCTATTATGACACGAATCCCAGATAGTTCCTCCACTCTTATCTACGCTTTGGTGCAAGATTCAGGTATTAGGTCGTAGGTAGCAATAGAGGGGTATGAGATGAAAATTGAGCAAAGGAGATGGACGGATGTAAGAGGATGGGAACCTGAACCGCCGCACGAATTAGGTGAATCAGCCCAGTTGGTTTTGCTGTTTGGCAGCACCTTGATACTAAAAGCACAAAAGTGTTTTGGTGAAATCAAGAATGCCTATCCGAAGGCCCTTCTTTTCGGTTGTTCAACAGCTGGCGAAATTTGTGGTACCCAGGTAACTGATGATTCATTGATAGCCACAGCTATCAATTTTGAATTTACTCAGGTAAAAGGAGCTCGAATCAAACTCAACGAAGCAGAGAACAGCTTTCAAGCGGGTGAGTTTCTGGCCGGGTCACTTGACAAAGAAGAGCTGGTACATGTGCTTGTGCTTTCAGATGGACTTAAGATAAACGGCAGTGATCTAGTTAACGGGCTAGTGAAAAATCTGCCTGAGGGGGTCACTGTTACAGGTGGGCTCTCCGGAGACGGTGAGCGTTTCGAGGAGACACTCGTATTCTGGGATGGACTGCCCGAGAGTGGTGCTGTTGCTGTTCTGGGCTTATACGGAAGCCGGCTTCAAGTCGGTTACGGCTCTCTGGGCGGTTGGGATCCATTCGGTCCTGAAAGGCTAATTACGCGATCAAAAGGAAACATTTTGTATGAATTGGACGGCAAGTCGGCGCTGGAATTGTATAAAAGATATTTGGGCGATCATGCCAAGGGTTTGCCGGCTACCGGGCTCCTTTTCCCACTGAGTCTCCGGACCAAAGAAGGTGAGGCCGGGTTGGTCCGCACGATTTTGTCCATCGACGAAGAAGTGCAAAGCATGACGTTTGCGGGGGATGTTCCCGAGGGAGCTTATGCACGCTTAATGAAGGCTAATTTTGACCGTTTGGTCGACGGGGCTGTGGGAGCGGCTAAGGTCAGTTACGAAGCCATTGGCTCTTCATCTCCAGATTTGGCCATTCTTATCAGTTGTGTCGGTCGAAAGATGGTTTTGAGGCAGAGAATCGAAGAAGAGGTGGAAGGTGTTCGTGAAGTACTGGGTGACCGAACGATTCTGACAGGATTTTATTCTTACGGAGAGATTTCACCGTTCACCCCCGGCGCTAAATGTGCTCTGCATAACCAAACAATGACCATCACGACATTTTCGGAGAAATAGCCTATGAAACAGACGCACAGTCTATTGAAACGTCAGCTTAAGCGGTATCTCGGTGGCCAAAATTTCATGCCCAAAGAGTGGCAGGATTTCATTGAAGCGGTTAACAATGCTTATTGTCAATCTGACAATGACCGAAATATGCTTGAACGCTCGCTAGAGTTGAGCTCTCAAGAACTTCTTCAGGCGAATTCGGAACTGCGGGCGATTTTTCAGGCATTCCCGGATCTGTTCTTTCGACTCGACAATGAGGGCACAATCCTGGACTGCAAGGGAGGAATCACAACTGATTTATATATCCCGCTGGAAAACTTGCTTGGGAAACGCTTCCATGGTGTTCCTTTTGAGGAGCTCGGCAACAAGCTTCTCGAAGCTATTCACCAAGCGCGAGAAACAAAGTCGATCGTCAGTATAGAGTATTCAATGAGGATACAGGAACAAGAAAATTTTTATGAAGCGAGACTGTTGCCACTGCTGGAGGATCAGATCATCGCTATCATACGGAACATTACAGAGCGCAAGCGGATGCAGGGAGAGCTTCTGAGAGTCCAGAAACTTGAATCGATCAGTATCCTTGCCGGCGGTATTGCTCACGATTTCAATAATATCCTGACTGCAATTTTGGGCAATATCTCCCTTGCAAAGATGTATGCAAATCCGGAAGATAAGATTTGTGAAAAACTAACCGAAGCAGAAAAAGCATCGGTTCGGGCAAAGGATTTGACTCAGCAATTGCTTACCTTTTCGAAAGGCGGGCAACCGATTGTGAAAACAGCCCATGTCACAAGATTGTTAAAAGATACGACTAGTTTTGCCCTGACTGGTTCCAATGTCCGGTGTGAATTTTTCATGTCGGAAGACCTCTGGCCGGTTGAAATGGATGAGGGACAGATGAGTCAGGTCATCAATAATCTGGTCATCAATGCGGTAAAGTCTATGCCTAAAGGCGGAACAATTAAGGTGTGGGCTGAAAATGCGACTGTTGGAACAGAGAGGACGAAACAGAGTCTGCCTCTGGAGGGTGAAAACTATGTAAAGATATCGATACAAGATCAGGGAATCGGAATACCTAAGGAGCATCTGCGAAAGATATTTGATCCCTATTTCACCACTAGAAAGAAGGGGAGCGGCCTCGGGCTTGCAATTTCCTATTCCATCGTCCAGAAACACCATGGGTACATTACTGCAGAATCTGAATTGGGCGTAGGAACAACGTTTCATATCTTTCTTCCAGCATCCGAAAAAGAAGTCATAACAGAAACGCATGCAAAAGAGATAGTCCGTGGCGAAAAGGGGAGAGTTCTCATAATGGACGATGAGGAAATAGTGAGAGATGTTGCGAGCGGGATGCTTGAGCATATCGGATATGAGGTGGAGGTCGCCAAAGACGGCGCCGAAGCAATAGCGTTATATGAACAAGCTCAAGAATCTCAAGTCCCTTTTGATGTTGTCATACTGGATCTAACTGTTCCGGGTGGTATGGGGGGTAAGGAAACGATTGAAAAGCTTATTGAACTAGATCCTCAGGCGAAAGCGATTGTTTCAAGTGGTTATTCTACTGATCCGGTAATGTCCGACTTTAGAGAATACGGTTTTAGCAGTGTCGTCTCCAAACCGTATAAAATCGAAGAACTGCGCGAGGCGTTACATAAGGCCAGGTGGACTTTGGGGGCGTCGGAGCAGCCGACAGGACTGCAATCCAGGTGGTGAACCCTGTTAAATGAGGTAGGGAAGGGGGGCGGGCATGACATTATAACTTTGTTATAGAGTGAAAGTTATATTTTCATGCCCGTCCCCTCTGATTTACCATTTGGATGTCTTGAGGAGGGGAAAATGATCCGCATACCAACGCATCGAGCGCCAACTCACCCTGGAGAGATGCTTTTGGAGGAGTTTCTAAAGCCCATGGGGCTTACCCAGAGGGAATTAGCCGACGCGATACATGTGCCATATCAGAGGGTGAATGAGATCATCAACGGCCGCAGGGGGATAACGCCAAGCACGGCCCTGAGACTCGCAAAATTCTTCGGCGTGTCTCCAGACTTCTGGATGAATCTTCAGCTGCGATGGGACCTATATTTTGCTCAACGGTCTGAAGATGATAAATTGAAAACCATTAAAACCGTCAGGCCGTTATCCTTTCATCACAGTTCAGCACATTGAGTCAAATTGGCCAGTGCCCAACCAGCGCATGCTCGTGCCAATAACCAATAACCAATGGGGACGTTCATAAATAAGTAACTAAGCATCATAACATCTAAAAATAACTAAAGAACCAACTTACCATTGCAATAGTTTAATGATATGTGACGGTTCATGCCGAGATTAGCCCGATTGGCACCTGGTGTTGTTCATCACGTTATTATCCGTGGTATAGAGCGGCGGAAGATATTTTTGAACTATCTATTCGAGAAGCCGTCAAAGGATTCGAACTGAAGCCAGGAGTTTATTTTGCTATTGGACTGTCCGAGAGTTAGGATATGAGTTGTCGGAACTGGGCAGACGGCTTAGTATGAGCCATTGCGGTAAGCCGGGGAGAACGGATAGCTAAGCACAATAAATATCAACTGATTGGTTGAACTACTTATTTATTTATGAACGTCCCCATTGACCTTTAGACTGACAGAATCGGAGGGAAAAGATGCTTACGACCAAACGTTACGAGTATATGCCTTTTGACAATGTCCGGCTACATCCTCTCATATCTAACCATCGCCCTTTCGCGCCACAGAAGATTGCCCACTATGAAAGAGACATTTTAGAGAACGGTCTGCTGGAGCCCTTGATTGTCTGGGAGCGGACGAATGGCGAATATTACATGGTGGGAGGATTTCACCGTCTGGCCGCCATAAAAACAATCCGCGAAAAGCATCCGGGTTACTTCGACCACGTGGATGTTCGGGTAGTCGCTGGCGAGCTTGACGAGATGCGAGCCTTAAATCTCAAGTTGAATGCAGACCGCATAGATACAAAGATAACCGACTATTTTGACACGGTCCTCTATTTAAACAATGCCAATTGGGACAAGGAACGGATTGCGAAGTTTCTAGATAAGAGCGTCACATGGTTGGAGGAGATTATACGCTTTGTCCCCGGCATGGATTCCAGGCTTAGAAAAATGCTGGAAGAGGGAAAAGTGTCTTGGAATAGGGCCAAGGGCATTTGTCGCCAGATTCTTGCAGCACCAGCCGACAAGGAAAAAGAGGTGGCCGATAACCTCATCGAAGAATTAAACAAAAGCAAGGAGGACGCGAGGCCGAGGAGACGCCCGTTATCCCCGCAAAAAGCCATAAAACGCCTCACCAAACAATTTGAAAAGCACCCAACCACGCGCTATACCGTTGACTTGGAAGATCTCCTTTCGCTGTTTATGGTCCTAGCGGGAAAAGAGTATACCGAATCGCACATGGAGCGGATACGCAAGACATTTCCAGGCCTTATGGATTAAAAAGGTAACTTCTCAAAAAGTTCGGGTATGTTTATTATGAGCCAGTTTGCTGGATGCCCGCTTTCGCGGGCATGACGGGGGATTTATTACATTCGTCATTCCCGCGAAGGCGGGGTCACAGACGCATAAGAGCTATTTCCAGCGGGGCGGAACAGTGCCCCTGCTGGGTGTAACGATCCCTGAGCATTTCGGGAGCGTAGCCGAACGTTTCCCCACGGCCGAGGCGGTCGTCTCCTTACCGCAAGAGCGGCGTCTGACCTATGCCGGCCTGGCGGAATCCGTTGATCACCTCGCCCGCGGACTGCTCGGCATGGGGTTCGGCAAGGGTGACCGCATCGGCGTCTGGTCGACCGATAACATAGAATGGCTGCTGCTCCAGATGGCCACGGCCCGCATTGGGGCGATCCTGGTCAACATCAACCCGGCCTACCGGCGCAGGGAACTCGCCTATGCCCTGCAACGCTCCGAGGTCCAGGGCCTGTTCGCCATCCCTGCCTTCCGCACCAGCGACTACGTTGCCATGCTGGTGGAAGTGATACCTGAGCTCAAGGAGGCTTCCGGGACTGAGCTGAAAAACCAGCAGTTCCCGTTCCTGCGGCGGGTGGTCCTGTACGACCCGGCCAAGCCCGCCGAGACCCTTCGACCTCACCCCGGCTTTGGCACCTGGTCGGAAGTCTTGGACGCGGTCGGCAGCGTTTCCAGCGAAAACCTCAACAAGATCACCGCTTCGCTGGATATGGACGACCCTATCAATATTGAGTACACTTCGGGCACCACAGGATTTCCCAAGGCCGTGGTGCTCTCACATCACAATATCCTCAACAACGCGTACTTCGCCGCCCAGGCCATGCATTTCACAGAGCATGACCGTCTGTGCGTACCGGTCCCCTTTTATCACTGTTTCGGGATGGTCCTGGCCAACCTGCTATGCCTGTCGGTCGGGGCCTGTATCGTGATCCCCTGCGAGCATTTCGACGCCCTGGCGGTGTTGGAGGCAGTCGAAGCCGAAAAATGCACTGCTATTCATGGCGTCCCAACCATGTTCATCGCCGAACTGGAACACCCACAGTTCAAAGACTTTGACCTCTCGAGCCTGCGCACAGGCATCATGGCCGGCGCCCCCTGTCCGCCCGCCCTCATGAAGCGCGTGATGGAGGAGATGCACTGCTCCGAGATCCTGATCGGTTACGGTGAGACAGAGGCATCCCCGTTGACCCACCTAACGTCACGGGACGACAGCATGGAACGCCGAATCGAGACCGTGGGCAAAAACCTTCCTCACCAGGAGGTGAAGGTGGTCGATCTCGATACCTGGCAGACTGTGCCGCTGGGAGAAACGGGCGAGATCTGCTTCCGGGGTTATCACGTTATGAAGGGGTATTACGGAGATCCCGAGGCCACCCAAAAAGCCATTGACGAGAATGGCTGGCTCCATTCCGGAGATCTGGGGTCAATGGGCGCGGATGGCTACGTGCGGATCACGGGCCGCCTCAAGGAAATGATCATCCGCGGGGGCGAGAACATCTACCCCAGAGAGATCGAAGACTTCGTCTTCACCCACCCTAAGGTGGCCGAGGTAGCGGTATTCGGCGTGCCGGATGATTATTATGGCGAGGAAGTCATGGCCTGGATCGAGCTCCATGCCGGGGAGACTGCGACAGAGCAGGAGATCCGGGATTTCTGCAAGGGACAGATCGCCCACTTCAAGATCCCGAAATATATCTGGTTCGTGGAAGAATTCCCGATGACCGTCACCGGCAAGCTGCAGAAGTTCCGCATGCGGGAGATAGCGACCAAAAGGATGCGAGAAGGTAAGGGGCCGCTTGCTGTCGCGTAGCGATTTTATTCCAGTATCAAGCATCAAGCAATCAGAAAGACCCAGCACACAATAAGCCAGATGAAGGCTGAGACGACCATCAGGGTTGTGGCTGTCCGTATATCCTCCATCTGAACAGGATGGGTCTCCTTTCCAATGTACGGCTTTTCAATGAGGTGACCTCCGTAATAATTCGGTCCACCCAATCTAATACCAAGGGCCCCGGCAAAGGCCGCTTCCGGAATCCCTGCATTGGGGCTAAGATGTTTCCGGCCATCCCTTATGGCCGTCTTGATGGTGCCCATACTTGAGCGTTTGATAAGGGGAGCAGCAAGAGATATCACGATTGCCGAAATCCGGGCCGGTATAAAGTTGGCCGCATCGTCGAGCCGGGCGGCAAACCAGCCGAATCTTTTGTAGCGCTCGTTCTTGTGACCGATCATGGAGTCGAGGGTGTTTATCATCTTGTAGGCCATGGCGAGAGGGCCTCCGCCAAGTGCCGCATAAAACAAAGGTGCTATTACACCATCCACGAGATTTTCCGCCACAGTCTCCACTGTAGCCCGAACCATACCGGCCTCGTCCAGGGACTCCACGTCCCTTCCCACGAGCTTAGAGAGTTGTTGCCGCGCCTCATCCAATTCCTTTTGCTTCATTGCGGCATAGACCTTCAAGGCTTCGAACCTTAGTGATTTCACCGACAGGGCGTAATAGATTAAAACGACGTGAAGTGCCAGAGCAAAGCCCGGATGCACGGCCCGAGCTGCTATCAAAGCAGCAGCGCAGATGAGCCAGGTACCTGATACCAGGGAAATAACCAACAAAGACCCTGCTGTTGTCTCAGAAAAAATCCCATTGCGAAACATATTTTCCCAGGATGTTATCCAGCGTCCCATCCAACGAATCGGGTGTGGCAAACCGACGGGGTCACCAATCAGGAGATCCAGGAAAAAAGCCGCCGGCAGCACCCAGGGGAAATATGGATCGTTCATTTCGGCTATGCTCGCTCAAAAGGGAGTTCTTGGGATTATTCCACGTCGCGCGGATAAAAAGTTGATAAATTAGGCATCCTTCATTCCTCGGTTTACACTTTTCAAGAATGCGGGCGCCAAGAGATAAATTCTTTTGTTCGTACTTTTTGGTGTCAGGTGTCAGGTGTCAGGTGTCAGGTATCAAGAGCGAGAAACGCAAGATCTGTACTGTTCTCAAGGCGTAAGCCGCAAACCTGAACACTGAAACCTGAAACCCCAAACCTGGAGTGGTGAAAAAAAGTGTAAACTACTTTGTGGCGAAAATGAAGAATGCCAAAAAACATTATGTTGAGGACTACAACACCTTCTTGAGCATATCCGAACACCTTTTGTTGGCTTCGGAAGTCTTCAGGGCGATCCTGACAAAACGGTCAGAAAGGCCGTGAAAATTGGAGCAATCCCTGATCAAGATCTTGTGCTCGGCCATCAGCCTGAAAAGCTCAGGTGCTGTTAAGGTTCCCTTCAATTTGAACAGGATATAATGCACATAGCTTGGAAACGGGCAAAGAGAATTGACGCCTTCAAGATACCCAAGAAATGTCTTTCTTTCTTTCTGAACGAATTTGGCGACCTCCCATACAAAGGCACTCTGTGTAACGAGAAAGCTGCCTGCGATCTGGGCCAGGCGGTTGACGGTCCAAGGTTGCTTAAACGGTCCGAACGTATTGATGATCTCTGGTGTGGCGATCAAGAATCCGAGTCTGAGGCCAGGTACGGCGAATATCTTTGAGAAGGATTGCAGGACAATGAGATTCTCTGCTGCAACACTGGCTAAACTTTCGGCCTCCCAGTTCGGGACAAAAGGGAGGTAGGATTCGTCTACCACAAAACGCACCCCTGGATAGGTTTCAATGAACAGCTTTAGGGATTGGCCTGGTATGAGCTGACCTGTGGGATTGTTTGGATTGCAGATAAACACGGTATCCACATCGGCCAGCCTGGATGATATCTCATCAAGACCTGGCTGAAAGTCCGCCTCTTCGCGGGCCAAGCAAAATATGGGCTCGATCCCAAAAGCCCGGCAAGCATCCGCATAGTCGGAATAGGTGGGACCAACGATCAAGACCTGCTTAACCTTGAGGGCTTTGGGAATCATATAGATAAACTCTGTGGTTCCATTTCCTGCCACCACCTGATTTGCCTCCAGGCCCATTGAGGCAGCAAAGGATACCCGTAGACTTTCGTTGTCAACCTCTGGAAGGGAAGTAATCTCTCCCCATCTTTTTTCGAGTGTAACCTTGAGCCCCGGGGGCATCCCAAGGGGACTCACGTTGCTGCTCATGTCCAGAATATCCCAAGGGGAGCACCTGAGGGTTTTTGCCATTTCATAGATGTTGCCACCGTGTCCTTTTATCATATTCTTATCTCTCGCAGAGCACCCAGAGGCTCAGAGTTTTGGAGCTGATCTCCTGACCACAAGTTCTTATCTCTCACCCCGGTACAGTCGTTCCTCCTTACAGGGCAGGCAGAGCCCACGGAGACACAGAGTTCTTGACCAGATTTTCTGAGAGGAAAAATCTGCTCAAACTGCCATCCCGCTTCAGCGGGAGGTGTTCATTGACCCAAAAGGTTATGTCTGCGATCAAAACGTGGCGTTACGCACATGACAAACTTATTCGTCTCTGTGATCTCTGCGAGCTCTGTGAGAGACCAGAATTACCAGCGGGCTCGAGCGACCGAAGAGAGCGGGCAAGAGAACCATGCCATCACATGGTTAGTAAACTATACCCCCATCCCTGCAAATAAGAACAATCCTGCTTCTGTCACTTCCCCCAGGGCACCCAACATATCGCCGGTAATGCCCCCGAGCTTTTTTTTGTAATAAAGGGTGACAAGCATCACTATCCCAATGAATACTCCATTCAAGATTATGCCCCTGAAACCGAGCCACAAGGAAAAAGCCACCGGCACTGATAGCCATCCAAGGGTTGCAATGCTTCTGTTGTCCGCAAAAAACTCCCTGGCTGTTCCTCCTTCGGGACGAATGTAGCCCAGGAAGTGAATGGCAATAGTGAACGTACCTCTTGCATAGGCGGGAATAATGATAAGGTAAAATGCTCGATACTCATGGAGGGAAGAAAGCCCAGTCCACTTTGTGCCCAGGACAAAGATCAGGGCAAGGAGCCCCATGGTCCCAACATGGCTGTCCTTCATGATCCTCAGGACTTCTTCACGAGGTTTATGGCTGAAAAGGCCATCAGCCGTATCCGCAAGCCCGTCAAGGTGAAGTGCGCCGGTCACGACAGCAAGGAAGACAACATCAATCAATGACACAATGTTCAAAGGAAAGATATGTTGGAGCACGGCGTCTATCAGTGCGAGCAGCAGTCCCAGGATGAGTCCTGCGAGCGGAAAGTACGGCACCATGCGGTGCCCTGGAAAATCTGCGGGTTTGCCCAACGGAAGGATGGTCAGAAATTGCAAGGCTGCTCTTACATCTTTGATCATGTCATTCCTTAACCTGGGAAGAAGTTCTCTCGCCCGCTCCCTTCGGTCGCTTGAGCGCGCAGAGATCTCGGAGATAGATAGTTTGTGTGATTTTTTGATTTGAGCAGATTTCCCCTCTTCCCGCCTTGCGGGACTCAAAAACTCTGTGACTCCGCGAGCTCTGTGAGAGAACAAACTCAGCCTTTGCTGACCCCGGCCTGCTCAAAGGTGAGCACTTCCAGAAACACGTGTACTCCGGCTTCTATGATATGCATCGCAAGGGTCGCTCCCGTGCCCTCCCCAAGACGCATCCCGAGGTCCAGAATCGGCCTGAGCCCCATGTGCTCGAGCATGCGCTGATGCCCCTGTTCCACGGATCGGTGCCCTGCAAACATATAGTCTGCTACAATAGGAGACATTGCATGGGCCAGCAAAGCCCCGGCTGTTGAAATCAGGCCGTCAATGAGCACCGGCCTATGGAAACGGGCTGCGGCGAGTATCGCACCGGCAATGCCGCCGATCTCAAACCCTCCCACCTTGCTTAACACATCCAACGGGTCCTTGGGATCAGGCGCATTTATGTCAATCCCTTTTTGGATGGCCTGGCATTTTCTGGCAAAGGTTTCGTCATCCACACCGGTGCCACGGCCGCTCATCCGTTGTACAGGATGACCAGTAATCACTGCTCCAACGGCGCTTGAAGGTGAGGTATTGCCGATGCCCATATCACCGGTCGCAAGCAGTTGCACACCTTGTTCAAACAGGTCAGCAGCCGTGTCGTATCCTGCCATAACAGACTGTTCTGCCTGTTCCCGCGTCATGGCAGGGCCACAAGTGAAATTGTGCGTGCCTTTGGCAATCTTTTTTACTACCAGCGCATTTTCTCCTGAGGTCTGTTCCCGGATATCAGGGATGGTCCCTATGTCCACCACCAGGACACGGGCATTGACCTGGCGGGCCAGGACGTTGATTCCAGCCCCACCCCGGATGAAGGTCTTGACCATCTCACCGGTCACCTCCTGGGGATATGCGCTGACTCCGTGTGCCGCAATACCGTGGTCTGCGGCCATAACCAGGATGGCCTTTTTCTTGACCGAAGGCTCCAGTCCGCTGTATGCCGCAAATCCGCTCTCCGATCAGGTGCAGCTCTCCTAAAGCCCGGTGCGGCATGACCAGCCGGGACGTGTGCTCACGAGCCTGTTCCATAATCTTGCGATCTGCTGGTTGGATGTCATGAATAATCTGGTTCAACGTCATCTCTCTTTACCGCCTCCGTTATTGATCAGCGCAATCAGGGCTGGTCACGACTTCTCAACTCTTTCCTCCGGCTCACTTTCGATTACCTTATATTAGATTATCTATTTTTCAATGATTTTATGTCTGGTAATCATTTGAGATTCTCTCGCTCAACTCAAGCCATTTCGACTCCAGTCGTCCAAAACCACCAAGAGCCTGGGTTTGTCTGATGCAGAAACGGGATGACAGCGTAGCAGATCCATTCTCTTAGTCCCCAACCTGAAATTGTCTTTAAGAAACACTACCCTGCCTCGCCCTCCTCTGGTTTCAGCGAAACGTGTGAGACCTGAGTGGGATTAAAGGGGTTGGGCACTGCACAGTAACCGGCTCGGATGCGGTTCATAAACCATTGGGGGAGAGACGAAGCCGCGTTACATAAAATCTCAAAAGTGATTTTAGCTGGCGTTTTCACTGCAAGTGTTTTTCTATGCCCTCTTCCAGTTCCTTCCTCAGCCTGTTTTTCAATTCTTTAGGTCGAATCACCCGAAGCTGCGGAATCCATGACTTCAAGAACGGTATTATCTCCATATAGTGGGTTACGAGATACGAAACGACTATATTGCCGTCTTCTTTTTCCTCAATGATCTCCTGGTTCGGAAAAAACTTCCTTCGTCTGAAATAGTCTGCCACGCCTTGCTCTACCTCAACCACGACCTTTTTGCCCCGATCTTGCCCGAACCAGATATTGAAGCTTTCATCCAGGGTCTTCCCGAGGTCTGCGGGGATCTTTCCGAACCGTTTTTCTGTACCTTTTGGTTCTTTGATCATATCAAGGGCGTATTTCTTGATCACCCCGTCAGCGGTATCCTCTCCCACTAAGTACCAGAAGCCGTGAAAGTGCGCGATCTTATACGGCTTTGCCTCCACCTGATAATCTGAATGGACACTGTACGTAAACGTCACGATCTTTTTCTCTCTTATCGCGCTGATCAATGTCCACAGGAGGGATTCAAGACCGGCCACGCTGGCGGGTTCGTCTATTTTGAAATAGAACCAGTCACAGAGCGCGGTGGGGTGAAGGTTCTTTTTGATAATAGACTTCATCAGGCCGTCAAAAGGGCGACCAATCTTTTGAGCCATGTCTGAAAGGGACAGGATGAGAGCCCATTCCTTTTCAGTCAGGCGAGACTGTCCAAGATTGAAGCCTTCGACGAAGAGATAAGAACCTGTCTTCGGATCTTTGTGTACAGGGAAGCCCGTTTCATTCAACAGCTTTAGATCCCTCTGGATGCTGCGCACAGTAACATTGAATTCTTCAGACAAATCCTTCGCAACAACCCTTTTTCGGGCGTTCAACATATTCAATATGGCCAAAAGCCTGAAAACCCTCTTGTCGTAATTCGTTGTAATCATAGCAAGTTCCTTCCTGGACCAGCTTTTTCCACCACTTTACAAAAAATTTGTCAAGAAAAAACGACACTACGTTGTCGCAGACGATTGGTACTATGTTAAAAAACATTATGAAGTCGAAAAGGATAGGTCTTTGAAATCAGAAGCAAAATAACCGATTATTTCATATCTTACAAAAGTTCCTGCAATTAACACGGGAAATAGGAGGCCAAAAATGGATCGACGCACTTTTTTGAAGGGAATGTTATTCGGGCTGACGCCTCTACACTTCAGCTCATTTCTCACTAATACGGATCAACCGAAGGAGGACAAGTTACAAGCTCTTCCTAATCATGAAAAAGCGGAATTGACCTCAAATGAAGGAACCTCTTTCGACGGATCTTTCTTTTGCAGGATCGATTCAAAACGACGTGTAATGATTCCGGTCAAATTTCTTGAGGTCATAAAGGTCGGAGGGACAAACGGCGTCGTGGTTACCAGGATGGATTCAGGTCTTTCTGCATACACGTTTAAGGAGTGGGACAAGATTGCGGCAAGGATAGAAGGCTTGGCCAGGAAGAACCCAGCCCTGCGCCGGTTCAGAAGAATCTTTGTCGGCGGTGCTCATGATTGCTGTTGTGACAAACGGGGGCGTATCCTGATACCACCCATCCTGGGACAATATGCTGATCTTGAAAAGGAAGTGGTGCTTGCTGGATTGCACGATCATTTCGAAATCTGGTCACGCAAAAACTGGAACAAGGAACCATAACCAATATGGAAACGGGACAGAGTGGAATGTGGAGCACTGTTTGTTCTATCGAAAACCATCCCATGAAAGGTGAATTCCATTGCTGGCTATACCATTGCCTTTATGATCATATGAACCTATCTTGGGACGATATTCTGAGAATCGGCATGATATGGGTAGATATCATTGTGTTCTATCAGCACATGACAAAAATACAGTAGCTGCCCTAGCGGTATCGTGCAAACTGTTCTATCAGCATATAGTGACAACAGGCGGTATGTCCGGTGGCACAAGTATGGCTGGTACCAAGCTATCCAGGAAGGGACCTCGCGATGACTTTCGAAGAACACTGTGAAGAATCCAAAAGACTTTTTGGCAAGCGGTACGAGCAAGTGCATAGATGGCTTGATGAATTCATGGGTGCTCCAGGGCTCGGTGCCAGACATCGAAGGATACGGCATCATGAGGCAGGGATTCGAGAGGCCATAGAGCTATTTGGAGAGGATGCAGGCAAGGTCGCCAGACAACACATTATTTCTGACTTGAAGCAAGAGGGTTGGGTTGAAAATGTTCACCGTCTCCCCAAAGATGAAGAGGATTACGTAAAGATGGGGCTATTTTAGCCTTAATCCCGCTTTTGGTTGGTTGAGCGAACACAGTAAAATCCTCCCTAACCCCCCTTTAGAAAAGGGGGGATGGTTGAAAGTCCCCCTTTTGTAAAGGGGGATTTTACCAACGGTCGTGAATTACACCCTTGTCAACCTCTTGACAGGTTGACAGTCACCAAAACGGGACGCCACGACAGGTTTTCATCCTCCAGTGCCGCCAGCAATACTGCAATAGCCCGAAATTCCAATCTTTTTCTTGTCAGGCAGTCTTGCACGGGTTGGCATGGAACTTGAAGCATTGGTCTGCATTTTTCCATTGAATTGTTCTTGAGCAATCCTTAAAAAAACCTCAAAAGCGTTCCGTACTATGGAATGGCACTATCCGATGCTATAATCAAGTAATAAAATTCCTGCGGGATTTTATATAGAAGGGGAATTAGGCGTTGCAGAATGGTCCTTGCAAGCGCATCCCCGTGTAATCAGGATTCACCTCTTCTATCGTGAATGATAAATGAGGATTGATTCATATGGCCCATGACAGCAAGAAATATATTGTCCTGGATATCGAAACGACGGGTTTGCTCCCCTGGTATGGCGACCGGATTACGTGCATCTGCGCCAAAGACAGCGATGGAAAGAAGTTCTCATCTACAAGGAAAGACGAACGCGCCTTAATCGACTCTTTTCTTGAATGGCTCAATGCAAAACATGGCAACAAGCACTATCTGCTTATCACGAAAAATGGCAAGTGCTTCGACATCCCTTTTATAATGGCAAGAATAGCCCTGATGAAGGAACTAACGGAAGCCGAAAAAGCTATTCTCAACTGCGATCACTTCGACCTCGAGGAGATCACCTACGGGCGAATCTCACTCAATGACACGGCCAGGCTCCTCAAATGCACGCCAAAGTCGGGCACAGGCGAGCACGCGATCGAGCTCTGGGAAGAAGGCCGCTATCACGAGCTCAAGGCGTACTGCATGCAGGACGTGGAAACAACCGAGGAGGTCTATCTTAAGTGGCTTGGCCTCTGAACTATATGGATTCATCCCTAAAATGTGTGTACGTTCCTGAACGGTCGAGAGAATGGGTAACGTCGCACAAGAATTGTCCCTGCGTGAATATGAATAAGGACCGTGTATTGCTATTTCCCGCACAATGGAGGCAGATGTGAGGTTTTCAGTTGCAGAAACAATCAAACATATTGTCGGAGAGGTCCTCAGAATTAAAGACGACAATCCGGTTGGTCCTGTTACCATAATGTCTCCCAATATCTCCATGATCCATAGTCTTAACAGGGCCTTGCTGGAAACAAATCACGCTGTCCTCAACGTCAGAATAGAAACCTTTTACCAGCATGTATTCAGGCATGCAGAGGCTATTCTCCTTGAGGAAGGCCATCCAACTCTAAGCACTGATCAGGCCCATATGTTCATCCAGGAAATCATAGAGCGTCTGAATTTGAAATACTTTAAAGCGGCCGGAGAGTTTCCCTCATACACATATTACTTTTACAGAGTTATCCAAGATCTGAGGAGTGGAGTTCCCGAAGATGATATCAGAAAAGCCTTAGAAGCATTTGGAGATAAAGGTAAAGAGCTTTACAAAATCTATCATGAATACCTGAAGGCCAAAAAGGGGCTGGCTGATTATGCTGATATGCTTCAGACATACTCAGGCACTGATGAAACTTTGATCCTGTTTCCAGGAATTGTTGATGAGTTGGGCTTATTGGAGAAAAATGCCCTCAAAAGAAATACAAACGTTATTTATGCAGATTACCAGCCACCCGCTCCTGCCCCAATACTCAAGCTGAAGAATCCGCTTTACCAGACACTTGAAATCAAGGACGTTTTCAGGGAAATCCTTCAATTAGGCGCGTCGCTTGACCATGTGGCCATTATTGCGCCATCTGACTATCTGACCCCTGTGATGGAAGAGGCGAGACACCTCAACATTCCTATCTTTTGCCCACACGGAGAGGAAATATATCCTGACCAGATGGAAGTCTTTAAAGCTGCCCTGAATGTGATTGATTCAGACTGCGACTACCAGGAATTAAAACATTTAATGCTTATTGACTTAGCTGCCAAAGATGTATATAGCCCCCGCAAAGGGGGTAAGCTATGCCCAGCCGTTATAGGGAGCGAAGCTTGCTGGACTTTCAAAAGAGCTT
>JAFDKF010000034.1 GCA_019307135.1 Deltaproteobacteria bacterium
AAGGGCAGTTGTGGATTTTGTCCGTCAACACACTGGCCATCCGGTGATTATAGCCGAGGGTGCTGCAACCTCTGACACCTTTAAGGGCTTTGAAAATTTTGGCTTTATGGAACTTGCTGACATTTATAACGACGTTGAACTTAGGGATCTGAACAGGGATGCTTACCAAATCGTTACCCTGTACGACCAAGACCTAAAATCCAGGCCTTTTCGGATAGCAAAGACAGTATTGGAGAGTGACCACAGGATTTCTCTGACAATTCCAAAGACCCACGATGCGGCTGTGGTGACACTGAGTCTTAAGAATATGGTTGTTGGAAGTCTCATTCGAGATATGGGCTTTAACCTCCTAAACCTTGTGGGGGATGTTTCGGACCAAATCTTGAAGCTTGTTCCCTCCTGGATGAAACCGTTATTTTCGTTTCAGGGGTTAAGTCGCGTAGGTATCCAAAAGATTTCAGGCAGCGACAAAGTCAAACTGCACCAAGGCTATCTTGACCTACATCTTTTTCTTTACCAGCTTGTCCGCATCATCCCACCCCACCTGTGTGTCTTAGACGGGTTTACGGCCATGGAGGGAAATGGACCGGTCTCCGGAGACAGAGTGGACTGGCATATTGCCATTGCCGGCACAGACGGGGTGGCCGTTGACACATTGGCAGCTTATCTCATGGGATTTGATCCCGAGTCCGTTGGCTACCTGTACTTTTGCAGCCAGGATGGACTCGGGGAAGGGGACATCAACAACATCAACATCATAGGTACGCCTCTTGAAGAGTGTAGGCAGTCCTTTAGACCACACCAGTCTTATCAGGCCCAACTCGGTTGGAAAAAAAGGGGAGGAAGAGCCTTCAAAGAGTTAAAAGAATGCCTGGGAAAGGAAAAGCGGAAAAGGGAAAAGGGGTCGGGCCAAGCTAAGTAAATAGGAACCATAAATAAGGAGTGCAGCAGTGAAGAGATTAACGGTAAAAGACTTTCTGGATTCTTTACCACACAGAGTGGAATTGCCCGTAGTAAACACAGAAAGCTCCCTTAGAGAAGTGTTACATGCCATGGTCAAAAGACATCGGGGGCGCATTGTCTATGTGATAGATTTTGAGGGCAAGGTTAAGGGTTCGATTTCATTAGATAATTTGAAAGATGTCATCTTCCGCTACTATATGAAGAGTAGAGTCAGCGACGCATTGGTGATTACCGAACATATCGTGGAGCTTTTTGCTTCTGAAAAGGCTGAAGAC
The DNA here is from genome assembly GCA_019307135.1 of Deltaproteobacteria bacterium. GTDB lineage: Bacteria > Desulfobacterota > Desulfobacteria > Desulfobacterales. The sequence goes on from JAFDKF010000034.1 coordinate 1,239, forward strand.
GTGATGGATGCTGGACTCAGCATTTGTCACAAACATGAATGGTTACACGATGTGGTCACCAGGATGATCGAACGGAATGTTAAGGACATGCCCGTAGTAGACCAGGAGGGCCGGATCATTGCCGACCTCGATATCCTGGACCTACTGGAGCTATGGCTCAAAAAGGGGGAAGAGGCTTTTCAATGATTACGCATCCCTTACTGGCCGTGGGGCTGTTGCTAATTCTGGGGTACATGGGAGGACGCGCGGCTAACGCGCTCAGGTTGCCCCGCGTCAGCGGTTACCTGGTGGCTGGTATGTTGTTCAGTCCCTCCTTTTTCAATATCTTGTCGTCTCAGCTAATTGACAGAGATCTTTATGTCATCACCGAAATGGCCCTGAGCATCATCGCCTACTCCATTGGTGGCAGTCTTGTCCTTAACCGGCTTAAACGGGTAGGGAAAAGTGTTTTGTGGATCACCCTTTCCCAGGGTGGGAGCGTCTTCCTTTTAACGGTTGCATTTCTGCTTCCTGCAATGTCATTTCTCACCGGTTTCCAGGGTTCGGAGTATAGCCTGTTAGAAACATATCTTCCCATGGCTCTGGTTATTGGAGCCCTCTCTATAGCTACGGCTTCCAGCCCGTTATTGGCCATAATTTCTGAGCTAAGAGCCCGTGGACCTTTCACCACCACTCTACTGGGCGTCATAGCCATCAGTTATTGCCTGTCCATCATCTTCTTTGCCCTGGCCAGTGCCATTGCTAGTATTCTGATTCATCCGGGGACGATTTTTGGCATCAAAATGTTGGGGGGAGCGATGGGGGAAATCATCTTTTCCCTGCTTCTGGGAATTCCCGCAGCGATGTTTCTGATAACTATAGCTCGTGCGGTACGCCGGCGAGAAGCGCTGCTAATGGTGATTTTGGGCATTCTTTTCGGTACCAGTGGAGTTGCTTCCTTACTAAAGCTCTCACCATTATTGGCCAACATGGTTGTGGGTTTTGTCATTGTCAATCTGGAACGGCGACATCATGATTTTTTCCTGGTGGTCGAACAGATTCAAGAGCCTCTGTTCGGCCTTTTTTTTGGCCTGGCCGGAGCGCATATTGATCTGAGAATACTTAAGGCCGCTGGATTACTGACCGTAGCCATTCTTGTAATCCGCATGGGTGGCAAACAGCTGGGTGCCTGGATTGGGACCAGGGTTTCCCGAGCCCCCAGAAATGTAAAAAAATATATGGGGCTAACACTTTTCCCCAAGGCTAATTTGGCTATGGGATTGGTGCTTATGGGGAAGGAAGTTTTTCCATCGCCCATAGTGTCAAATTTCCTGGTAAACGTGGTTGTAGGGACAGTAATCATCAGCCAATTGATTGGCCTACCCCTGGTCAAATACGCGTTGGGGAAAGTGGGTGAAACCATCACGGCAGAGGAGGGTCTATGAAAATTAGTGAAGTGCTCGATAAAATTGGAGACATGCCCTACTTGACAATATCAGGTGATTGCACTTTAAATGAAGCTACTGAAAAGATTACCGGCATGCGGCAACTTCGAAGTGTTTACGTGTTGGACAAGCAGGAACGACTCCAGGGAACCCTCTCTCTAGGGGCGTTGATCCGCGAGGTCATTGCTGCCCAACATAAACCCCAGTTTAGCGTCCGCTCTCTGTTGACTCGGATCACTTCTGAAGACGTGGCTGATATCATGGACAAACATGTGATATATGCTCAGAGAGATGATGATCTTGAGAAGATTCTCAACCGAATGATCCATTATAATATCAAAGAAATCCCGGTCGTCGATGAAGATCAGCGGATTATTGCCAATGTAGGCATTCTTGATCTGTGGAGGTTGGTGGAAAGGTGAACGGTAGAAGAAAGCCTTACCTTTGCCGACGAGTTTAGAAGGAGAGGCGACCGGACCCGGCATTGTTATCAAAATACTCTTCACAAAAATGAATAATCACGATATAATATGTAGGTTGAGCGGTTCAACGTTCACGGTTCCCGGTTGAAGGGCCCTAACTGGCTGTTAGCAAAGTTCAGGTTTCAGTGTTCAGTGTTCAGTGTTCAGTGTTCAGTGTTCAGTGTTCAGGTTTCAGTGTTCAGGTTTCAGTGTTCAGGTTTCAGTGTTCAGGTTTCAGTGTTCAGTGTTTTGACACCTGACACCTGACACCTGATGGGTGAAAGAGGCTAATCTGAGTATTGTGTTATAAAGTTAAGGATATCAGTAGACTATAATCTTTGAACCTTGAACCTTGAACCCTGAACCTTGAACCCCTGGCCCAGACCGGGACTACCGGCTTGCTAGCTTAGACTAAGCTGAAGCGCCAGGGCGGGCCTGAACCTGGAACCGATCACTTTAGGTAATAATATCATAACATGAGTTTCTTGGGATAGGTTCAGGCATTTTATCAAGAGGGCTGATAGTATGCGATTTCTATTGTACAACATACGCTACGGAGCAGGGATTGGGAGGCGTTTTCATCTGCCTGTTCCTTACAGCGGCTATTTAAAGCGCACCAACGGAAATTTGAACAAAATAGTGAATTTCATAAAATCGGTGAATCCGGACATTATCGGATTGATTGAGGTGGACAGCGGATCGTTCCGTTCGGAGAAGAGCAATCAGGCTGAAGCCATCGCCCGGAAAATGAAACACTGTTATATCTATCAATCGAAATATTCCACTACTTCAATGACACAAAAAATTCCCGTGCTGAATAAGCAGGGTAATGCGATTCTGACTAGCCGGGAGATTAAATCCCGAAAATTTCATTATTTTAGTAAAGGTGTCAAGCGTCTTGTGATGGAGCTGGAATTAGAGGAATTCACGATTTTCCTGGTACATCTGTCTCTTAAATTCCGTCATCGTCATTACCAGCTTCAAGAACTTCATTCGATGGTCAAGGATGTTAAAGAACCGTTCATAGTTGCTGGAGATTTCAACGCATTATGGGGCGATCGGGAACTGCGATTATTCCTTGCCGCCACGGGGTTAAAAAATGCCAATGGGCAAGGGAAACCCTCCCATCCCAGCCGGGCCCCGCGAAGACAACTCGATTACATCTTTTGCAGTCCGGAGATAAGGGCCACGGGTTTTCAGGTACATCCGGTCAGACTATCCGATCATATGCCGCTGATCTGTGATTTTGAGATCGGCACCCCAATAAATAGCACTAAATAGCACTTAATTGCTCTGCCTTTCTTTTTGCCCACACGTTGGACACATCTGATGAACAGAACTAGTTTAGATTCTTCCAGTCTTTGATCAAACCATATTCTCGGAGGTATTGATGGGCAACTTCGGTTGGTTCCATCCTCTCAATGTCTACCTCAGCATTGAGCTTCTGCCAGACCTTTTGACATTCGGCTAAAATCTCAGGAGTAGCAGGTTTGCCTCCTCCGGGAAAGGTAGCTACCAGCTTATTGAGAATGTCTGCGATCTCGGGATATTTATCGAGGGCATCCTTCCCGACATAAGGAGTCAAATCATACGGCGGGAAGAAAGACTTGTCGTCCGAGTATACATGCCAGCCATATTTGGCGATGGAAGCATCCGTAGCGAAGACCATTGCAACACAGGTCTTGTGTCGTTTCAAAGCGATCAGTGAAGCTCCTGGGGTTCCGGTCCTGAGCGTGCTCTTAGCCATTTTGAAGTCGTAGAATTTCTCGAGGGCAGACAGCCCGTCTGGGCGAACTGAGAATTCAAAATCGACAAAGGTTTCGATCTTTCCTCCCCTCTTTCGATAAAGCCCCGCCAAATCGGATAGCGTCGTCAATTTGTGTTTTTTGGCAAATTCAGGCCAGGATGCCATAGCATAGGCGTTGTTGTTCCATATCGGATCCAGCCAGATAAAACGATTGTGCTTGTCTTCCTCTTTTACAAGCTGACAAAGCTGGTTACTACCAGTGCCCGGCATGTACTTGCGCTTAAGGTGAACCATCCAGGCTGTCCCTGTATAGTCAGCACAGATATCAATGTCGCCGGATTCCATTCCGGCTCTAAGGGCCATGGAGGTAAGATCCGATCTCAGGGCAACCTTGAAGCCGCGATTCTCCAGCAACTGTGTGATTAGTTGACCGACAATGTACTGTTCTGTAAAATTCTTATTTCCGATAGTCACTCTCCTTTCGGCCGCATGGGCGTGTATCGTTGCCATGATGATGAGTGCAATTATCAAAACCCCGGCTACGATATTGATATTTAGCTTGCGCATGTTTTTACCTCCCTATTGTCCACATAGCGCAGAGCGCATAGAGTTCCCACGTAGGGTGGCATTTTATATGCCACCGCAATCCCGGTCGGGTGTAAAACCCGACCCTACTTGACTTATTAAATCCGAATATCGAATATCGAAATACGAAACAAATCCAAAATTCAAATATCAAATGTTCCCGACCTCCTGAATCCGTGACGTTTTGGAGTCAACGATCCAGTATTCCAATACCTCAACTTCCCGATTTCATTGTTTTGTATTTTGGTCATTTGAATTTGTTTCGAATTTCGAATTTCGAATTTCAGCCTCCTGCTTGGAGAAACCACCTCCTTTAACAGAGTTCACCCTCAACTTTGAGCCCCCGGGGCATCATCCACTGTTCCACTTGTTCCAAAAGAAAGCCCAGGGCAATGGCCATGGCAGCCGTGGGTGCCGCCCCCTGTAGGATGATTAAAGCTTCACGGGCGAATACCCCCGTCAACGTAATCTTCCCCAGACCTGCCCCACCGACAAGGACAGCTAATTCCGCAGTGCCTACCGTGATAACGGTGGAGATTCTGATCCCGGCTATGATGACGGGCATTGCCAAGGGCAACTCTATCTTCCGCGCGATTTGCATTCTGGTGAGTCCCATTCCCCTGGCAGCTTCTATGACAGCAGGATCGATCGTTTTGATGCTCGTATAGGAATTGCGTAAGATGGGAAGCAGTCCATAGATGACCAGGGCCACAATGGCTGACTGAAGGCCAAAACCCAAAAGTGGAGCCATAATAGCAATGACAGCCAGGCTGGGTACCGTCTGGCCCACGCTTGCTCCGCCAATGACAGGCAGTGCGAGCTTTTCAAGACCTGATCGAGTGACCAGGACTCCCAGGGGCACACCGATGGCAGTGGCTATAACGACTGCTATGAACACCATCTCGAAATGAGCCCATGCACTATAGAGCAGATCACCGTACGTGAAGGTGGTGTAGATTCCCACCTTGCCCAGACTGGTAACCCAAACAGTCGCTCCGATAAGAAACGTTAGAAGGGTAGCCAGAATCACCTGATGTCTCATTGAGATGCTTCCTCTTTGGCAGCTTCCCTCAGCGCCTCCTGGATTGCCTCAAACGTTAGCACACCCTCTAATCTGTTGTGGCGATCGACTATAGCCAGTACATTTAGCCCGCTCGTCAACATGAGGGAAAGGGCTTCACTGAGGACAGCATTTCTGGTAGCGACGATTGCCGAGGTGCTCATGATCTCTTTTACCTTCTGGCCCATTTCCAAATTTGAGGAGACTACCCATCCCGCAAACCTTCCCTCATCGTCAATTACCGCCAGCCAATCTATTCCCTCTCGCTCCATCCGCTCTCGAACAGCTCCCACTTCCTCGTCCGGTTTTGCCATAGGCGGTGACCTCCACATGACCTCCTTTGTGCGGATTAACTGCAAACCTTTAAGGCCCCGATCGGCACCGACAAAACCTGCCACAAACTCATCTTTCGGCCTGTAAAGCAGATCGGCAGGTGGGGCGTATTGCACCAGCCGCCCTTCTTTCATCAGGGCTATCTTGTCCCCCATCTTGATGGCCTCATAAATATCATGGGTCACAAATATAACGGTCTTGTGTAACTTCTGCTGTATCTTCAAGAACTCATTCTGCAAGCCCACTCGGGTTATCGGATCGATGGCCCCAAAAGGCTCGTCCATTAGCAGGATAGGGGGATCCCCTCCCAATGCTCGGGCGACACCCACCCGCTGGCGCTGGCCACCAGACAGCTCACGGGGATACTTGTCTATAAAACCATCAGGGTCCATTCTCAAAAGCTCCAGCAGTTCCTTTGCCCGCTTCCTTCGTTTGGCTTTTGGCCAGCCTTTTAGCGCCGGAACCGTGCCTATGTTGTCACCTACAGTCATGTGAGGAAAAAGCCCTAAATCCTGAATGGCATAGCCTATGTTTCTTCGAAGTTCGTTTTCATCAATGCTGGTATTGTCCATTCCATCAATATATATTTTCCCACTGGTAGCAGAGATCAGCCGGTTGATCATCTTCATCGTTGTGGTCTTACCACATCCTGAAGGACCCAGTACCACGCACAGCTCGCCTTTCCGTACCTCAAAGCTTACCTCCCTTACTGCTTCTGTGCCGTCCGTATAGATCTTGGTTACTTTCTCCAGCCTGATCATTCTCGCATTACCCTCCTAAGGGTTTGGTCAAGAATAAGTTGGTAGAATTCGCGCCCAAATTTGAAGTTGGGATGCGAAAATGGCAACTTATTTTTGACCAAGCCCTAAGCCCTTGGGTGTAACCCAGCGCTCCAACAGGGCCATAAGCCCATCGACCAGCAAGGCCAGAACAGAAACAGATACCCCTCCTATGATGATCAAATCCATTCGAGCGTTTCTTAGTCCCCGAAATATGGGCACTCCAAGACCCCCGGCACCGATCAAGGCTGCAATTGCCGCAATGCCGATAATAAGCACCATGGCGTTCCTCAACCCAGCCATAATGACAGGCAGAGCAAGGGGGAACTTGATCTTGAAAAGCAGTTGCCTTTCGCTCATTCCCATACCCCTGCCGGCCTCGATCATGGCAGGGTCGACCTGGCAAAGTGCGGTATAGGTATTGCGCAGGATAGGCAACTGGCCGTAAACAATCAGTGTGATAACGGCGGGCAGAAAACCAATGGCACTGAATCCCAGACGCCCAAGAAGGAGCATGAGGAGCCCAAAAAGGGCCAGGCTCGGCACGGTCATCATGATCTCTGCCAAGTAGAGCACTATGTCTGCCGCACGCTTTCTCCCGGGGCCTGATATGAAGATCCCCAGAGTGATACCGAGAATAGTGCCTATTGCAATGGCCGCCAGACTGATCAAGAGATGGTCAACGGTCCACGTTGCCAGCAGTTCAGGATGCTGAATCACAAATTGGTAAGCTTCTAGCATGGACGATCATCCGGTTGACTAAAGAAGGCCCTGCTCAAAAATTCTATTGCCCCGCAGGTCTGTCCGTGCTAATTAATTTCGTCTCTAGAATATTTCAACTCAAATATTTCTTGCAGGCACTTATGTTAAATCATATTGAATCGACTTCTCAGGGTATGCTTATAGAGGCCCCGCCGGATCTGGTCAAGAAGATCGTTTATCAGATCCGCAGGCTGATGCAGGCGGGAGAGCTCTACACCAAGGAACTGAACAAAAAGTATCTGGTAACCGCTGCCCAACTTAACTGCCTTCTCGCCCTGTATGAAAACGGCCCCCTGCCCGCCTCCCAGATTGCCAAGCTGATTATGGTCAAATCGAGCACGGTTACTGGAATCGTTGATCGTTTAGAACTGAAAGGGCTTGTCACAAGGGTTAGAAACTCGCCTGACCGACGCGTCATCAACATTGAGTTGACGGAGGCAGGCCGGAAGCTGGCGGAAAACGCGCCTCCTCCGATCCAACAAAGGATTGTGGACGGTCTCAAAAGACTTCCCAGAAATGATGTAGAGCAGATCGTTCAGGGCCTCAACATGCTTACCCATATGCTCGAAGTTCAAGACCTACCGGTCGAGTAAGCCCATCGCATACCATCCCCGAGCCTCGAAGCCCCTCGCAGCGCAGGACTCATCCGAAGAAATTTTGTAAAACCCGGATCTTACTCCTGTAATCTTCCCTCCAGATTAAGCCGGGGAAGAAGGGGGTTGACAAATCACTTTTTGTTTGGTAGTAGATTTCAACTCAAATATTTTCATGTAGGATTATATTAGTATAATTTTTCTCAACATAAAGAATATGACAGCCCAACTGTTATATTCAACACCGGTAAAGAGTAGCCGGGTAATTCGGGTGACAAAAAATGGAACCGATGGTGATCAATCCAAGCGTGGAAGGATATGAATTGTCCAGACTTTTTGGTGGTGCGGGACGTCAGGGCTTTTCTTGTTCGCTCAGCGCAAAGGTAGAGAGCTGCAAGGAGAGACTAGATACGCTGCTCGAACCTCGCTTGCACTATCGAATTGAAAAAATTGATAACGTTGGCAGAGGATTTGTTTCTATCGAAGGGGGCACAACTTTTAAAAGCTCAAAGCTTTCACAAGCTCTTAAACGTTCGGATGAAATCGTCTGCTTTGTAGCCACTGTTGGAAGTGCCATTGAAGATAAGATTGTTGGGCTCATGGCCGCAAAGCGCCTCTCCGAGGCCTATATCCTGGATGCCATGGGCTCCGTAGCCGTTGAAAATACGGTCGAACAGTTTCACCAACGCAAGGAAGCCAAATTCGCTGCAGAGAGTAAATCGACTACTCTGCGCTTTAGTCCAGGTTACTGCGATTGGCCCGTCACCGAGCAGAAAAAGCTCTTCGGTCTGTTCGATTCAGAGCCTACCGGAGTTGAGCTGCTCGATTCCTGCCTTATGCAGCCACGCAAATCGATTTCAGGTGTCTTCGGATTATTCCACGCCGTGAATTCCCATGCCCCCCCTCCCTACAACCCCTGCCAGGACTGTAAAAAGACAGATTGCATAGCAAGAAGGACATAGGAAGTAACAGGGCCACAGAGCCTATTTAGAGCCGAGCCAGGAAGGATAGACGATGAACGTGAGAAAAGGTCTGCCCGGGGGTCAATACAAGCCCTTAAGCGATCAAGACATAAAAAAAATACACGAAACCAGCCTACGGGTCTTTGCCGAGGTGGGAGTGCAGGTGAACTTCCCTGCGGCGAGGGAGCTTTTCCGCGGTGCTGGTGCCGAGGTGGATGAGGCGAGCGGGGTAGTCAAGGTTTCTGGATACCTCGTGGAAGAATTAGTCCATAAGGCGCCCCCTATTATTCAGCTTTGTGGCCGGGCAGAAAACGGTGAATTGGATTGTGAGATCAGGGGGAACAAGGTCTATCTGGGCACGGGGGGCACTGCCTTGAATGTACAGGAACCCGGAGCTCGGGATTCCCGGAGGGCGAAACTTGATGATGTTCTGAACATGGCCCGCCTTGTGGATACCCTGGATAACATCCATTTTTATATGCTCAACGTGTACCCCAATGATCTCCTTGTGGAAGAGGTGGATGTAAATCGCTTTGGTGCCGGACTGAACGGTACTCGAAAGCATGTGATGGGAGGCGTCTACACAATAGAAGGGGTTCGAAACGTTATCAAGATGGCGGAAATCATCGCAGGCTCACCCCAGAAACTCAGAGAACGGCCTTTTATCTCCATGGTGACTTGCCCCATCAGTCCCTTCAAACTGGATGAAAGCTATGCCCAACTCACCATGGAGGCAGCTCGCAACCGCATCCCAGTGGTCGTCCCAGTGGAACCCCTATGTGGTGCTACGGCGCCGATCACTCTGGCCGGGAACCTCGTGGTGCAAAATGTGGACACCTTAGCTGGCGTCATGCTGGCTCAACTCACCAATCCGGGGACGCCTACCCTGTACGGATGCATCTCTTCCATAACGGACCTTCGTGACATGAAGTACCTTTCGGGAGCTGTGGAGATGGGACTGATGAACGCCGCTGCTGCCCAAATGGCCCAATTCTACCTGCTCCCCTATTATGCCACAGCGGGGATGTCCGATTCCAAGGTGAACGATGCACAGTCAGGGTATGAATCAGCCATCACCAGCCTGATGGTTGCATTGGCGGGAGGAAACTTTATCCATGACGCAGCCGGATTTCTCGAGTTCTGCATGACTGCTTCATACGACAAACTGGTCATTGACAACGAAATCATCGGCATGGTCATGCGGGCCGTGGAAGGCATCCAGGTCAATGACGAGACGCTGGCCTTTGATTTGATCAAGAAGACAGGGCCGGGAGGACATTTCGTGTCTGCACGCCACACGCGCCGTCATATGCGCTCTGAGCAATACCTTCCGCAGTTGAGCGACCGGGAGGACAGGGCTAAATGGGAGGCCGCCGGGGCAAAGGACGCCAGGGTTAGGGCTTCGGAAAGAGCCAAGGAAATTCTGAATAAGCCGAGGCAACCGGCGATTCCTTCAGACATCAGACAACGGATAAGAACAGAGATTCCGGGATTGCGGTCCTTGGTTATGGATTAAACTTTAAGGAACCGATTGTGATCATTATCGGAGAAAAAATCAATGCCAGTCTGGCTGGTATTAAACCGATTGTACAGGAACGGGATAGGGTCAGCCTCTTGGAACTGGCAAAAACCCAGGCTGCTGCGGGGACCGGCTTCATCGACGTGAACGTGGGTACCGGAGTGGGATCCCGTGAGGACGAAATTGTTTCCATGCAATGGGCCGTTGAGACGATCCAAGAGGAGGTGGACATTCCCATTTGCATTGACAGCGCGGACCCCGCAGTGCTGGAGGCAGGACTCAAAACGCGAAACGGAAGGCCAAGCCTCATTAATTCGACCAAGGCGGAGGAAAAAAATCTGGGACAGGTGGTACCCTTGGCCTGCCAGTACAACACGCCTTTAGTCGGCCTGGCGATGGACGAGGCCGGCATCCCCAAGACCGTTGAGGATCGTCTCCGTGCCTGTGAAAACATCTCTGCCGCTTGTGAAAAGCACGGGGTGTCTCTCGAGACATTATACTTCGATCCCCTGGTCATACCCATTAGCACGGACGTCAAACAGGGATTGGTGACGCTCAACACTATTGCACAGATCAAAAGGCGATTCCCTGCGGCCAAGACCGTCATGGGCCTTTCCAATGTGTCATACGGGATGCCTGGCCGAACCAGGCTTAATGCAGCCTTCTTGCACATGGCCATTTACGCCGGCCTGGATGCGGCTATTATGGACCCGTTGGATGAGGCGTTGATGGGCGCGGTAAAGACCGCTGAGGTCTTGGTGGGCAAAGATCGGCATTGCCGACGCTACACCAGGGCGTTTCGAGATTGACAATCGACAATGAAAAGTGAGGATCCAGTGACAGAACCATACAGGGAAGGCATCATTGTCAAACCATACGAGCGGCTGAATTTGGAGCAGGTAAAGTGGCTCGACGAGGCCTCTGTGAAGATCTTAGAGGACCCGGGCATATGGTGTTACAACGAAAGGGCTGCGAAGCTATTCAAGGGTCATGGGGCCAAGGTTTGGGAAGAACAAGAGGCAAGTTCAGCCTGTTGGCGTGTGACCCTTCCACGCGGACTGGTCAGGAAAGCAGTCTCTAAAGCCCCCTCGCGCTTCGTCCTGGGGGCACGCAGACCGGAAAACCGCTTGTTCCTGGATGCCGAAGTACCCCGTGTTTACTTTGGGTCCGGCTCCGAGGCCAATGTCTGGATCGATGTTCAGATGGAACAGTTTGTGAGTGCCAACGACTCACAGGTGAAGATCAGGGTCCCCCGGTTCAGGGAACTTCGGGGCGATTCAGCCCTGCTTTGCCGTGCTGCCAGGCTATGCGAACAGTTGGAGCACCTGGATTTCTTCATCCGGCCTTTGAACATTCAAGACCCGGACGTGACCTCAGATAACCACGATGTGAACAAGTTTTTCGCAAGTCTAAATAACATTACCAAGCACGTCCAGGCAGGCCTGACCGAGCTGGAAAGACTCAAAGACGTCGTACACATGGCGGAGATCATCGCTGGCGGTGCTAAAGCACTCAGGGAAAATCCCATCATCTCCTTCATCGCCTGCGTATTCAAAAGCCCTTTGCAGATCGTGGACGAAACCGCGGAGAAGGTGTTTGCCATCGTGGAGAGCGGCCTTCCTCTGGTCATTTCTTCGTCCCCCCAGGGCGGATCCTCAGCCCCTATTCAAGAAGCGGGGATAGTGGCGCAGATCAATGCCGAGATCCTGGCGGGGATCACTCTTACCCAGTTGATCAAAGCCGGAGCGCCGGTGCTCTACGGGAGCGTTCCCGTACGGGCCAGGTTGGATGACCTTCACGATCTGTACGGGTGTCCGGAGTTCAACCAGTATAACATCGACTGCGTTCAACTGGCCCGGTTTTATAAAATCCCGTGCTATTCCACAGCAGGGGTGGGAGATGCCAAGGTCCCGGGCATGCAGGCAAACTTCGAGAAACTCTTCACCCATCTTTATATGGCCATGAGCGGTGCGCAGTACATCCATTATGCATTCGGTCTTTTGGACCGGACCAATAGCTTTTGTCCTGTCCAGGCTGTACTCGACAACGAGCAGATCGGCAAGATCAAACACTGTCTCAGAGAGCCTAAAGTTGATCCTTCAACGGCGGCAGATATAGTCAAGATAGTGAAAAAGGTCATGGCATCCCCTCATCGATTGTTTGCACGTCATGCCCGAAAAGCCATGCATGCCGGTGAGGTTTCAAACCCCTACAGGTTCGAGGCCAAGGGGTTGGAAGACAAAGTCTTGGAAAATGCCCTGGATTATATGAGCCAATTGGAAAGGGAGCCTGCACAACATCTTGATCAAGCCACGGTGGATCGCATCTTTGATGAAATCCCAGGTCTTCTGCCGGGGCTCAGGCAGGCTGCGGAATGAACGTTTCGGAATTTCTATCCCTTAAGGCGGAAAAGCACACGCCTTTTGGCGGCAACCAGTTTATGTCGCTCGAATGGAGTCATCCAAGAGGGCGGGGTAAACCCGCCCCTACGCCCGCCCGCCTCGCCTGAGCGCTCGCGACCCGCCTGCCATCGCCTCCTGGGCTCCCAAAGCCCCGCTTCTTAAGGACTGGCACTGGCGGGCAGGTGGCGGGCAGGTAGGGTCGGCTTTATGCCGACCGCATTGCGTCACTCCATTGCTCCAACCCGCCTGCCTCGCCTGAGCGAGAGCGATGGCGGGCAGGTACTCCAATAGGGGCAAAGCCCCTAAGTTCAATAGCTATTTCAGAAAGGAGAATTCAATAATGGACAAAAAAGCACTTCTGGAAAAGATTGCTTTTAATGTCATACAGGGTCGCGTAGAGGCCGAGGATGAGGGCTTTGATGAAGGCCTGGAGGGACAACCCGCAGTTACAGAACTGGTCAAAGACGCCATTAAGGATGGTACCGATCCCAAGTCGATCCTTTTGGAGGCCCTGACCGAGTCCATGGAAGTGGTCGGAGAAAAATTCGAGCGGGGCCAGTATCTGATCCCGGACATGCTTGCTTCGGCCGAGTGCGTGGGAGTGGCCATGGACCTCCTCAGTCCCCACCTGATTAAGGCAGGTGTAAAGACTAAGGGCAAATTCATCATCGGGACCGTGGCAGGTGACCTCCACGACATCGGCAAGAACATCGTAGCCATCATGCTCAAAGGGGCAGGCTATGAGGTCGTCGACCTGGGCTCCGATGTCCCCACTGACCGGATTGTAGAGGTGGTGAAGGAACATCAGGCACCTTTCCTGGGGCTTTCGGCGCTTCTGACTACCACCATGCGAGTAATGCGAGACGTGATAGAGAGGCTCAAGGAGGAGGGTGTTCGCGAGAAGGTAAAGGTGCTCATCGGTGGAGCTCCCACATCCGAGGAATATGCCGATCAAATAGGCGCCGATGCCCATTGTAAAGACGCCTTCCAGGCCATTGATCTCCTAAAGACCATGGCTTCGTGACCGTTCACCATGTTTCTATGTAATCGTTCACCGTTCACTGTTGTCCGTTGTCTGTGGCGTCCTTGTATGCTTATCCAGTAGGCGTTCACAGGTTCAGAGTTCACCGTTCAGAAGTCAGAGTTCAGAAGTCAGAGTTCAGAAGTCAGAAGTCAGAAGTCAGACCTCCGACCTCTGATCTCTATTCTTTTAACTGAACCCTGAACCCGTGAACGGTTACAATTATTGCATGGCTTCTTAGGCAGAAAGGCACAAACTATGGCAGAAAAAAAGGCATATTCCCAAGCAGCGCATACAGGAAAATATGATAAGGCCTCGGGCTTACTGGGCAAGTACGACAACGTAAGGAGGTTCTGGGAAGACCAGGTCACTGAGATCTTTCTGCGTCCTGCCTTAAGCGAACTCGTGAGACGCAAAAGAGAACGCCTGGAGCGCATCCGCATCCTGGATCTGGGTTGTGGCAGCGGCGATGGCTATGACCTCATGATGGATGTCACCACCAAGGATCCGGGTATATACGAATATATCACCGCGGCAGTCACCCCGGATGTGCTCAAAGAATACATAGGATTCGACGTTAACGAGGAGTTGCTTAAACAAGCAGAGGAATCTTATGGCTACTACCCAAAGGTGCGATTCATGCATGGAGACATGTCCGATGGCCTGCCCCGGTCCATGAAGGAACATGAATCCTTTGATATCTATTTCACGTCCTACGGCACCCTGTCCCATTTCCACGACCATCAGAACGTGAAGATTATTTCAGACATCTGCAGACATGCCTCCGACAGAGCCCTTTTTGTAGGAGACTGGCTGGGACGGTATTCCTATGAATGGCAGGACCTCTGGCATCATCCGTCAGATCAAGAGTACTTTATGGATTATCGCATTTCTTACATTTACCCGGAAGAAGTGCGGGACCAGGTTGAAGTCGGGGTCTTTCCTCTTCGGATCATAACACGGGATGAGATCATGCAGATCATTAATGAGGCGGCCAGAGAATCTGGGGCAGAGATCAAAGTGCTGGATTTTTTTGATCGGTCCATATTGATTGGCAGACACATGGATACGGGCGACTACAACAAAAACTGTCCAAAGGTGCGTACACCAGTAAACTCCCTTTTTGAGGGGTACGTGCGCACGGACCTGGACAGCATTCTGGTGGACTATGTGCCCCGGCCAGGTTTTGGTCATCTGAATAACTTCTTTGAGATGTTTTTTATGTCCTGTAACGCGTTGGTCAAATATACCATCTCTTTGCTCAGCGAGTACGACTCAGAAGCGGGGACATTACGTGCGGTTCCTGATGTGCTCCCCTTCTACCCCGATCCACTCAAAGAGGCCATGCACACCATGCAAAGGGTAATCGAGGGTGTGGGGTGGCTCAGATGGGGCGACGTCCGCGCCAATGTCATTGAACCGCATCTCGGTTATTCCCTCCGCAAGCTGGAGATGGATCTACAGCCCGGAACCGGAGTCGGACACGGCCTTGTCGGGATATTTGAGATTCGAAAATAGGACAGGAGGATTGATATGAGCGGATTGGTGACAGCGTGTGGTAAGCCGGATATAGGTAAAGTGAATGCTATGTTCCAAAGAATTAAACATCGGGGGCCGGATGCTTCCGGGGTCTTTGAAAGGAATGGAATCATTATGGCCCAGAATTACCTCGAAGCCGACGGCGGCACGGGCCGAGGAGATGTCAAGATCCCCGTATCCAGCTCTCGGAACGAGAATCTGCGGATCTGCTATGACGGACAAATGGGCAACTGGGCCGATCTGGCTAGGCCTTGTGAGATATCGGATGGCCCTTTTAGAGAAGAACAGCTTCTCCTTCATCTATACGAGCAGCAAGGCACGGACATGCTCCACCGGTTGAACGACACCATCTTTGCCCTTGCGATCTCTGACGGGGACGGATTTCTTGCAGCTAGGGACGTCCTGGGTATAAAGACTCTTTTCTATGGCTGGAAGGACCAGACCCTGTACCTTGCCTCTGAGCTCAAGAGTATTGTTGCGGTTACGGATGAAGTCTACGAATTTCCGCCCGGCCATTATATGGACAGGCGCGGACGACTGACGCAATTTGCACGGTTGCCTGATGCCCCCCCAGAGGTCCTTGATGCCGACGTTGATGACATGATGGAAGAGATCCGGGCCATCATCAGACGAAGTCTTCTAAGCCGGGTAGACTTCCGTGTACCAACAGGCAGCCTTCTCAGCGGTGGGATTGACAGCAGCGTGATCGCCTGCCTGGCCGGCAAGGCTTACAGAGAGAAGTTCGGAAACGATGCTCGATTGAAGACCTTCTCTTTGGGTGTTGGAGAAAGCGATGATATCAAAAACGCCAGAGCGGTGGCCGATCATATCAATTCGGATCATCATGAATTGATTGTAGACTTCGGCCAGATTCTCACAGTCTTGCCCGAGGTCATCTACTATCTGGAATCCTACGACCCCTCCTTGGTTAGAAGCGCAGTTTCTAACTTCCTCATCTCCCAATATGCGTACCAGCAGGGTATCCAGGTGCTTTTATCCGGTGAAGGCGGAGACGAGGTGTTTTGCGGGTATACCTACCTGAAGGATTTCCCAATCGAGGAACTTTTCGTTCGCCAGATGGAATGCCTCGGATTCCTGCATAACAACGCTTCCTTGCGGCTGGACCGGATGAATCAATGCAACGGTGTACGGGTGGTTGCACCTCTGATATCTGGCGAACTGCTCAACTATTCATTGGCCATCCCTGCTGAATACAAACAGAAGACGCAAGGTGAGCAAAGAATCGAAAAGTGGATCTTCAGAAGGGCATTCGAATCCCTGCTGCCCCAAAAGGTCGTCTGGCGATTCAAACAGGAATTCTCGCAGGGATCTGGATCAGCCGACCTACTACCAGCCTATTTTGAAGACGTACTCACGGATGAAGAACTGGCCGAAGCCCAAGCTGCCTACCCCATGGTTCGCAGCAAGGAGGAACTTTATTATTTCCGCGTCTTTACCGAGCACTTCGGCACGGATCGTGCAGCAGAAACCGTTGGCCAATGGATCTCCTTATGATCGATTTTCTTCGATGAACCAGCTTACGGGTTTTGAGCACGAACTGAAGGCTGGATTGATACCTGTGCCTAACGTCTGAGAATGATTGTCGCTCAAGAGAGGACAACATGCTTATCGTAGGCGAAAAGATCAATACAAGTCGAAAGAGCATCGCAGAAGCTGTAGAGACCGGCGATGCAGCGTTCATCGTTAGGATCGCTCGCGAGCAAGTTGCCGCTGGAGCCCATTTCATTGACGTGAACGCCGGCACTTTCCTAAAAGAGGAAGTAGACTATCTCCCATGGCTCGTGGAGACAGTTCAGGGAGCTGTTGATATTCCACTGTGCCTCGACAGTCCCAACCCGGAAGCCCTTGTCAAGGCATTAGAATGCCATAAGGGCGAGCCTATGATCAATTCCATTTCCTTGGAAGAAGATCGATTTCGCAATCTTCTGCCGGTGGTCACCTCGCAACCTTGCAAAGTTGTCGCCTTGTGCATGGCGCAAACTTCCATGCCCACCACAGCAGACGAAAGGACTGCCGTGGCCTCGGAACTCATTGAAAGATTGACAAAGGCGGGCGTCGCATTGGAAAAAATTTATGTGGATCCATTGGCTCAACCCGTATCGGTGGATGTGACAATGGGTTCAGCCGTGCTCAAGGCGATTGCCGTCATTATGGAACGGTTTCCGGGAGTGAATACCATCTGCGGACTTTCAAACATTTCTTATGGCTTGCCGGCGCGCCGCCTTGTCAATCGCACATTTTTGACCCTGGCACTGGCGCACGGACTGTCTGTAGCCATTCTCGATCCGACCGATAAACGTCTCATGGCCAACTTGCTGACCAGCGAGATGCTCTTGGGTCACGATGAATACTGTACCAATTTTATCGATGCCTATCAAAATGGCGGCATTGAAGATGATTGATAGGCTCGAAGCCGAAACCTGGAAAGGGGGCAGATGCTATGAGTTATGACGCATTATCGGATGCAGTGATCAAGGGAGACATCAACAGTGCCACGGAGGAAACTCGTAAGGCATTAGAAGCAGGGAGCAATGTCCAAGACATCCTGGACCAGGGTCTCATTGCCGCCATGGATGTTGTGGGAGATCGGTTTTCCAAAGGATTGATGTTTGTGCCACAAATGCTGCGGTCGGCAAAAACCATGCATGAGTGCGTTGAGTTACTCAAGCCCCACTTTCAGGAAGGGGGCGTCAGTACCAAAGGCAAGGTGGTTTTGGGTACGGTCAAAGGTGATCTGCACGATATCGGCAAGAATCTGGTTGCTATGATGTTGGAAGGGGCTGGTTTCACTATTCTTGATTTGGGGGTGGACGTATCGCCCGAGGCCTTTGTTCAAGAAGTGAAAAAGGAGAATGCTGAGATTATGGGTATGTCAGCACTGCTCTCCACCACCATGCCGGCCATGTCCCTGACCATCAAGGCCCTGGTTGATGCGGGCGTGAGGGATAAAGTGAGGGTAATGATTGGCGGCGCTCCGGTCACAGGCAAGTATGCTCAGGAGATTGGTGCGGACTCCTATGCTCCCGATGCAGGTTCAGCGGTAATCGAAGCAAAAAAAATCCTCAACATTTAACCTAGGTTGAGCGGTTCAACGTTCAGGGTTCCCGGTTGAAAAGCCCCTGGCCCAGCCCCTGGCCCAGACCGGGATTATGAGCTTAGTAGATTAATTTAAGCACGTCGCGCCAGGGCGGGCCGGGACTACATGGGCACCAAAATCATCTTGGGATGTCGCGCCCCTGGCCC
>JAFDKF010000303.1 GCA_019307135.1 Deltaproteobacteria bacterium
GTAATTGTTATGGACAATGGCACTAAATAATCTTCTTGGATAATTTTCCCAGGATGTGTTGGTTGGCGTTTCATTTTTTTCATAATATCACCTCATTAATGATAGTCGTCATAATCGACAACATAGGCATCTCCATCAAAAAATTTAAAAAATATTCTCCAATTACCTGATACCTTTACTGCATATTGGCCTTTTTTATCTCCAGTTAATTTATGGAGATTTGAACCGGGATAATTCATATCTTTTACTTCATTTGCGGCATTAAGCCGATCAAGAATTATCCCAAGCCTTCCAGCATGTTCAGGCCTTATTCCTTTCTTCTGTCCAGTATAAAAAAATTCTTCACTTTGTTAAAGATTTCTGATTACGATCCAGTTTTTCCAACTTATTACCTTGTGTACGCGACGCACAAAGTCAAGGTTGAGCAGCGGCGTGAAAAAACCAAGAGCTCTTGCAAAGCTCACATTTGTAGAAAAGCACAGATTTTCAAATTGCCACGCTTTTTAGCCGTCATACTCAAATGACTGGTTCGGCAAGAAATTGTCAATAATTTGCATGCCATACAGCGTAATCTTTGATTAATTGGTAGTTCACATCATCAGGGTCTAAACATTGCAACCATGATAATCCAACTTCGAAAATCTTAAGATCAGTTAACCTTTGTAATTTTGCAACGATATCATCAAACTCTGAATCTGGTTCAAGTAGTTCTAACAACTCAAATGCGTCTGTATAAGAAGGGTTCTCTTTTTTCAGTTCTTGGTATTTGTATTTGTCCCAACCTCCAATTACGTATGGTTCTTCCCAAGGGAAGTCTTCTATACCAGTCAGCCTGCAAGGAAATTTAACAGCCGACTTTAAATAATCAAGATACCTTGATGAGTTTTGTTGATTACGACTACGGTTTTCCCCTAAAATCTTTTGAATTCTCTTATCATGTTCCATAGTTTCCTCATATGCCGAACATAAAAACTCAGCCGCCGCCGTGAGAACGGTACGGACAGCACTGACTATTGTAAAGGTAACACCGTAACAAAAACCGACCGTGCTTCTTGCGGTCGGCTGCAGTGTCTTGGACGCCTTTTTCTTTAAAGTTCAATTGGTTGATGCGCCTTTCTTTCTGCCTCTTCTTCTTCTGCTATTAGGAAATCAATGATTTTTCTTTTGTCTGTATCTGGTTCAAACAACTCCCGAAGAGCATAATAAGCCTCGTAACCGTCAGGATTTGTGGAATAATAAAAATCTTTGGCTAATTCTGAAAATGTATCAAGGTTCTCTTCGTCAACACATGCTTGAGTGTAATAAGTTATGAGAATACTGAGAATATTTTCGAACTCATGGAAGAATGACAAGTCAGAGAGGAGGTCAATTCTGCCGGGGTAATTGTCCAAGCCATATAGAAGGAGGGATTTAAGGTTTTTATTGGCTTCTTTGTAGTATTTCCTGATCAGCGGATAGTTGGGACTCTCTGCAGCCTTTTCCTCAGAGTAACTTTCAAATATCTTTTTTGATAATTTCTTTTTGTTTTCTAAATAGGCGATGAGATCTCTCTGTCGTTGGTTTTCTGGTCTGGCATTTCTTTCTTCTATTTCTTCATAATCATCATCGTCTTCAAAGTACACGAAGCCGAGTTCCTCCATTTTGGCAATATGGTCTTTGGGATGGTTGCGAAAAATTTCATTCACTTTGTCACGAATAATTTCGTTTTTTAATTTTGCGTAGTCATCAAGGACAGAATCTTTATCTTTTTTGCCCATTTGGGGATAGTTCTCTAATTTTAGTAGGGGTCAAGCAAGAAACTCAACGCTAGCTGGTTGAAAACTTCTGAACGTTCGGAGTTAGGCACATGACCGGCATCATCGATTATCTCAAGGCGAGATCCTTCCAATATCCGATGCATTTTCTCTCCTCGGTCCAATGGGATCCCCCTATCCTCTCTCCCCCAGACGATCATGATCGGAACATCCATTTCCCCTAATTGATGGATCTCATCGCTTAGCTTGTCAAAGAAATCCCTCCGAAGAATCGTTAATGACGCTATGGAACCTTGTTACATTTTCGAAGTAGCTTTGTGTTATGACTTCCTTGTTGTGAATGAAGATATCCCTCAAGTTCTTCCTCCTTATCGCGTCCGTATTGAGCGAAAGAAAGAATTCACCGACTCTAGGCAAGGCCAAAAACCGACCAACCAATGGCCTTGGATTAGGCATACCGCCTGCATCAACAAGCAGTAATTTATTAACCCTCTCTCTGTATTGAGCGCATAATTTAATAGCGGTACCACCTCCCATGGACTGGCCCACCAAAACAGCACGAGGAATGTCTAGGCTGTCCATAAACATCAGAACCTGGTTAGCATAGAGCTGATAACCATAACCCAACGGCTGCCGTGTACTATAGCCAAAACCCCAAAGATCTATAGCATAGACCTTGAAATGCTCCGCCAATGCATCAATGTTTCCTGACCACATGTATGAGTCATAAAAGAAACCGTGAATTAAGATGACTGGCTCTCCATCGCCCTTTTCGATGTAATGGGTCGATCGCCCTTCCAAATCGATGAACTTACCTTCTGCATGCTTGCTGGCCCAAAAATCTAATGGTTGGCTATTCCAAGGAATGAAATCAGGCATCTTTCTCCTCCTTTAGACATTCAAAAGCAGCATAACGTGCTGCAAAATTCGCCGACGTGTAGCGGGTCAACTTAATTGACTTGTTCGCAGATTTTGTGCTTGTAGCCTCTGGTCAACGGGGCAGCCATGAGGCAACCGACTACAGCAGCGACAATGATCCTATATTTAAGGGTTAACCTTGTTTTAAGTTTCAATGCCAACTTTTCTGTTTTGGTGTTCTTTCCAGCTTTCATATGCACCTCCCTGTCGATTTTAATGCCAACGGACATCTCTGAATCACTGCTCAGAGAGACAGCAGGTCGCTGCATGTAGCCGGAAGGCCCAGTAGGAATCGAACCTACCCCCGTCTCCCCCGAAGGCCAGAGACCACAAGCATTCTTTTGTTTATACAGTTTCTTTATTATTGTTTTTCTGCGAAATCTACCCTTCTCGTTCTACTTTAATCTATCAAAATTATTGGCGATATATTTCTCAAACTGAGGCTTGCAATGTTCAGTTTGATTTTTTGTATTCTTTCCATTGAACCAAATACTTCTTTTCCCTTTATTTTTCCCTGTTTTATTTTGTACAGATTCTTGGATAAATTCTTCAGATGTCATTATCCACATCGTATCCATGCGCTCAGAATAAAAAATAAACCAATAATTCTCTCTTTTCTCATGCGGAATAGCCGCAAATAAGGCTGCATCTCCAAAAACAACTTTTCTTGATCTGGCTTTGATCTGGACTGATATAAAAGAAGCATCTTTTCGTTTAATGACAGCATCAATTGCATCATCGTCAACCATTGGAACATATACATCAAGACCTTCTTTCAACATATTTCCAATAATCCAATATTCAATCCTCTTTCCAAAGCCAGCAGAATGCCTAAATGTATGCGCCATATTTATTCCTGCGAACGTATTGTATTAAGCAGAAAAAATTCTGTATATCAACGCTATATATCTTCTGTATAATATCGTATTATGTAATTCAATACAGTTTTAGGTTGAAGTTAGTATCGCACATAAG
>JAFDKF010000035.1 GCA_019307135.1 Deltaproteobacteria bacterium
TGCAAAAATAGGCAAAATTGGCAAAACGTATACTTGATCACAAAGCGGCTGGAAAACTCAATAGTTAGAACAGCAAGGTTTTCCGAGAATCCAACCGTTATTTTCGGTAATAGGTTCACATATAGCGAATTATGGATCGCATTATCCTGTTTCGCTGTCTTCAGGCAGTGCTGGGACGCTATCTCAGATAGTGAGCGATCATTCGCATTGACCGTTGAGATCGAGGATTTGGTATTACCTCAATTCGCGTGAGCAGGGAGGTATTTTTCATGACAAGAACAGACCCACTCATCACAGACGCAAAACAGGCGATAGAATCTGCCAGGCACGTGGTTGACGGCACCAATGCAATATCGAACAACATGGAAAGGGCGTGGGAGCAGCGATTCTATAAAACGCTCCATAGACACGGTCTCACGCAAAGCGCGTGCGGGGCCGCATCGCACGGGCTAAGGCATGCTTACGCTCAAGAGCGATACGCTCACATCACGGGGTTCCAGCCCTCCGTAAAGTTCGAATCCGGGGAGGCTTTCAGGGAAAATGCAGAGCGTGTAGCAGGTGAAGAGTGGAAGAAACTCAATTCCGACGCGAGAGAAGTTCTCAAGGTGGAATTGGGCCACGGCAGGGATCGCATGGATGTGATCAGCCAATATATAGGCAGATCATAGAGATCAACTCCACGGAAAAGGTGGGGTCTTCGGTTGACGGTTTGGTTGAAGGCGCAAAGGATTTCAATATCGAATCCTTTGCGCCCTGAGCTTGTCGGATTTTTAAAACGGCTGCATCGGTTCAGGAATCGAACAGAGCCAAGTCAAGGCTCGACGCACCTCCTGCGGTGTAGCTGGTAACAGCTCATGTCTCCGGCTGGGGGACGGGTTGGGCCTTTTTTCAAAATAAGGAGGAAACATGGCAAGACGTCAGTGGACATGGACAAAATTGCAGAAGAATAGGGCGGAAAAGGTAAAGGCCGTGGTCACGGACCTTCGAGAGTACTGGCCTTTGACCTTGCGGCAAATCTACTATCAACTGGTGTCAAGGGGCGACATCAAAAACAACCGGTCTCAATACAACATGCTGTCGAAGCTCGTCAAATGGATGCGCATCGACAACATGCTGCCGTGGCGGGCCTTGGAGGACCGGAGCCGGACGGTAACATCCAAGAGAGGCTATGAGAAGGTTGAGGATTTTGTCCGATCCGAAATGGATGGTTTTCTCCGTGGCTATACCAGGTGTCTTATTCAAGGCCAGGAGAAACATATCGAGGTATGGACGGAAAAGGATGCCTTGTTTCGGATCTTCAGTGAAGTGGTCTGGCCGTATTGTATCAGGGCGGTGGTTTGCCGCGGGTATAGCAGTGTCACATTTATCGCCGATTTTTTTAACCGTGCGGAAAAGACCATGATGAAAGGCCAGCAGCCGGTAGTGTTGTATTTCGGCGACCTCGATCCATCAGGCGTTCAAATGCTGGAAGCCACAATTGAGACCCTGGAAAGCGAACTCGGGCTATGGGGCGTTGAATTCAAGCGGATTGCGCTGAATCCGGAACATATTGATGCCTATAATCTCCCTTTTGATCCCACGGCAGCGAAGGTCTCCGATCCGCGTTACAAGAGGTATGTGGAGCGGTATGGCACTATCGCGGTCGAGCTTGATGCCTTGCACCCCGCGCAACTGGAAAAGATGATTCGCAAAGCGATTGAAGCCGAGATCGACATGTCCCTATTTCAGGTGCAGCGGCAAATAGAACACCGGGACTATCACAGATTGCGGGCATTGCGAGACCATATTGAAGAAAGTTTCGATGAATTCCGGAAGGAGATGTTTTACTAGTCAAACAAGCCCGGCTCATGACAACTAATATGATAGTCCTCCTCTGAAACCGCCGGGATCTCACCTTGTGCCTGCTAGAAAACCAGACGGACGCAACAGGTGATGTATGCCTTACCTGAAAGTGACCTGGACGTGACCCAAAGTGCATTTAAGATGCAATCCCACAGGTGATTCAAAAAGGAACCGTTCCGTTTGGAAGCACCCCGAAAGCAAGAGTGGGTAAGGTGGCCCAAAACGGAACTGTTCCGTTTTGGGCCACCCTGAAAACAAGAGCACTGGCTCAAAATAACGACGAAGCAACAGCGCAGGCAAATGTTATTACGCCTGAGTCGGAAATACCGGAAGCCAGGCCCGATATTGTCAAAAAAACAGTTTTGGTGGCGGCGGGGGCACTTTTGAAAGGACTTAAACCATGATCCCAGGGAGCGGCCTAATTCCATTGGAAGCATGGATCCCAACCTCGAAGATTTACCCTTGGGGCTATTATAGGAATAGAGGCAACAGAAAAATAGATCCGGGAACGGCGTTACATGACGGAATGCCTGAAACAGGACATGAATTTTCTGGAGTATCCGTTGTGGTTTCAGAACAGCAGGCTGGCCGCAAGCACGATCATGGTTACCTCTGGCGGGGCAGACAAGACTTTGTTTACCGGAGTGGTTACAACGCTCCGAAAACAACAGTGCATAGGGTGGTCGGAAACGGAACAGTTCCGTTTCCGGGCACCCCAAAAACCGGAGCAGAGGGCTAAAATAGCAAGAAAGCATAAGCAAAGCCAAGGTCATCAGACCTGAGGCCAAAATACCGTTTTGAATTGCTGTTGTTCCTCTTGAACCCAACATTCCATTATTCCCTGGCCCAGACGGGGTTTTCACATGGCACCGGTTATTATTCTGATGTCGCGCCCCTCGCCCAGACCTGGTTGAGGAATGTGATAGCCTCTCCCGACGGTGTCGCGCCAGGGCAGGCAGGACGGGCCAATTGTCAGCAAAGCGAACTAAGTCCGTACAAGGAGGATCAGATTTTGAAGGACATGAACGAGGACCCCAGGCATGTTAGTCGTTTGATGAGTGTTGAGCAGGCTGCTGAATATCTCGGCCTGTCACCTCGGACTCTTTATAACCGGATTGCACCAAAGGCCAAGAACCCTTTTCCGGTTCGCCCTAAACGCATTGGTAAGCTGGTTAAATTTGATCGCATCCAACTGGATGAGTGGATTGATTCTCTGTGACCGACGGATAGCTGAAGCGTAAGAAATAGTGAAGTTGGTCAGAGATATGGTGGTTGCAATCGACACTGGCTCGCTTAAAATGATAAAAAGAGCTTGACTTTCTGACAAAAATCCTATGCATGGAGACATGCTCGAATTCAACAATCGCGAGACCACATGTGAGATGGCATTTATTGACTGTGATCCCGAAGTGGCCGGTATCTCTGTCGAACCTGGCGGGTGTTGTTGCCCGTGAGCACCACTCCGGGATTTTTTTGATGGGCAGAAAGTGAGGGACTCAAATGGCAATCTTATCGGAGTGTCCATACTGCCACAAAAAGCAATCAGTGAGAAACAAGCTGTGCAGTTGTGGCGCGGACCTGGTGAAACTGAAACGGTCGAAGAAGGTCAGGTATTGGATCGGCTACCGATTACCAGGCGGGAAGCAGCGGCGAGAGCCGGTTGGGTTTTCCATTGAGGAAGCCCGGGACGCTGAGGGGAAACGGAGAAGTCAGAAGCGTGAGAACCGGATCTTTGACATGTTGCCCGAATCCAAAATGACTTTTCAAGAGTTAACTGACTGGTATCTGGACTTGAAGGCTGTCAAAAAACTTGCATCCTATGACCGGATTGGACAGGCTTTAAACAATTTCAACAGTGTCTTTGGTCAACACTTGGTCAACATAATTAAACAAACTGACCTTGAAGACTATCAGGATAAGCGAAAAGGCGAGGGCGGGGCAGATGCGACTATTGATATGGAAATCAAAATAGCACAAACAGCGGTTACAAAGGCGTTTGATAATGATATGCTTAATGGTTATTCGCTAAAGGCATTCAGAAGGACGAAACGCCTCCTGGAAGCTGGCAGCAATGCAAGAGATGTCCTTGTATCATTGGAACAATATCTGGCCCTTGTCAATAGTGCATCCCCCCATTATCGGGTGGTTTTAGTTATCGCCTTCAATACAGGTATGAGGCTGGGTGAGATCCGCCTGCTAAAATGGTCTTACATTGATAAAAAGAATATGATGATCCGATTGCCCAAGGAGATTGTTAAGGAAAAGAGAGATAAACATATTCCTATCAATCACCATGTGAAAGATGCGCTAGATACGCTGCCCCAGGCATTGCATCATGAATTTGTTATCACTTACCGGGGCAAGCCTATGAGCGGCAAGAACAGCCTTAAAAAGCAGTTTTCGGAAACCTGTGAGAAAGCTAACATTCCCTATGGTCGGAAAACGAAAGCCGGCATCACGTTTCATGATATCCGGCGAACGGTAAAAACGAATATGGCGGCTGTCGGCGTTGATAAGGTTTACAGGGATACGATTTTAGGGCACAGCCTTAAAGGAATGGATGTTCATTACATTGTTCCGACGGATGATGTTTTGGCAAATGCAATGATCAAATACACTGAATGGCTTGATCGCCAAATTAAGGTTGTTTCCGCAAATGTTGACCAAAACGTTGACCAAGTAGCTTCAAAAAAATAGAGGCCCACTTGCCGACACTCTTCAAATACACGAAAATAGGGAGTTTGAACTAAGAGCTTATCATCGATGCTTTATTTTAGAGGCTTTAGAAGGTGTGATGCTTGAAAAGAGTTGGCGGAAGTGCATGGGAATCGAACCCACCCGGGACGGTTTTAGCGCCCCACACCGGATTTGAAGTCCGGGAGCCCCACCAGTGAGCTATCCACTTCCGCACTCGAAATTGTTTTTATACATAATGATTGTTAAGGCTGTCAACGATTTTGTATGAGGTATCTGATTACAAGATGTAGGTTCTCACGCCCGCTCCCTGTGGTCGCTCGAGCCCGCAGAGATCACAGAGATATTTCTTTGCCCTGATTTTTTGAGTAGGAAAAATCAGGCCAAAAACTCAGTGGCTCTGTGGACTCTGTGAGAGACAAAAGGAGCCCCGTGATCATTTAGTTTATTCATATCCTGGTAAAAGGGGAAACGTGATATGGTAAATCATGAGCGCCTGGGTGATCTTTTTAGAACGTTGGTTCGGATAGACAGTGTTTCAAAGAAAGAGGGGGCCGTTGCGAAGACCTTACAGGGGATCTTTGAATCCCAGGGGGCGGAGGTACTGATCGATGGGGCCGGCCCAAAGGTGGGAAGTGATACCGGTAACCTGATCGCCAGGTTTAAGGGGACCAGGGCGGATGTTGTGCCGCTGCTGCTCAATGCCCACATGGATACGGTCCAGCCGGGCGAGGGGGTCAAGGTCCTTTTTTCAGATGGCACTTTTACAAGCGATGGGTCCACCATCCTTGCGGCTGACGATAAGTCGGCCTTGGCCGTTATTATTGAAACGATCAGGATACTCCAGAAAAACAGACTTCCATACGGGCCCTTAGAGGTAGTTGTAACGATTTGCGAGGAGGTTGGTCTTCTGGGGGCCAAAAATTTTGATTATTCCATGATCAAGGCCCAATACGGCTACAGCCTGGATGGCGCCGACACCGATGGGATTGTGACCCGAGCCCCTGCTGCCAATCGTATACAGTTCAAAGTCCATGGTCGGGATGCACATGCCGGCGCTGCCCCTGAAAAAGGTATCAATGCCATACATCTGGCCAGTCGGGCGATTTCAGAGATCCGTGTTGGCCGTATTGATGAGGAGACCACAGCCAACATCGGGCTGATCGAGGGCGGCAAAGCCACCAATATTGTCCCTTGTCTTGTGACCGTGGCTGGCGAGGTCCGCAGCCACAGCCCTGAAAAACTGGAGGAAGAAACACTAAGGATTGTCCAGAGTTTTGAACGCCAAGTTTCAAACTACAAAGATAGGATTCACTCGGATGACAGACTTCCAAGGCTGGAACTGGAGGTTCGGCAGGATTTTTCCGTGTTGAAGGTTCCTGAAGATCACGCGGTAATCACCCTGGCAAAGGAGGCCGCGTCCAACCTGGGACGTGAGATGAAAACCAAGACGAGCGGTGGCGGGAGCGATGCGAATATATTTTTTGGCCAAGGGATTGTCACGGGTGTCCTTGGCACAGGCATGAAAGACATACACACGGTGCGGGAGTCGATCCGATTAGATGACATGGTCAAGTCCGTAGAACTCCTCCTTGAGATCATACAGCTTCATGCCAGGAAAGCAAGACAGGCTTAGTCAATTTGTCGGATCAATCCGCTACACCAATCTTGCTGTGGCCGGGCGGATCTGGTTGGTTTCTATGGTGGCAGCAGTTTTTTTTCGACTCCGTTTTTTTGACTCCCACGACGTGGTGTGTTAAGAAATCAGAAAATTCGGATTGCGATAGCGGGTCGCTATGCTCGGGGCCACATGCAAGATATGGATGGGAATGAAGATCGCCTACTTTGACTGTTTTGCCGGTATCAGCGGCGATATGATTCTTGGAGCCTTGATTCATCTGGGGATTCCAGGGGATCTTATTGAAGAGAATATCCGCAACATGCCACTTGAGGCCTTTCATTTGGAGATCAGCACGGCTGCCCGGATGGGGATTCACGGCCGGCAGGTCAAGGTGGTGGTTGAGGATAAAGACGAACATGCCAGGAATTATCAAGATATAAGGTTTCTTATCGACAACAGCCCCCTCCCGGACGCGGTGAAAGGCTTAAGCCTTAAGACCTTTGGCAGGCTGGCCGAAGTTGAGGCGTCTATCCACAACTGCCCCAAAGAGAGTGTCCATTTCCATGAACTGGGGGGCGTGGATGCTATTGTCGATATAGTGGGGGCTGCTCTTGGTGTGGAATGGCTTGGCATTGGCAAGATCTTCGCTTCAGAGATTCCAGTGGGCAAAGGGTTTGTCACCTGCCAGCATGGGAGACTTCCCGTTCCAGCCCCTGCCACACTGGCCCTTTTTGATGACGTGCCGGTTTACGGCACGGGAATTTCCCACGAACTGGTTACACCCACCGGCGCTGCGATTCTTACGACGCTTTGTCGAGATTTCGGCCCAATGCCCAAAATGCTGATTCGACAGGTCGGTTACGGCGTGGGGAGCCGTGATTTGAAAGAAATGCCAAACCTGCTCAGGGTTGTGCTGGGGGAGCCCGGTTTTGCGTGTGAGGCAGATTGCGTGACAGTCGTTGAGACCAACATAGATGACATGAATCCCGAGATATTTGGCTTTGTCATGGAGAGACTCTTTGAAGATGGGGCCCTTGATGTGGTCTTGATCCCGGTTTTTATGAAGAAAAATCGACCCGGGACCATGGTGCAGGTTATATGCAAGGAGACTGATCGAGAGACCGTGGTACAGCGGATTCTTTCAGAGACCACAGCCACCGGGGTGCGGCATTATCGGGCAGAGCGATCAAAGCTCCCACGAAAGGTCAAAGAGGCCACCACCTCTTATGGCAAGGTGCGTGTAAAGGAGATCTCAGGTCCCACAGGCAGGGTTTCTGTGGCACCCGAATATGAGGACTGCAAAAAAATTGCCTTAGAGAAGAAGGTGCCTCTGAAGGTAGTGTATGAGACTATTGTGAAGGAGACGACATAGGATTTTGGATTTTGGATTTCGGAATGCGGAATGCGGATTTAGGTGCTTAGTTGAGACATGCGTTTTTTTCTGGGGAGAAAGTTATGAAAACGATCACGAAAACACGAAAGAACGAAAACACGAAAGGACATCAAAAAACCACAGGTAGTTATGTTTGTTTTTTCGTGCTTTCACGGTTTCGTGCTTTCGTGATAAGTCTCTCGTATTTTTTGGTTCGGGCTTGTCTATGTTCGGGGTTTTGGATTTACGATTTTAGTTCCGCAATCCGCATTCCGCAATCCCAAATCAAAGAAGGCATTGTATAGGATTCGAGAAAAATGTGTGGTTCTGCTGGCAACAGGCTGTTACGCAGGATATGCGCCAGTTGCACCCGGTACCTTTGGTACTCTGGTTGCCATTCCTCTCTGCTATCTCCTTTCGAGGCTCGGTCTGGTTCATGGAATTCTTTTCCTTGGCCTGTTTACAGGATTTGCCGTATGGATGTCAGGTGAAGCAGAAAAAGTATTCAAGAAAAAAGACAGCGGCTTGATTGTCATAGATGAGATAGGCGGTTTGTTGGTGACTCTGTTTTTGATACCCTGGAGCGTCAAGAGTGTGGTGATTGGTTTTTTTCTCTTCAGGCTCATGGATATTGCCAAGCCCTTTCCCATCAGGAGGCTGGAAACGAAATTGCCGGGTGGGTGGGGTGTAGTCGGCGATGACGTCCTTGCAGGTATTTATGCCAATGTTGCCTTGAGATTGGCTATTCGACTATTTTAAGTATTGCTTTAAGTATTACACTTAACGCCTTGTAGTAAGATGTTATTTTCTCGATAGCAGCCTAAGTTCAGGGTTCCACTTTGCCGACTGCGTGTTACAAACAATGGAGAATAATTCACTCGAACAGGAAGTGGCTGGGCTGCTAGTTTCTCAGAAAATGACCATCGCGGTGGCCGAATCGTGCACTGGGGGGCTGATCTGCCACCGGCTGACCAATATCTCCGGCAGTTCGGATTATCTGGAAAGGGGGGTGGTGACCTATAGCAATCGTTCCAAGATTGAACTACTGGGAGTCCCCGGGCAGGTGATTAAAGAACACGGGGCTGTGAGCGAGGCGTGCGTCCGGGCCATGGCAACCGGCATCAAACGGCTGGCAGGGACGGACTTGGGCCTATCGGTCAGCGGGATTGCCGGTCCCACAGGCGGTACGGCTGAAAAACCGGTTGGCACGGTTTACATGGCCCTGGCCTGGAACGAGGATGTGGAGTGTTGGAAATATCTCTTTGGAGGTAGTCGAGGAGAGATCAAACAGAAGGCTTCAGAGCAAGCCCTCATGCAGATACGAAAGCATTGTCAGTCTATAGTCCTTTAGAAAAAGATTTTTGGGTTGGCAATTCTGTTATAAGTTCAATAGGTATGGCCTCGGTATAGACAGATACTTGATGCTTGATGCTTGATACTTGATGCTGGACACTTCATCCTGTTTGATAACTATTTCTTCTATCCAGAATCGAGTATCCAGAATCCAGTATCCCGTAAATAATGCACAAAAGATTTCTAAAAGATATACGTTTGTCTACCCCGAAGACATTATTTTCCTGTATAAAACATGGGTAAAAAGATACGGTCTTTCATAGCCATCAATGTGCCGGAATCTGTTCTGCAAGCCATTGCGAAAGCACAGGACACACTTCGGGGATCAGGTCTTAAGATCAGATGGGTCCGGAAGGAAGGCATGCACTTGACCCTAAAGTTCCTGGGAGATATTCATAGGGATGATGTAGAGAGAATCCGTGCCGCGATGGGGCGAGCAGCGAAGGCCTTTTCGCCCTTTACCCTGAGAGCAGAGGGCATTGGTGTTTTTCCGGACCTCAAGCGCCCCCGCGTCGTCTGGGTAGGGATATCCGGGGATGGAGAGGCCCTGCGTGCCCTTCAAAGGGATTTGGAATCCCAGCTCAGCGGCCTTGGGTTTCCGAAGGAGAAGCGACCTTTCAAGGGACATCTTACGATAGGCCGCGTAAAAGGTCGTCTGGACCGGGCCAAGCTGGGTAAGGCATTGCAAGCATTGGGAGAGTTTGGAACAGAGTCTTTCAAGGCGGAATCGGTGGTCCTTTTTCAAAGTGATCTGCGCCCCAGCGGCGCAGTCTATTGTAAGCTGGCTGAGGTGGCACTGTGAGTTATTGGGTTTATTGAGTTTATTGAGTTTATTGGGTTCATTCAGTGCATTGAGCTTATTGAGTTCATTGAGTGCACAGGGTTTTAAGTAACTTCTCAAAAAGTTCGGGGATTTGTTGATCCCCCCTCACCCCTGGCCAGAACAAACGGGCGGGATAAACCCGCCCCTATGTAGGGTCGGCTTTATGCCGACCGCTCAGGCACGTCGCGCCAGGACAGGATGAGGGGGCAAACCCCAAGTTATTGAGAAGTTACGGTTTTAACACACAACAAACACAACAAACACAATAAACACAACAAACACAATAAACACAATAGGGGGTATTTATGGGTAGCATATCCATGGACAAGGAGAAGGCGGTCGAACTGGCCATGGGGCAGATAGAACGCCAGTTCGGCAAGGGTTCCATAATGAAGTTGGGCAGCCAGGTGGTTGCGGACGTCCCGGTTATTCCGACCGGATCGCTTGCCCTGGATTGCGCTCTGGGAGTCGGGGGCATCCCGCGAGGGCGGGTTATAGAGCTCTTTGGTCCTGAATCCTCGGGCAAGACCACCCTGGCTCTTCACATCGTAGCCAAGGCCCAAAAGCAGGACGGTATCGCGGCGTTCATCGACGCCGAGCACGCCCTGGACACGATGTATGCGAGAAGGCTGGGAGTAAACTGTGACGATTTACTGGTTTCCCAGCCGGACACTGGTGAGCAGGCCCTGGAGATCACTGAGGTCCTGGTTCGTAGCGGGGCCATGGATGTCTTGGTTGTTGATTCAGTGGCGGCCCTGGTGCCCAGAGCAGAGATTGAAGGGGAGATGGGGGATACCCACATGGGGCTGCAGGCCAGGCTTATGTCACAAGCCCTGAGGAAGCTGACCGCCAGTATCAGCAAATCGATGACCTCGGTTATCTTTATCAATCAGATTCGGATGAAGATCGGGGTGATGTTTGGCAATCCTGAAACCACGCCAGGGGGGAATGCGCTTAAATTCTATTCCTCGGTCAGGCTTGACATCCGCAGGATTGGA
Organism: Deltaproteobacteria bacterium; assembly: GCA_019307135.1. Taxonomy (GTDB): domain Bacteria; phylum Desulfobacterota; class Desulfobacteria; order Desulfobacterales. The sequence goes on from JAFDKF010000035.1 coordinate 10,704, forward strand.
AGCATCAAGGACGGGCAGGAGGTCATCGGCAACCGCACGCGTGTGAGGGTGGTGAAGAATAAGGTGGCACCCCCTTTCAAAGACGCAGAATTTGACATCATGTACGGCGACGGGATCTCGACTGCCGGCGACCTTCTTGACATGGGGGTTCAAACCAATGTCGTCGACAAAAGCGGGGCCTGGTACTCCTTTGACAAGGAACGGATTGGACAGGGCAGGGAGAATGTCAAGAGCTTCTTGAAGGAAAACCCTGATGTGTCTGCTCGTATCCTGGAGAAGGTCCGTAAGGCCCTTGGATTGGCAAAAGAAGAATCCGCTGAGTCCGAAGCAGTGGCTGATCGGGGAAAAGGGGGTAAGAAGTAGGCAGTAGGCAGTAAGCAGTCAGTAGTCAGTAGTCAGTAGTCCATTGAGGTTGGCTATTGACAACTAACGACGGACTACGTGCTAATAACGATTCACGGATAACGAGTAACGGATAACGGATAACGAGTAAGTACATGACAGGAGATGATCTGCGCAATAAATTCCTGGCCTATTTTGAGCAAAGGGGCCATACAATTGTGAAGAGCTCATCGCTAGTGCCTGATGATGATCCTACCTTGCTTTTCACGAATGCCGGTATGGTTCAGTTCAAGCGAACCTTTCTAGGGGAGGACAAGCGCCCTTATGTGCGGGCAGCCTCCTCTCAAAAGTGTGTTCGGGCAGGTGGCAAACACAATGATCTTGAGAATGTAGGACACACAGGCCGCCATCACACGTTCTTTGAGATGATGGGAAACTTCTCTTTCGGAGATTACTTCAAGGAGCGGGCCATTGAACTGGGCTGGGATCTTGTGACAAGGGGATATGGCATCCCTGAAGATAGACTGTGGGTCTCGGTGTACGAAAAAGACGATGAGGCTCACAGGCTCTGGTCCAGCCACACAGGGATTCCCGAAGACCGTATCGTTCGCCTCGGGGAAAAAGACAATTTCTGGTCCATGGGCGATACAGGTCCATGCGGTCCTTGCTCGGAGATACTTATAGACCAGGGCGAGGCGGTCGGTTGTGGGCGACCGGAGTGCAGGGTCGGTTGTGAGTGTGATCGCTATCTGGAGCTCTGGAATCTGGTTTTTATGGAATTCAACCGGGATGAAGCCGGCAGGATGACGCCTCTTCCAAAACCGAGCATTGATACAGGCATGGGCCTGGAGCGTATTGCAGCAGTGGTCCATGGGGTTACCAATAACTATGAGACTGATCTGTTCATGCCCATCATAAAAGAGATCGGGGCCCTTTCTGGTCACTCTCTTGGCGAATCACCAAGGATTGATGTGTCTATTAAGGTGATTGCAGACCACAGCCGTGCGGCAGCGTTCCTCATTGGTGACGGAGTACTTCCCTCCAACGAGGGACGAGGATATGTGCTGCGCCGTATCCTGAGGCGGGCCATACGTTATGGCCGCACTCTGGGCCTGGCACGCCCTTTTCTGCACCAGATCGCAGGAAAGGTTTCTCAAGTCATGAAGATGGCCTATCCAGAGCTGTTGGAAGCAGACGCCTACATCAAGAATATTATCAAGAATGAAGAGGTGCGCTTCTTGGGGACCCTGGACACCGGTCTCCGGGTGCTGGAGGATGCACTGGGTGAGTTGAAGACCAGAGGCGTCTCAGAGGTACCGGGTGATCTGATCTTTAAGATGTACGACACCTATGGTTTTCCGGTGGATATTATCCAGGATATTGTGCGGGAAGACAGGATATCTCTAGACATGACTGGATTTGAGCAGGCCATGGCTCAGCAGAGGCTCCGGTCGCGCACCGCATGGAAAGGTGCTGGTGATCAATGGGCAGTAGAAGCCTACAAGGTCCTTTCGGGCCAGGGGATAGAAACCGATTTCGTAGGTTATGACTTCACAAGTATTGACTCAGAAGTCCTTATGGTGGTCATAGACGGCAAGGCCCTCGAACGGGCCAGTGCAGGGGACTCCATTGAGCTTGTAACAGCCAAGACCCCGTTTTATGGCGAGGCAGGGGGGCAGGTGGGAGACCGTGGCCTTATTTCTGGTCAAGATTTTGAGATGGAAGTTTCAGATACGGTCAAGGATCCTAATAATATCATTATCCACAAAGGAAAGGTCTTGCAAGGAAGCATCTCCCCAAAGCAGACCGTCACCCTGACCGTGGATCAGGGCAGACGTTTGGCCATTGCCAGGAACCATACCGCCACTCATATCCTCCATGCGGTCCTACGCCAGCTCCTTGGGGACCATGTGAAGCAGTCAGGGTCATTGGTAACACCTGACAGATTGCGTTTTGATTTTACGCATTTTTTTGCCGTTGAAGAGAAGAGACTTCAGGAGATTGAAACCCTGGTCAATGAGCGAATTCAGCAGAACATCCCTCTTCAGATCGAGGAGATGGATGCTGAGGATGCCTTTAAGACAGGGGCGACCGCCCTGTTTGAGGAAAAATATGGTGACCGGGTCCGCCTCGTAGCCATTGAAGATTTCAGCAAGGAACTGTGCGGTGGTACCCATACTGAGCGCACCGGAGATATCGGGCTGTTTAAGATTGTCAGCGAGGGGAGTGTGGCAGCAGGGGTGCGGCGCATCGAGGCACTCACAGGAAAAGCTGCCCTATCATACACCCAGGAGACCACCCAGACCTTGCATACCCTGGCACAGATGCTAAAAAGCAAACCCGAGGAGCTTACAGAGAGATTCCATAAGACCCTGACCCAACTGAAGGGCCTGGACAGGGAACTTGCCGCCCTCAAAGCAAAAGCGGCGGCAGAGGCATCAGGTCGGTTACTTTCTGAGGTCAGGACTGTCAACGGCGTATCTGTTCTCGCCCAGGAGGTTTCAGTAGACACACCAGCGGCCTTGAGGGAGATGGCTGATCACCTCAAAGCAAAGATGAAGTCAGGTATTCTCGTGCTGGGGAGCAAGGCACCGGATAAGGTTCTGCTGGTGGCCGTGGTTACCAAGGAGCATCTGGGTCGGTACCATGCTGGCCAGATCGTAAAGCAGGTGGCTGCTGTAGTGGGTGGTGGCGGAGGAGGGCGTCCTGATATGGCGCAGGCCGGGGGGAGCAAGCCCGAAAAACTTCCGGAGGCACTGGCCAGAGTGTTTGATATAGTGGCCCAGGGATAAGGTCCCTGTTTATTGTGTTTACACGGTTTATTGCGTTTATTGGGTTAACTCAACAAACTCTACAAACCCAATAAACTCTACAAACCGAACTTGGGACAAAAATCCCAAGTTCACACCCAGGCGATTTGGTGACTCCCCTTTTTCCTTTCCACAACACTACCTATGACATATGCCTTTTCATTCATGGCCCCGAGGAATTCCAGAATTCTCTGTGCCGCTCTTTCAGGGACTACAATGATGAGCCCAATTCCGTTGTTGAAGGTTCTCGTCATTTCCCGTTTTGAGAGCTTACCTGCTTCCTGAAGGAAGGTGAAAACAGGCGGGGTCTCCCAGCTTCCTTCCTGAATCAGGGCCTTGCAGGATGAGGGGAGTATGCGGGGCAGGTTGTCTACGATACCACCACCGCTTATGTGGGCAATGCCGTGTATTGGAAAGTCACGCAGGAGGTGACGGATGACCTCGGAATAAATCTTGGTCGGCTCCAGAAGCTCTTCCCCAATGGTTCTTCCCAATATGTCAACTGTATCATCTACCTTTAATTTAAGCCTTTCAAAGCAAATCTTTCGAGCCAGAGAGTAACCGTTGCTGTGAAGACCGCTTGAGGCGAGGCCAATAAGCTTGTGGCCAACTGCAATCTCTGATCCATCTACGATCTTGCTGTTGTCTACAATGCCGACCACAAACCCTGCCAGATCGTATTCACCGCTTCTGTAAAGTCCAGGCATCTCTGCTGTTTCGCCCCCGATGAGAGCACACCCGGTACGCTTGCAGCCCTCGACGATTCCCCGGACAATTGCCTCTCCTGTTTCGGGGACAAGGGTTCCCATGGCAAGATAGTCAAGAAAAAACAGCGGCTTGGCACCCTGCACCGCAATATCATTTACGCACATTGCCACCAGGTCAATCCCGATGGTGTCGTGCTTGTCCATCATGCAAGCAACTTTGACTTTGGTGCCTACCCCATCCGTGGAGGTTGCCAGAACGGGGTTTTCATACCGGCTCACGTCAAGGGAATAGAGGCCACTGAAGCCCCCAATGCCGGCAATCACCCCGGAGCGAGGGGCCTCCCTGGTAATTTTCTTAATCGTTTTTATGAAACGATTGGCTTTATCGATATCGACTCCGGCATCTTGATAAGTAAGAGACTCGTTCATACCACGCTCCGTTGGGTTCATGTGCTTATATTTGCAGCATGATTAGTATAATATTTCCAATAAGTCAAAAGAAATCTTTTTGACATCACCGCTGCTGTGGTGTAATAACGTCTTTAAAAAGAAGGAGTTTATGGGCTTCACCCAGATACCCTAAGGAAGGATAGCACCATGAAAGAATTTGCCCGGTTGAATCGGCTTCCTCCCTATGTCTTTACCACGGTAAACAAGATTAAGATGGATGCCCGCCGTGCGGGAGAGGACATTATTGACCTGGGGATGGGCAATCCTGATATGCCAACCCCAAAGCACATCGTGGATAAGCTGATAGAGGCATCCGGAAAGAGCCGGAATCACCGGTATTCAGCATCCATGGGGATCACAAAGCTCAGGGTGGCAATTGCCGATTGGTATGGACGCAGGTTTGGCGTGGATATAGACCCGGATACCGAAGCGATTGTCACCATTGGTGCCAAAGAAGGGATTTCTCATCTTGTACTGGTAACCATACGGCCGGGGGATGTCGTCTTTTCGCCCGATCCCACGTACCCTATCCATCCGTATTCGGCAATCATTGCTGGTGGGGATGTACGCGGGATTCCGTTGAGTCCGGATCGGGATTTTTTTGAAGACCTGATTGCTGCCACAAGGCAGACATGGCCTCGGCCCAAAATGCTCATCATCTCCTTTCCACACAATCCCACAACCGAAGTGGTCGATTTGGCCTTCTTTGAAAAGGTCGTGGACTACGCCAAAGAGCATGACATTCTAGTGATTCATGATTTTGCCTATGCAGACCTTGTCTTTGACGGATATGAGCCCCCCAGTTTTCTTCAGGTGCCGGGCGCCAAGGATATCGGGGTAGAGTTCTTCTCGCTTTCCAAGAGTTATAACATGCCGGGGTGGCGTGTGGGTTTTTGCGTTGGCAATCCCGAGATTGTGGGAGCGCTTCGTCGCATCAAGAGCTATCTCGATTATGGGATCTTTCAACCCATTCAGATTGCATCCATTATTGCATTAAACGGGCCTCAGGCCTGTGTCAAGGAGACAGTAGAGACATACAAGACCAGGCGTGATGCCCTGATAGACGGGCTGAACAGGGTGGGCTGGCCGGCCATGCCACCCAAGGGGACCATGTTCGTATGGACAAAGATCCCTGAGCCATACCTTAAGATGGGCTCTGTTGAGTTTTCAAAGATGTTGATCCGAAAAGCCAAGGTAGCTGTCTCACCAGGGCTTGGTTTTGGGGAATACGGAGACGATTACGTTCGGTTCGCCCTTATAGAAAACAAGATGCGCATCAATCAGGCCATAAGGGGGATTCGGAAGATACTTTGATACTTGATGCTCGATGCTTGATGCAGAATACAGCATGAATCGAATTCGGATTGCGGAATTCGGATTGCGGAATAAATGGCGCAATAAAAACATTCTGCATTCCGAAATCCGAAATCGAAACGGGTGATCAGATGAAGCAGATACACATTGGTCTGTTGGGGTTCGGAACCGTGGGGTCTGGCATGGTAAAGATCTTGCTGGAAAACCGGGGGGTGATCGAGTCGCGCCTCGGGGCCTCCCTTGCATTAAAATGGATAGCCGACCTTGACCTTGAAAGGGACCGGGGGGTAGCTGTGGATGCCAGCCTCCTTACAACGGATGCCGAAATGGTCGTTGACGACCCTGAGGTTGATATTGTCGTAGAGCTCATTGGTGGTTATGAACCGGCAAAGAGTTTTATCTTAAAAGCGATTGAAAACGGGAAACACGTAGTTACGGCCAATAAAGCGCTTCTGGCCGCACACGGGGATGAAATCTTTTCCGCAGCCTCCCGAAAGGGCGTAGAGGTGGGCTTTGAGGCGAGCGTGGGTGGTGGAATTCCCCTGATTCGATCGCTGAAGGAAGGCCTGGTTGCGGACCGCATCGAAAGCCTTTTCGGTATCTTGAATGGCACTGCCAATTATATTCTGACCAAAATGACCGACCAGGCAAGACCCTTTTCAAAAGTGTTGGAGGAAGCTCAGGCACTCGGCTATGCAGAGGCGGATCCCACCTTTGACATCGAAGGGATCGACACGGCCCATAAACTGACCATACTCCTTGCTATCGCCTATGGCGTACCCATCGATTCTGAGGCTGTCTATACAGAGGGTATTTCAAAGGTCACGCCCCTTGACATCAAGTTCATAAAAGAGTTCGGATACCGTATCAAGCTCCTGGCTATCTCAAAAGACGATGGTGAGGCGATTGAGGCCAGGGTGCATCCCACACTGATACCGGATGACAGTATGCTTGCCAATGTGAATGATGCCTACAATGCCCTCTACATAAAAGGGGATGCAGTGGGCAACGTGATGCTCTATGGACCCGGGGCTGGAATGATGCCAACAGGCAGCGCTGTGGTAAGCGATCTGGTAGATGTTGCGCGCAATATCCTCACGGATGCGGTGGGAAGGGTACCGTCTGTGGGGTATCAGCCGGCCGGTGTCAAGGCACGGCGGATCAAGTCAATCGAAGAGCTTAAGACCGAGTATTATTTTCGAGTTTCAGCCGAAGACACGCCGGGTGTGCTGTCCAAAATCTCGGGGATTCTCGGAAAGCATCAGATCAGCATCAAATCGGTTCACCAAAAAGGGCGGGACCTTGTAGGCGCCGTACCCATTGTCATGATTACCCATGAGGCCAAGGAGGCGGCCGTACGGATGGCCCTTTCGGAAATCGATCAACTTGATGTAGTCAAAGACAAGACCGTTCTGATCCGGATTGAGGGTTGGAGATGAAATATGTCATCCTGGTGGGCGATGGTATGGGGGATTACGCCATTGGCGAGCTCGGAGGCAAAACTCCCCTTGCGGCTGCCCGTACTCCCCATATGGACTGGATAGCCGACCATGGAGAATTAGGTCTGGCACGAACTATTCCACAGGGGTGCGAAACCGGAAGTGATACGGCCAACTTGAGTCTCCTGGGCTACGATCCGAAAGCCACCCTGACGCGGAGGGCCCCGTTAGAGGCGGCCAGCCTTGGCGTCCATCTATCCGAGACAGATGTGGCCTTCCGGTGTAATTTGGTCACCCTTTCCACGCAAAATGGCATATTGACCATGGACGATTACAGTGCTGGTCACATCAGCACTGATGAAGCCCGGGATATTATCGAGGATCTGGACAGGGCCTTGGGAGATGAGACCTTCCGGTTTTATCCTGGCGTGAGCTACCGGCATCTTATGGTCTGGCATGGTGGGGCCGCAGAGGTTGACACCACGCCTCCTCACGATATTACCGGCCAGGCGGTCCAACCCTATTTGGATCGTATGACCTCTCATGGGGTGTTGCTTCAGCTCATGGATCGCGCGGGCACAATCTTAAAAGATCATCCGGCCAACAACAGGCGCGTCGAAAAAGGGCTGAAACCGGCCAATCATATCTGGTTCTGGGGTCAGGGACATGCCCCACAACTGGAGGCTTTTGAAAAGAGGACAGGGCTTAGGGGGGCCATGATTTCTGCTGTAGACCTCTTGAAAGGGATTGGTGTTTATGCAGGGCTTGAGGTGATAAGGGTTCCGGGTGCCACCGGATATTTTGATACTGATTACGAGGCCAAAGCGCAATATGCCCTGTCGGCCATCAAAGATGTTGACTTGATCTATGTGCACGTGGAGGCCCCGGACGAGGCAGGGCACGCCGGCTTATTGGACGAAAAGATCTCCGCGATCGAGGCATTTGACGCCATGGTCGTGGGAAAGGTCTTAAATGGGATGACGGGCTTTCCGGAATTTCGTATCATGGTCACAACGGATCACTATACGCCTATCTCTGTCAGGACGCATACCACAGAACCCGTCCCGTTTGCTATCTGTGGTACAGGGATTTCCACCCCCCAGGATGGGTCTGGCGGTTTCAGCGAGGAAAATGCCGGGGCCCAGGTCCTATTTGTCGCTGATGGCTACAAGCTGATAGAACGATTGATACGTTTTTCCAAATAACCCTTGACAGCGTGGCAGGGAAGGTTTAAATTAAATTTATTGCTGCGGGGTGGAGCAGTCTGGCAGCTCGTCGGGCTCATAACCCGAAGGTCCGTGGTTCGAATCCATGCCCCGCTACCAGCAAAATCAAGGGCTTACAGTTAATCGCTGTAAGCCCTTTTTTTTATGGTAACCACATGGTTACCTTTGCCTACGGGTTGCCGCTCCTTGCAGTTGCTCTCGCCTGCGGCTCGCCTTTCGCTTCCCTTCAGCCTTTCAGACGTTGCATCGCTGCCACCGCCCTCTTGAGCCGTCGAAGCCCTTGGCGAAGGAGCTTGCCTTCGGCTACCGTTGCCGCTCCCTTTGGTCGCTCTCGCCTGGCGGCTCGCCTCTCCGCTTTGCTTCGAGTCGCCTCCGTCAGGCTGGGTCTGGACTTTGCCCGATACCTGTGTCATAGTATCGGACCGCACCATTTAGCAGCCGGGCCTTGCCCGGCACACAACATAATGCTGGTGAGGGACGGCTCGTGAACTCGCCGCCCCTCACCTCCACGGTTAGGCGAGCCGTCAGAAGCGAAGGGGGCACAATGACAGAGAAGAAATCGGCCCATCTTGGATCTGAAGAGATCAAGAACTGAGCACGCCAAGGATTTCAAAGTCAAGAGGGTAATTCGATGAGTAATTTTGTGATTTGCATCAACAACGACAGCAATCCGGCAAGCCTGTTCATAGGGAAAGTCTACCGCACGCTGCCAGATGCAGAGGCGGAGTCGCACAATATGTTCCGCGTCATTGATGAGGACAAGTCAGAGCCTGACGGCTATCTCTACCCGGCGTCAATGTTTGCACCTATCGAACTGCCGGAAGAGGCAGAGCGGGTACTGATGTCGGCGGGTGCCTAAACGCGGCGGCGCTTTATGACGACAGAGAAACTGCTGTTCTCTGCTGTAGATATCATGCTGGTATTTTGTCGGGAGAGTCGCCTTTTGTGTAGAAAATTGGCCTAACAATGGTGTCAACCTGGCCGCCAACGGCTTGGCGGTTTTTCAAAGTCTGTGCCTCGCTTAATGTTTAGCGGTGTATCAAAAGTCGGTTGCCCCGCATGTTGGCGGCAGGTTACGCCTGAGGTTAGGTTTTGCTAAAAAATATTTTGATAAGATGGAGGAAATCATGACAACAGCTACAGCTCGTCATATCCTGGTTGATACACAGGAAAAATGTGAAGAAATCAGAAAACAAATTGAAGAAGGATCTGATTTCGTCGAAATGGCCAAGCAGCATTCTAAATGTCCTTCTGGACAGCGAGGCGGGGGTGATTTAGGTGAGTTTTCACCAGGCCAAATGGTTCCAGAATTTGATCGCGTCGTATTCAGTCACGAAATAGGAAAGGTTCATGGGCCAGTTCAGACCCAGTTTGGATACCATCTGATTGAAATTACAAGTCGAAGTGATTGAGGATAAACAAATGGGGAAACCTAACAACAGGATCAACCTGACTGGGTCGAAATTGTCGAAAGTGGGGTCAGCCCTTGACATGGGACATTTTAATTGGCGCACTCTTAGATTAGAAAAGTCTGACCATGGCAAGACGCCTACCCATTGAATACGAAGGAGCTTTTTGCCATGTAACGTCTCGCGGTAATGACAGAAAGTGGAAAAGGAAAGAAAGGGCAAAAGGAGTGGTCATCTCTTTCACGGGAGAAAGGACAAAGGTTGAGCTTGGGATTCGGGCGAAGGGACGGAAGGTCCTCGAGGGCGGCGAGGCGTATCAGCTTCGAGAGCCGCAGGTTTCTTATCCTGACGTTTTTGGTACCAAAAATGCCGGTATTGATGCTGAAAACAGCTATTTTTGGAACACTAATCCATATATTTCAGTATGATAGCTTGGCCCGACCCCATTTCTACCCCATTTCTTCCATTTCCTTTCACATAGGATTGCGATTTTACCAGCGCTTTTCCCCTGTGGAAGTCCTGTGGTTGCCGATATAAACTTATAATCTAATGTACGTCCCATATGTTACGTAATCTAATGTACGTCCCATATGTTACGCAGGTGAAAAAGCAACCAGGGAAAGCAATCAGGGCGTTGGAAGCACAAATGTCAATATTTCACGGCGCCCCCTGTTTCCCTTACACGTTTAGCACGAGCGTCCCGGTCGACGAACGGTCGACGAAAAGGCCAAATAATAGAACTTGCATTCTGTACGGCGATGCCGTATAATATGTAACAGAGCATCCATACCTGGCCATGTCTTAAAGAAAATCGCTGAGGAGACTAAAAATGAATAATCGTGATATTGGCCAAGAAATTTTAGATGGTATCCGAGAAATCAAAAGTTTTCGGAAAGGTGAAATCAAGTTAAAGAAGCACACTTTAACTGAACCCTCTCCACCGAAAGTAATTAGGCAAAAATTAAAATTATCCCAATCTGCATTTGCAAGTCTAATGGGTGTTAGCCCGCGGACCATACAAGACTGGGAGCAAGGTCGAAGGCAGCCCCAAGGGCCTGCCAAGTCTCTATTACGAATCGCAGAGCAACATCCAGAGATCTTTATAGAGCTAAGGTAGTCACCACCTAATCGGGTAGCCGTGGGTTTTTCTCCCCCGCCCCCCCCCACAAATCTTAGCCCTTGGCCGGGAACATTGTGATATACGGAAGTCCATATATTCCAATATGTTGAATTCTGTATAATACCCATTAGGATAGAATAGGAGGAACATTATGGAATCAGTAGATCAATTGGCAAGGAAAGCATTCGGGCTTCAACCCACTGAACGTGTTCGATTAGTTGAGGCAATTTTATATAGCCTTGACAAGCCCGATGCAGACATTGAGCAGAGCTGGATTGCCGAATCAGAGGCTCGATATGAAGCCTATAAGCGAGGTGAACTTGAGGCAATTGATTGGGATGAGATCAAGAGGAGGTATGAACGTTGAAGGTTCGGTTCGTCTCCCCCGCTAATATCGAATTGGATGAAGCTGTAAGGTATTACGACCATCAGTTACCCGGTTTAGGCTTCCGTTTTTATCAAGAAGTTGATGCCGCCATCGAAAGAATAAGGCTTATGCCGGAAGCATGGACCAAAATAGGCAAGCATACACGACGTTGCATCTTAAAAGGTTTTCCTTATGGCCTTCTCTACGCAATAGAAATAGATGAAATCCTAATTACTGCGGTGGCTCATCTCCATAGAGATCCTGAGCATTATAAGGATCGAATTGTATAGATCTCCTAACCGGGTAGCCAGGGGTTTTTCTCCCGCAGCCCCCGCAACATCCGCCGTCGCATAAAAGCTATGGCGGGACATGCCTGTCAACCGCCTGGGCGGGCCAGGCGGTTGACAGAGCTGATCCTTCGACTGCGCTCAGGACGCCGTAGCCCGATACAGATTGAAAATGATGTATTTGATTTCAAATAGGTGAAAAAGCAATCAGAGCGTTGAAATGAGCAAATGTCAATATTTCACCAGCGTCCCCTATTTCCCGTGTCAGTCCAAGCGTTTGCCCCTTTAACAAACGAGGCTTAAGGCATGATACAATTCGAATGGGACCCTGCCAAAGCGAAGATGAACTTGAGGAAGCACGGCGTTGCTTTCCGAGAAGCTGCTACTGTCTTGCGGGACCCGTTGGGTATCACTATCTTTGATCCAGATCATTCCGATGAGGAAGATCGGTTCATCACGTTCGGATTCTCGGCTGCCGGTAGGCTCCTGATGGTCGCTCATACCGAACGTGGCGAGAGAATCCGCATCATAAGTGCACGAGGGCTTACCCGTGCAGAGCGAGAGGCATATGAACAAGAAATCCAAAGACGACAAAACTGACGATCTTCGTCCTGAATACGATCTCCGTGAACTGCTCAAGGACGGTGTCCAAGGCAAA
>JAFDKF010000304.1 GCA_019307135.1 Deltaproteobacteria bacterium
TTGCCTCAGCGATGGAATACTGTTTTTGCATTATAGGCCCCCGTCTTAATTTTCTGGTATTATAGCCATTTTTATGGCCATTATCAAGGGAATTAAATATATAACGTTGGTCACTGAGGAGTCACTGAGGAGGGACGTTGGGGCTTTGTGACTTTACGCCAGATAATTGGCACTGCGTGCCGGCTCATAGCGCATAGCTCACAGCTGATAGCTCATAGGAAAAGATAAAAGCATGGCACTTTGTGCCGGCTCATAGCTGACAGCTCACAGTTCATAGGAAAAGATAAAAAACAAAGACCCAATGGGATTTGCGATTGTCGATTGTCAGAGCGAACTGGGCAGGGAGATCATGAAGGGGTCAAGCCCGCCACAAACCCGCCACACTGACGGCGGGCAAGGACGGCGGACAAGTCTTTGATTGACTTACGTTGATGGTTACTGGATGCTCGATACTTGATGCTCGATAAAAGAAGGGGTCCTTAAATACTTAAATAACTTTTTGACCTATATAATAGTTCTTAGAACCAGTCTATATTATCTTCCGAATCCTCGCTCTTCCAGGCTCCAAAACAGTGAAGCTTTTCATTAGATCAGAACCGTGCTTAGCAACTAAAATACTCACTGCCTGCCCAAGACCGGAACGCATATTTGCTGGAAAACGAATCAATAATACACCACTCATCTCTTCTCCATGAGCAAATATCCAATCCCCAAAGTCTTTGTCCTCTGTTAAGAGTAAACGCTTTTCTTCAACAGACATTTTCAGAACCTTAAGGTCAGAGGCAGATGCAAATGACTCAGCAATTGAAACAACATCATATCCCGCAGCCCTAAGCGACCTTACAACAGTAAAATCACAGCTCTCATCCGCCAAAAAATTTATATTCTTTACATTCAAAATTATGTTCCAGTCTCCATATATATAGTCAGCTCATTGGCCAGGGAATTAGCAGCATAAGTTAAAGCAGCTTGAATATCTTCCTTTTTAAGATTGGGATATCCATCCAGCAAATCTTCTACTGATGCTCCTTCTCCCAATTTTCGTACAATTAGTTCTACAGGGATTCTGGTTCCTTTGATAACAGGTTTCCCTAACATAACTTCAGGGTTTATCTCTATCCGATCATGATAGATATTCATGTCTCACCTCCCAAAGAAATTTATGATTGTTGGTATTGGCACTTTGTGCCGGCTCATATCCACCCTCCGTAGGCTGATAGCTGATGGCATTTCATGCCAGCTCACAGCTGATAGCTCAAAGCTGATAGCGATGAAAAGACAATAACAAAGATCGGCGGCCCTGTGAGATGGAGGAATTATTAAAGGCCAAGCCCGCCACAAATATCAGCGGCCAAGCTCGCTTCTAATCTTGTCAATAACCTCTTCTAAGATAGAAGACTTCAAGTACAATGAACTCTTCAATGGTATCTGCGATAGAACACCTAAAACCTGATCAGGTTTCATCTGTCCACGTCTTGTAGCTCTGACGAGGATACCGATTGTTCCATGAACTTTGAACCCCATTCGGTCGGCTACAAGGCGAGCGGATGCATCATCAGTTAAAAATATTGCCGACGGATTCTTCTCCATAATTGCTAAAGCCTCGATTTCTCCAACATCAAGGGTGAATATTTGGCACATTGCTTGAAGTTTTTCATCATTAGGATATTTTATATTTATGCCTTTAAAGGGTAGATTGGTTTTACTTCGGATAGTTGGACGATGTCGCTTTATTTCCTCCCAAACGGTATCCGAGAGTAAAACCGTATGAAAGTCAGTCAGCAGGTCCAAGCAGTCCAGTTCATCTAAATGAATAATAGGCCCTGCATCGGAAACGACTGTAATTTCTGATTTATTCTTGTCCATGCAGGCCCCATTCAACATCATCAAGAATAAATTTCTTCATCAGTTCCGGCTTATGGGAATCTAAAAAACGGCGAATTGCTTCGGCGAAGATATCATTCTCATTACGGAACCAGCCTTCCTTAACAAGACCAACAGCTTTCTTATAGAGCTGATCCGGAACCTCCATTTCAATTGTTTTCATAATTCACCTCCTTAAAGGATTGATTATTGAAAAAGATAAAGATAAAAGCATGGCACTTTGTGCCGGCTCATAGCTGACAGCTCACAGCCGCAGTCGGGGAGGGCTTAAGGGACCCGATTCAACTCTGGGCGGGGAGATCAGGCCCTAAGAAGAAACGGATCTGGATTTTTCAGAATTGAGCCGAGCATTATGGGATTGATGTTTGAAATACTCTTTTATATTGCAAAGCGGATGGAGCAGGATAATACCACCTAAAACCTGAAAACTGATTGGTTTTATTGTTATTCTCCCGCAAGTAGCCTTGCTACTTCAATTACATCCTCAGAAAGCCAGTACCCTTTTTTTCGCAGTTCCTCAATGAGTGATACCACGTTTTGCACCAATCCCTTTTCCTTCGAAATCAGCAATAGGCCAATAAGCCCTATCATAGGAATATTTAGTTTTTCTGCAACACCCCTTGCAGCATGATCATCAAGTAATAAGACAATATCCTTTTCAAGATTGGAGGCGAGTGCAATAACTTGTTTCTCCCCTTCGCCCAAATCAGCAAGAACCCTTTCAGTTACTGTGTCTAAAGTCACAGCTTTTTCTATACGGATAAAATCGTTCAGAGCCCAGTCGATTTGGTCTGCTTCGGTTCCAACTTTTGCAAATAGTTCCCTGTGAACCATTGGTGGTATCAATACTTCGTCAGCGATACTTTTGAGCAGGGAAATCTTGCCAATTTTGGCTAAACCAATGATTGGACCTGTGTCTGAAATAATTTTCATTTCCCACTCAGTTTTCTTGAAGTTTCTAAATCTTTCCTGATCTCCTGTTCCAGTTCCTCAGGCGGATAATTAAAAACGCTGACCCGGTATCTCCCGCAAGTTTCCAAGAACTCGACCCGTGACATTCCAGCCAGTTGAGCAGCTTTTCCAGAGGAAATCTTGCCCAGTTCAAACATTTTCAGTGCAGCCATTAAGCGAATATGGTGTTCCAATTCTTCCTTTGTCATATGAACAGCGAACTCAAATCCGCTTGGATATTTCATCTTTATCTCTTCTGTTTCCATGTGACCTCCTTACATTTAATGAGGGATGTTTTTAGGCATATAAAGCCCGCATTTCCATTGGTTCTAAAATAGGCTCAGGACCCTCCACTGTCAAAAACTCATGCAGATCCTTTATTGATAAAGGTTCACTGTAAATATCAGATTCATTCTTTCTTATGGCCTCAAACGAATCTATAGCCTCTTTAAGTTTATCAACCGCCGTTTCCTTAGTAACCCCTTGGCCTACAAGGCCATTCTCCAAACACAGGGATACCCAGTATTTTCCACTTTTTCTTAATACTATGAAGGGGTCAAGCCCGCCACAAACCCGCCACAAACCCGCCACACTGACGGCGGGCAAGGACGGCGGACAAGTCTTTGATTGACTTACGTTGATGGTTACTTGATGCTCGATACTTGATACTTCCCCGCCTTCGCGGGGACAGGCTTTGCTCGATACTGATAGGCAATGTGATTGATACTCGATACTCGATACTTGATACTTGATACTCGATACTTGATACTTGATGCTCGATGATTGATGATTGTCGATTGTCGATTGTTGATTGAAAAGATAAAAGAATGGCACTTCGTGCCAGCTCATAGCTGAGCCGCCTATCCATCCTTCGTCCCGCTCAAGCGGGACTACGGAGGACGGGCGCCTAAGGCTATGGCGCCCAAGAAGATGATAGCTCATAGCTCATAGCGCTGAAAGACAGCCACACCAGAGACCAGAGATCGGAGGTTGGAGGCTGGAGGTCAGAACCTCAATATTAAAAATTATGATTTAATTATTTCAATAACTTTTCTAATAATCGACTCCATTTTTTGGGCTCTTATATTTCCGACACGATATAAAATAATCCCTTCATCACACGTAAATATCCTATTAGGCCGTATATTGCTTTTTTGCCTTAAGGACCCTTTCTCAAAGTCGGAATCATCTAGTCCAATTGAATAATTATCTTTTATCGGTTGGCTGGTAATCTGGCATAGAATACAATCATTCCCCATTAAACCCGTTAAAACCAGTGCAGGCCTACGCTTTGAATCTGTTAGATCAGAAAATGGAAACGGAACAACTACCACATCACCTCTTATAAATTCTGCCATGCTTCATCTTCCTCCGGCCTCAACCAATCCTTCTTTAGACTTGTTTCACTTAAGATAGGCGTGCTTAGTTGCTCCTTAATGGTTTTTGACTTGAGAAATCTTACAAAATTCAGGACTTCCGGAATGAGAGGTTTTGGAAGGCTCTCAATCTCTTTAAATATCGTTTCCTTGGTTTCCATTTATACCTCCTTTCGTAATTTGATGAAGGGGTCAAGCCCGCCACAAACCCGCCACAAACCCGCCACACTGACGGCGGGCAAGGACGGCGGGCAAGGACGGCGGACAAGTCTTTGATTGACTTACGTTGATGGTTACTTGATGCTCGATACTTGATGCTTCCCCGCCTTCGCGGGGACAGGCTTTGCTCTATGCTGATAAGCAATGGCATTACATGCCAGGTCATAGCTGAGCCGCCTATCCATCCTCCGTCCCGCTCAAGCGGGACTACGGAGGACGGGCGCCTAAGGCTATGGCGCCCAAGAAGCTGAAGGGCGATAGCTCACAGCTGATAGCGATGAAAAGATAGACTTGCAGGATTGAAAAACCATAGTTTAAAGACCTTCCCACTCTTCTAACGATATTTTCTTATTTATGCCGCGTTCAATTTCATTGATAAGCATCTTAATTTGTGGAACTGAATATTCTTTGTTGCTTGGCAGAGTGAGTGTATAAGTACCGTAACGCATATAGAAATGACGCCCTCCGGGCTCTGGAGGTTTGAATCCGAGTCTCTTTAACTTCTTTATGAAATCTCTTCGCTTACTGGGCTTCCACTGACCCATGTGCCAATGTCTCTTTAGGGAAAGGTATTCCTTTGTTCAGATTAATTCTTCTTATCACGGGTAATCTGTCACCATGTCTAATTTTTACGATAAGCCACCCCTCAAGGGATGATCTCAATTCCTTTTGACATTGATAAAGCGTTTCTCCAAAGGCGACAACCCCAGGGCATTGTGATATTTTACCTGCAAAACTACCGTCTTCAAGCTTATCGTAAATAGCTTTACTCATTGCTTCATCTATATATTCAATAAGCATATGGACCTCCTTAAAAGAAATTGATGGTTGATGATTGATGATTGAAAAGATAAAAGCATGGAACTTCGTTCCGGCTCATAGCTGATAGCTGATGGCATTACATGCCAGCTCACAGCTCACAGCTTGTAATGAGGGACGTTGGGGCTTTGTGACTTTACGCCAGATAATTGGCACTGCGTGCCAGCTCATAGCGCATAGCTCACAGCTGATAGCGATGAAAAGATAGAAGTGGCTTGG
>JAFDKF010000003.1 GCA_019307135.1 Deltaproteobacteria bacterium
TGAAGTCATTAGTGTTTTGGAATTTTAAGATTTTGGTCATTGGAATTTGTTTCGAGTTTCGATATTCGAATTTCGGATTTCCCCGTCTCTGATAAGTGGATTAAATGTAACCAACTTGACAACATTTCATTTTGCCAATTTGGAATACGGAATTTATGAGACGGGGCACTAGGAGGTGACGGAATTGTCCAAAGTGACTGCCAAATATCAAGTAACCATACCTGTAAATGTTAGGAAGGAACTGGGTATCGTTCCAGGAACGGAAGTGGACATCGCAAAAGAGGGCCAAAAATATGTCCTCGTTGTTGACCCAATAGAAACGGTCAGGAGAAAGTGGCGTGGAAGGTTCAGAGGTGGACCGACAACAATGGAATATATGGATGAAGTCAGGGGCAAAATAAATTGAGAGTCTGTGTAGATACGACTATTCTGCTTGATATTTTGAAAGATGAATTTAGAATCTTTCAGGAGAAGTTGTACACTGCTCTCGCAAGAAGAGAGAATCTGGTTGCACCCTCGGTGGTGTTCGCGGAACTTATGCCCCAATTTAAAGGAAACACCAAGCTATTGGGCGAGTTTTTAGAGGAACACAAAATTGCGATAGAACCGCTTGGCGTCGATTCTGTCATTGCCGCATCAAAAGGCTGGATGAAGTATTTGAAACGAAAAACAAAAGTAAAATGTCCTCAGTGCGGTCACAGGCTGAATCTTAAAGAGCATTTCTTGTCGGATTTTTATATTGGAGGGTTCGCTTCGGCAAAGTGCAGTGCCATTCTTACCAGAGACAGAGGTATATACACCAAGTATTTTCCCGCGTTGGTTGGGTATGAAGATTGTCTCAAGGCATCACCCCGCTAATCGCTTCCACCTTTCAGCTTTGAACCTTCAGCTTTGAGCTTATTACAGTTAAAAAGTAAAGGATGTCCCCAACTTTCCCCCAGTGTTCCTGCCGGCATCTTTCAATCCTCAAACCCTATGCCAGTTTTCAGTCTTCAATCCTGAAAACGACTTGTAGTCTTCAACATTGCGCGTTACCAGGACCAGACCGGTTACTTTGGCAATCGCTGCAATCTGGCCATCCACGAATGGGGGCATCTTTCCTTTTGACGACAACCTCACACGTTCTCTGGCATGCCACTCCGCAGCGCGATCATCATAGGGCAGAATCAACATATTCTGTCTCACCACATCGTTCAGGAATGATTCAATAATCTTGCGTTTGCGAGATCTAGGAAGACGCCGGCAACCGTATTGAAGCTCGTGCCAAACAGGCGCTGCCGTCACAATTTCATGTTGGTGCTTGTCAAACTTGTGAAAGACAGACTCGTTGGGTGTCGTCTTTACACACTCTGACAGGACATTCGTGTCCAGCAAGTATTTCATGACTCAAATTGAACCTCTCTGCCTAAAGACGAATCTCGAAGACCTTCAAAATCGGAGTCGGTAATTTGCACCGCTTTATCCTGAATGTCTTGCCTGAATGTCATTAGGGCATTCCAAAACCCTCTGCTTTTCTGATCCATCAGTTCGTATTCATGAACCGACAACAGCACCGCAACCGGTTCTCCTCGCCTGGTAAGTTTGACGGAGGGTCCTTTTTCCACTTGATGGATGATGGACGGCAACTTGTTCTTGGCCTCAGCTATGGAAAACTGCCTTTTCACACTCGTCACCCCCTTTGTATAGTTCCCACATTATAGCCATCTTCATGGCCATAATCAAGCGAAACCAGCACGCTTCCATCATAATGTGTGTATGTCCGGGCTTGCCGAGTCTGTCCCTGCCCGCCCCGTTAAACCGCGAATTGTTTAACTGGGGTAGGTAGAGTCTATCGTACCGGAGTTTAGTTTTGAAGCATTTGACCGGGGTGGGTCTATCGATGAGGCCGATATCACTCTGCGTCCCTGTGCGCTTTGCCCGCCGTGCTTGCCCCGTTAAACCGGGAATTGTTTAACCGGGGTGGAATGCACTTGTGTTCTCTATTCCACCGGGGTGCGAGATTAGTCTGTGCCTGCCCCGTTAAATGCGCAGCCTATTCAACTGGGGTCTGTCGGTGTGTGCTTGCCTCGCCATAGCTTTCAGCGAAGGCGGGTCTGTGGCTATATAGAATCCTTGAGGGCCTTGCCCGGCTTGAACCTTACGCTATTGGAGGCCTTGATCTTTATTTCTTCACCTGTGGCAGGATTCCGGCCTTTTCTGGCCTTGCGACGGACCTTTGAAAAGGTCCCGAAACCAACCAGTGTGATCTTGCCGTCCTTCTTTTTGAGAGCCTTCTGTACCCTGATGTTGCAAAAGTTGAGGATGCCTCAGATCCAAAGCGTCCAAGGGTGAAGCCGTAGTCAGGTACTGCGAACCCTTGGCAACGCAGGCCTGTCCGCCAAACTTTCAAGGAAGGCGGAAGATGCGGTATCATCGGCTTTCCCAAAGGGTAAACAACAGGGCGAATCTTTCATTGTCTATGGATACCACTCTTGGCGGAAAAGCGACAAGCGCGTTATCAGCGTACAACAACATGATATGCTGGTCATATTCTCCGACTCGCCGTGTTAGAGAATAAAGGTCTTAATCGAAGCTCGTCGGTTCATAGAATATAACCTTTTGAAAGGTCAAGAAAAAATGTTCACTTTCATTGCCAAAGTCTGTATTTGACGATGATCGGGCTGGTCAAAGCGTTTCTTTCAAAAACCGCAACTGTGACCGTATGTGTCACGGTTCTGTGGTACAGGTAAAGCAATAAAGAGGTGGCATAGAAAAGGTTTTGAAATCTTGATCCCACATTCAGGGAGTATGTCCTTTTGAAGAGCCTCATAAGGTGACAGGATTACAGAGCTTTCGTAACTTTTGTAACCTGTGTTTCCACCAAGGATCTCCATTTTTTGAGCGGCGAATTCAGCCGTCGTAGCCATGGCTACTATTTCAGCCGTCGTAGCCTACCGCTACTATGGCGAAGTCGGGGCTTTGGCCTTTACTTTGGTGTTCGTTCCTGATAAAAAATTGCCCTAAATCCCTAAGAAACAGGGCAATTTAATCCTCTTTTCAAGCCGTCAGGCGCAATTTTGCGCCAAACTCGACACGAAGTGAAGCCTGCCCTAAATCCTTAGCCGGTCGAATGACCAGGGAAGTCGGGGGCTTTGTGGGGTCATAGACTGGGTCATGGGCTCGGAGGATTGAGGAGGGAGCTCAGGAAGAAGTGGGGGATTTGAGTTCGGATTTCAAAAGGACAAACGAACGAGTAAGTCAACATAGTCAACAAAGTTCAAGGTACGTTCAACACGAACGTCCCCTCTGGCGAAGTCGATGAGTGGGTGAAGTCGGGCGGGGCAATAAACACAAAAGGTAAGGGAGAAGAGTAATGGCGGAACCTCTTGCGGATAAGATCATGCGAAAGGTAAAACAGCTCGACGAGCTCTATCACCGTCTGATGCTGGTCGTTGCGCCTTCAGGCGCCGGAAAAACCACCGCGCTCCTGGATGTGCGGGAACGCACAGGTGCGCCATTGGTTAATGTCAACCTTGAGCTCTCTCGCCTGATGCTTGATTTGACACAACGCCAAAGGGCATTACAGCTTCCGCGCCTTCTTCGTGAGATTGTTGACAAAGAGGCAGGCAAGATGACCTTGCTTGACAACATCGAGCTAATGTTCGATGTGGGTCTGAAACAGGACCCACTTCGGCTGCTCCAGGGACTTTCGCGCAACAAGACTGTAGTTGCCTCCTGGAACGGTGCCATCATTGATGGTTTTTTGACCTATGCGGAACCGTCTCATCCGGAGTTCAGGCGATATCCGGTGCATGATTTTCTGGTAACGAGCCCGGAGATGACAATGTAACGCCAACAAATTCCATTGCAAGGGAGCAAGCGAGATGAAATACAGTGATTTAATCGAGTTTGATCCAATCGAGTCCGTAGTACAACTGCGGGATGCCGATGAAGCGCCTGCAGCTAGACAGCTTGTAGAGACCTACGTCATTTCCGAGGAGATGGCGGAAAAACTGACTGGTCTGGTTATACCACAATTGCAGTTCGACCAACCAACCGATAATAAAGGGTTGCTGGTTGTCGGCAACTACGGCACCGGGAAGTCCCATCTTATGTCGGTGATCTCGGGGCTTGCGGAGAGCCCCGAGCTTGCTTCTAACCTCAACAACGCCGATGTGGCGGATGCCGCCGGGAAAATCGGAGGTAGGTTCAAAGTAGTCCGCACCGAGATCGGTGCAACCACCATGTCGTTACGGGACATCCTTGTGGCCGAGTTGGAAGAGCATTTAGCCTCGATGGGCATAAACTACAGTTTTCCTTCCACCTCCGAGGTGTCGCTCGATTACCTGCGCACCCGCAAGGATCAGGAACTCATCCTGGACCTTAACTTTCTCCGAGAGATCGGCGAGGTTTGCAAAGATTTGCGTTTCCGTTTCATGGCCGGTGTCCAGGAAGCCATCTTCGACAGCCCCAGATTTTCCTTCGTAGCCGACAGCATCCGCAGAGTGAAGGACCGCTTCGAACAGATTCTTATCGCCCGCAAAGATGTCAAGTTTGTTGTAGCCGAGAGATTGCTCAAGAAAACCGGAGAGCAGCAGGCCAAGATACGGGAGTACCTCACCCCGTTTGGAAAGTTTTACGGCCATATGAACGAGCGTATGGATGAGTTCGTCCACCTCTTTCCGGTGCATCCTGATTATATCGATTCCTTTGAGCGAGTCACCGTAGTGGAGAAACGAGAAGTGCTAAAGACCTTGTCTTTGGCTATGAAGAAGCTGCTTGGCCAGGAATTGCCGGATGACCGGCCAGGCCTCATCGCTTATGATTCCTATTGGACAAACCTTCGAGAAAACCCGTCATTCCGGGCGGTGCCGGACATCAAAGCGGTCATCGACTGCAGCCAGGTGTTGGAATCTCGCATCCAGCAAGCTTTCACGCGTCCGGCATATAAACCCATGGCGCTGCGTCTTATTCGTGCCCTGTCGATCCACCGGCTCACCACCGGTGATATTTATGCCACGATTGGAGCGACAGCCGAAGAGCTACGCGATGGACTTTGCCTTTATCAGCCGGGCATCGAGGAGCTGGGCGGCGATCCGGCTGATGATCTGCTCTCCCAGGTGGAAACCGTCCTTCGGGAAATCCATAAAACGGTCAGCGGACAGTTCATCTCCTCCAACCCGGAAAACCGTCAGTTCTATCTCGACCTGAAAAAAACCGACGACTTCGACGCGCTGATCGAAAAGCGCGCCGAGAGTCTCGATTCATCTCAGCTCGATCGCTATTACTACGAGGCTTTAAAGCGGGTTATGGAGTGTACGGACCAAACTTACGTCACTGGCTATAAAATCTGGCAGCACGAGCTGGAATGGCTGGAACGAAAGGCTGCGCGTCAAGGGTATCTCTTTTTCGGTGCACCAAACCAACGTTCTACCGCAGTCCCTCCACGGGATTTTTACCTCTATTTCATCCAACCATTCGATCCACCCCACTTCAAGGACGAGAAGAAGTCCGACGAACTGTTTTTAAGGCTTACAAATACGGACGACGAACTCCGCACCATACTGAGTAATTATGCCGCTGCCCTTGATTTGGCATCCACATCATCTGGACAAGCCAAATCAACCTATGAATCTAAGGCATCTAATTTCCTGCGAGACCTTGTACAATGGTTGCAAAAGAATATGGCCACCGCTTTTGAAGTCACATACCAGGGACGCACCAAGTCGCTTACCGAATGGGCCAAGGGCAAATCGATCCGCGAACTTTCCGGCATCGGCTCTCATGAACGCATCAATTTCCGCGACCTGGTAAATACCATCGCCGGTATTTGCCTGGGTGCTCATTTCCAGGATCAGGCGCCCGAATACCCATTCTTTTCGGTGCTCATTACCGGGACCAACCGGGACCAAGCCGCACAGGACGCCCTGCGCGCCATTGCCGGACAGAACCGCACCAAACAGGCAACAGCGGTTTTGGATGCCCTGGAGCTGCTCGACGGTGAACGACTCGATACCTACAAATCGAAATACGCCAAGCATATCCTTGCCTTGCTAAAAAAGAAGGGCCACGGCCAGGTGGTCAATCGCTCTGAACTGATCCAGGACGATAAGGGTTTGGAATATCTGGACAAGGACCGGTATCGGCTGGAACCGGAATGGGTGATCGTAGTTCTGGCTGTGCTCGTCTACTCCGGTGATCTGGTGATGGCCATACCGGGAAAAAAGTACGATGCCACCGGCCTTTCACAACTGTCAGGGAACAGCGTGGATGAATTGATTCAATTCAAGCACATTGAGCGACCCAAAGACTGGAACCTGCCGGCCCTGAAGGCTATGTTCGAACTGCTCGGTCTCACGCCCGGTATGGCCCAGCTAGTCACACAGGGCAAGGACGAACCTGTGCAGCAGTTGCAGAAGGCAATCTCCGAGCTGGTGGAGAAGCTCGTGCTCCTGCAACAAAATCTACAAAACGGTTTGCTCTTCTGGGGCCGTAACCTGTTGGCAAAGGAAGATGCGCAGAAACTCTGCACCCGGCTCGATGAGACCAAGACTTTTCTGGAATCGCTCCAAGCCTATACATCGCCAGGAAAGCTCAAAAATTTCCGCTATGACATGCAGGAGGTGATTGCCTACCGGGATGGGCTTAACTCCCTATCCGAGGTTGAATTCCTCCAAGAGCTGGTGGTCGACCTCAGTTCCACAGCGTCGTTCCTATCCACAGCCGAGGCAGTCTTGCCCCAGGAGGACGCCTGGGTGGCCAAGATGAAGTCGGCCCGTGACGAGGTGCTTAGCCAGATCAGCGATCCGGTCAAGCGCGGTTCGGCATCCTTCCGCCAGCAGACCCAGCGTAAGCTCACCGACCTCAAGAAGGAATTCCTGAAATTGTACCTAAGCTTGCACACCAAGGCTCGGCTTGGGGTAAATGAGGACAAGAGAAAAGCAGCCCTTACTACTGATGCCCGACTTGAAACGCTTAAGAAACTCGTCACGGTTGACCTGATGCCTCGACAACAATTAATAGATTTTCAAGAAAGACTGAATAAGCTTCAAAGCTGCTTCGCACTCACCGAGCAAGAACTGGATGCTGCGCCCGTCTGCCCGCACTGCAATTATAAGCCCGCAGCGGAGCCATCGACGGCCAAGGCAAGCACACTTCTCGATGGTCTGGACGACGAACTCGACACCCTGGTAGCGAACTGGACACAGACGCTCCTGACCAACCTGGAGGACCCGACCACCAAGGGCAATCTGAACCTGCTAAAGACCGAGCCAAAAAAATTGGTGAACGGCTTCATCAAGAAACGTTCCCTGCCTGACAAACTTGACCAAAATTTCATCCGTGCTTTGAGTGAAGTGCTTTCAGGTCTTCAGAAGGTTCCGATTAAGATCGCAGACTTACGGGCAGCGTTGTTATCCGGTGGTTCACCGGTTACACCTGCGGAGATGAAGCAGCGGTTTGAGGATTACCTTGACGAGCTAATCAAAGGAAAAGAGCCTGAGAAAGTCAGGATTATCCTGGAATAAGGACTCAATCGATGAAGAAAAAATCAAAGAGATTACCAAAATCAAAGGATAGCCTTTTTGATCGTGTCGTAACCATTCTGGAGCAAGCACGAACTAATGTTGTTCGTACCGTTAATAGCGAAATGGTGCTCGCCTACTGGCAGATCGGACGGGAGATCGTCCAGGAGCTTCAAAAGGGTGAGAATCGGGCTGAGTATGGCAAGCAAATTATTAAAGACCTTTCTGCAAAGTTGAATAAAAAATACGGAAGAGGATTCTCTTCAACAAATCTATGGTATTTCAGGCAGTTCTATGTTGTGTACTCAAATCGGGAACCCAAGATTCGCCACAAGGCTTGTGGAGAATTGGTTTCCATGGAAAAACTCCACAAGCCTTGTGGAGTTTTGGATGATTTGAGCTTGGCAGTTGAAAAAAGTGAAGCCCTCCAAGGATTTTCACCACTATTAAGCTGGTCGCACTATCGCACATTGAGCAAGGTTGAGCATAAAAATGAACGTCTATTTTATGAGATTGAAGCCGAGAAAGAGGGCTGGAGCGTTCCTGTTTTGGAGCGGCAGATTCACTCTTTTCTTTTTGCGCGACTTCTGAAAAGCAGAGATAAAGACGGAGTTCTTGAGTTAGCAAAAGAAGGACAAGTTATAAAAACCCCGACCGATAGCATGAAAGATCCTTATATCCTGGACTTTCTTGGTTTGCCTGATTCTAAGCAGATTCACGAATCAAAACTGGAATCTGCAATTATAGACAACATTCAGTCATTCCTTCTGGAGTTGGGAAAAGGCTTTGCTTTTGTCGCCCGACAAAAACGTCTTCAGTACGAAGACGAATTTTTGTATGTCGATCTTGTTTTTTATAACTGCATTCTGAAGTGCTACCTGCTGATTGACCTCAAGATTGCCAAACTCACCCATCAAGATATCGGTCAGATGGACAGCTATGTCCGCATGTTTGATGACCTTTTCATCGCCAAGGATGATAATCCGACTATAGGTCTGATTCTCTGCTCTGAAAAGAACGAGGCCATTGCACGGTACTCCGTGCTTAACGACAGCAAACAGCTCTTTGCATCCAAGTACATGCTCTATCTGCCCACTGAAGAAGAACTACAGCGCGAGCTGGAGCGGGAACGACGGTTGATTGAAGAGAGACAGCAAGCGGGGGACCAAGGTGACCAAGATAGTGACTAAGGTTTTTGCTATTCTGGTTATGGAAGCGGCAGAGTTCAGATGAAAGAGAATAAGAATGGCAAAACGTAAACAAACTTCAAGACCTTCTGAAAAGCTCTTTGCCGATGATCAAAGAGATCTATTTGAGAAGTCCTATGAAGAGCGGCTTAAGGAAGAAAAGAATAGGCCAGTGGAATGTCTCGGCATGACCTTTGAGAACGACGAGAAGCGCCGGGAGTATTTCCTGGAGAAGCTACGCGAGAAGCTCAAGGACCCGGAGTTCCGCAAAATCGAGGGTTTCCCCATTGGCTCGGACGAGGACATCCTGGCACTCTCTGATCCGCCGTACTACACGGCCTGCCCGAACCCGTTCATCGAGGATTTCATCAAGCAGTACGGAAAGCCGTATGACCCGGCTACCGATGATTATCGCCGTAAGCCCTTTGCCGCGGACACGGGCGCAGGGAAGACGCATCCCATCTACATGGCGCACTCGTACCATTCAAAGATTCCGCATCTGGCAATCATGCCCTGCATTCTGCATTACACCGAGCCGAGTGACATCGTGTTCGATGGATTTTCCGGTTCGGGGATGACAGGCGTTGCCGCCCAGTTGTGCGGACAGCCGGAGCCGGAGTTCAAGGCGTTACTGGAGAAGGATTGGAAGGATGCGGGCTATGGGGCGCCACAATGGGGTGTTCGCAGGCCGATACTGATGGATCTGTCACCCGTCGCTAATTTCATCGGGTACAACCTCAATCTTGCCCTTTCCGCCAGGGAGTTCAAAAAAGCCGGCCAGGCTTTTTTCAAGCAAATAGACGAAGAACTCGGCTGGATGTATGAAACGCTCCACACCGACGGCAAAACCAAGGGGCGTATCAACTATGTCGTCTGGTCGGAGGTCTTCACCTGCCCCAATTGCACTGGTGATGTGGTCTTCATGGAGCAGACCTACGATGCCAAGAGCGGGAAATTCACCAAGGAATACGAATGCCCGCACTGCAAGTCAGAAATGACCAACCGTAGTGCTGAACACAAGCTCACCACGCATTTTGACAAGGCCATCGGTGAAACCGTCCGCACCGTAACCTATCAGCCTGTCGAGATCGAATACACGATTAGCGGAAACAAGGCCAAACACCGCAAGAAGCTCGACTCGGCGGACTTGGCTCTCATTGAAAGACTCAGGAACGAATTGCCCAAGGACCGGTTCCCTTCCCAACCCATACCCGAGGAAATCTATCACTACTCGCGTCTTGAGCCGAAGGGCGTGACACATTTCCACCATTTCTATCTTCCCCGCGCTTTGCATGCACTTTCTGTCATGTGGCGTATTGCCGGGGAATGGCCAGATTCACGACTGCGAGGATTCTTAAAGTTTATGGTGGAGCAATGCTTTTGGGGCTTCTCTCTTTTAGCGAGATTCGTGCCGAGCCATTTCTCGCAGGTGAATCAATACCTCCCCAATGTCTACTATATTCCGCCATGCGTTGTTGAGATTTCGCCTTGGTACATATTGGATGGTAAGATCAAGCGTCTTCTAAAAATGCTCAAAGCTGAACAGCTTCCGCAATCATCTTACTTTTCCCAATCCACCACCTCGTCATTGCAAACACCGATTCCCGATAGCAGTGTCGATTATGTCTATACCGACCTTCCCTTCGGCGACTTCGTGCCTTATGGCGATCTCAATCTGCTCATTGAATCGTGGCACCAGGTGTTTGCCAATTTGCAGCATGAGGTTCTCGTTGATAAAAAACGGCAGAAAGCGGTGGATAAGTACGGTGTCATGATGAAGGAGGCATTTAGTGAACTCTACCGCATTATGAAGCCAAGTCGGTGGTCAACCATTGTTTTCCACAACTCGAAGAATGCGATCTGGAATGTCCTGCAAGATGCAATCGGCTCCGCCGGTTTCGTGATTGCCGATGCGCGAACCATGGACAGGGGCACAGGAAGTTACCGGCAATACACGGCTCAGATGGCAGTGAAGGCGGATGTCATTATCTCCGCGTACAAACCGAATGGTGGACTCGAAGAGCGGTTCAAGCTTGAGGCCGGAACCGAGGACGGCGTCTGGGATTTCGTCCGCACGCACTTAAAGCAGCTCCCGATCTTCGTTTCCAAGGACGGACAGGCTGAAGTTATTGCCGAACGCCAAAACTACCTGCTCTTCGATCGAATGGTGGCATTTCACGTCCAGCGCGGTGTGACGGTTCCCGTGTCCGCCGCTGAGTTTTACGCGGGGCTTGAGCAGCGCTTTCCGCCACGTGACGGGATGTACTTCCTTCCAGACCAGGCGGCAGAGTATGACAAGAAGCGCATGACGGTGAGAGAGGTGCTCCAGCTTCAGCTTTTCGTCTCCGATGAAGCATCGGCCATCCAGTGGCTCAAGCAGCAGCTCACCAAGAAACCGCAGACCTTCCAGGATATCCATCCGCAGTTCCTGAAAGAGATCGGCGGCTGGCAGAAGCATGAGAAGGCCCTGGAGCTTTCCGAACTGCTGGAACAAAACTTCCTGCGTTATGACGGCAAGGGCGAGGTTCCCAGCCAGATTCACAGCTACCTTTCCTCGAACTTCAAGGAGTTGCGCAACCTATCCAAGGACGATCCTGCGCTCAAGGCCAAAGGCAAGGACCGCTGGTACGTGCCCGACCCGAACAAGGCTGGTGATCTGGAAAAGCTGCGCGAGCGGGCCCTGATGCGCGAGTTCGAGGAGTACCTGCCTGCGCCGAGGCTTCGGCAGGCAGGCCGTGAATCGAAACAGAAACGTCTGAAGGTGTTCCGTTTGGAGGCGGTTCGCTTTGGTTTCAAGAAGGCGTGGCAGGAGCGCGACTACGCAACTATCATCGCCGTGGCCTGCAAGATACCGGAAAAGATTCTCCAGGAGGACCCCAAACTCCTTATGTGGTACGACCAGGCACTCACAAGGACAGGAGGTTGATTCCATGCTTATAGAAGTCATAACTGAGCTAAACGCTCCTAATACAGACAAGGGGAATCTATTAGAAAACCTCGCTTCTGAATTTCTTAGGACGCAAGGTTATGAGGTGTCTTCTCAGGTTCGTGTTGCTGCATCTGAACTGGATTTGCTGTGCGAGCACAAGGTGTCAAAAAAACAAATATATGTAGAATGTAAAGCCCATAAAGATAATCTATCTGCCAAAGTTCTAGTCAATCTTCTTGGCACTGTTGATCTACACGAATACTCGGAAGGATGGCTCGTAAGCACAGGCCCTTTGGGGCGAGATGCTAAAGGCTTTGTTGAAAAATGGGAGAATAAGCCTCCAGAAAAAAGGGAAAAACTCTCCATATATAGTCCTGATCGTATATTGAATGCATTGTTAGACGCTAAAATAATCTCTTCAAAACCGGAATCTAAAGCGCAAGAAATGCTTTCTGGTCATGATTTATCACTGGGCAAATGGATTTTGCTCATAACTCCATGGGGCAAATATTGGACCTGCCCGGTTTTAAAGGCTGGAGTGCCTAAATTCACCTCCTTTTTTGATGCATTGAATGGAAAGCCAGTAACCGATGAAGAATTCATTGATCGAGTTAAGTTAACTGATTTCAGTTTGAAAAATCTAGAGCCATTTGTCGCGTCAAGCCACGACGCACGTCAGGGAAATGACAATGCAGGGGGCGCTAAGTCCACTGCTGTTGTCGAGGTAGAATATGGCGAGAAGTGGTTTGACTATCGCCCAGCCAGACCGGAGCATTTTGTTGGTAGAAAGAATGAGCAACGAGAGCTACTGCAGTTTTTCACAAACATAAAGAATGGGAAAACGAACACACGCGTTTTTGCTATAAAAGGTGACTCTGGGATTGGAAAGAGTTCCTTGATTGCAAGGATACGTGATGTTACCAACAAGAGCCAAAAGCCAAACAACCTTTTTCTGTATGCAGTTGATGTTCGAGCTGCTAATGATTCTTCATACATCTATTCATCATTACTGGCAGCCCTTCGATCTGCTTCGCTGGATGGATTTGGAAGCAAGGAAGAATTCGAGGTTACAGACTACATCGATCCTTTACAGAGCGAATCAATCAAATCTTTCTTAGACGGGTGTGAACGGAAACGCGAGATAGTAATTATTGTCTTCGATCAATTTGAGGAACTCTACTCAAAGGCTGAGTTGTTTTCTGTATTTGAAGAGGTCAAGAAACTGATGTTCTCTACTATTGCAGCATCTTCCAGTATTGTTCTTGGTTTTGCATGGAAAACAGATAGTACTGTCCCCCAGGATCACCCAGCTTATCATATGTGGCACCAATTGTCGGATCATCGATTTGAGATACTACTAAAGCCATTCAGCCACTCCGATGCTGAACAATCTCTCAGAATATTTGAGAACGAGTTGGGCGAAAAAATCCGTCCTGAACTTAGAAAGTACCTTTTAGAGAATAGCCAAGGATATCCTTGGCTTCTGAAGAAATTGTGTATTCATTTTTACGAACAACTACGGAGTGGTATAAGCCAACAGCAAATGGCAAACCGGTCATTAGACATCTCTTCCTTATTTGACCAAGACTTGAATCATTTAACTGATGCTGAAATGGTGTGTTTAAAATTGGTAGCACAGAACGCCCCAATGGATTGGTATGAAGTTCTTGAAATTGCTGGTCATGAAGTCGTTCAGTCTCTGCAAAACAAACGTGTACTGATTAAGCATGGGGATAAGCTTAACCTCTATTGGGACATATTCAAAAATTATGTTTTATCTGGGATAATTCCATCGATTCCATTTACATATATTCCCCAATCACCATCGCTTAATGCATTATTGCATGTTTCATTAGAGCTTGATGATGCCGAAGGTAAGTCTATCAAAGAGTTGGCAGACAGTTCAAAACTTCAAGAGAGTACTGTTAGAAATATTATTCACGACTTGGAGCAATTTGGGGTTATTTATATCTCCAAAAGCGACATTACGATTGATAATCACCTGAGTAATTTAAATGCAAGGTCAATTCTATCTAGTATTAGACTGGTATTTAAGAGACACGCACTTACTGAGATTTTAAAGAAAAACAATAGTGTAAAACCAGCCAATACAGATCAATTAATAAACTATCTAAAATCTATAAATCCTACAGCACAATATCATATTCGAACATGGACTACATATTCCAAAAGGATGTCTGCGTGGCTTCATGCATTTGGATTGATTACACAAACTACTAGTGGAATTATATATTCAGATATTGGGGACATTGCTGGTGACGATATTAAAAAGTGGAGTGGTGAACGCAAACGAATAGTTTTCCTTGGAGATACATCACCTGTAAAAGTTGTGGAAGCACTAGATCTTTTAAAAATGGGCGCAAAGGCACAAGTGAGCATGAAAAATATGGGATACCGTAATGCATGCGCCGTATTATATCGGTTCCGACTGTTAGAACTAACTACGGCAGGCGAATATCGTGTTCCTGAGTGCAATATTACTGGTCGTTCATCGATGGAAGCTGTATGGGAAGAAGCCAGTAAAGAAGAGTCTCTCAAGCTGGTTATAAATAAACTCAAGGAAGGTACATTAATAAAACCACTGCAAATTGGGGAATTTGTTGCCGAGAGTTTCGGCAGGACCTGGAAAAAACTTCATGGAAACGAATCGGGAATAGCCTTTGCCAATGGGCATTGTGGCTGATGGCTCCTACAAATTCTGGAGGCCATATTCCAACTCCTCCAGGGCGTAAAACGAACTCACAAGATAGTTCGCAACAAAGCTTGTTTGAGTTTTTTGGAGATGATAAGTGATAGAGTGTTGGCAGTATAGCACCATTCACGATTTCGTCTGCAAGGTTATCGAAACCCAGACGTTGTGGGACGATTCAACCTGCCGCGTCTGGCTGCCCGGTTCGGACTCCGTGGTGCGTATTCCGGCGGCCAATCTTAAACCGCTTGAGGACGCAACCAACATCGCCGTGGCACGCAAGATTCCAGAGAAGATTCTCCAGGAAGACCCCAAACTTCTAATGTGGTATGATCAGGCGGTAACAAGAATGGGAGAGTAAAAAATGATAGAAGAAATCAAATTCGAAAATTTTACAGCCTTTAAGAAACTAAGAATCGAATTTTCACCTGGCATCAACATTTTTGTCGGAAGTAATGGGACGGGAAAAACCCATATTCTGAAAACTGTGTATGCGTCATGTGATATAACGAAATCAAAAAAGAACTTTGCTGAAAAAATATTACGGGTGTTTATGCCTTCAGCCAGCCAGCTTGGTAGATT
The DNA here is from genome assembly GCA_019307135.1 of Deltaproteobacteria bacterium. Classification (GTDB taxonomy): domain Bacteria; phylum Desulfobacterota; class Desulfobacteria; order Desulfobacterales. The sequence goes on from JAFDKF010000003.1 coordinate 14,911, forward strand.
GGTAAAACGCCAAAAGGTTAGCGCCAGAGGTTCTGTTGAAGTATTCCGTTCCGGTCCTGGCCTATTAGACACCGCAAAACTTCGCCTCTCTTTTTCCAATCATGCAACAAAAATAAAATCGGCCACCATTATCGGTGCGAACAATTGGTGCGCTATACCAATTGAATCTGTATTTATTCCGGTTAAAGAGATGCTTTCCAACGCGCCTGGGTTTCACTCGATGTATAGCTTACGTGACGTTCATTTTGAAGAAGTGTACGCAGATATTATTGACCGTGCTCTTTTGCCGCTTATGCGTGGGCCAGCGGATCGGGATCGAAAGAAGATATTATCGCATCTGCAAAAAGCAATGGAGGGCAAGGTCACAGTTAAAAACGAGGAGTTTTTTCTGCGAAATATACAGGGCAATCTTGAATTTTCTCTCCTTGCGGAAGGTATTCGAAAACTTGGTTTGCTTTGGGTCCTGATCCAAAACGGCACATTACTAAAAGGGACAGTATTCTGCTGGGATGAGCCGGAAGCTAATCTAAATCCTAAGCTATTTCGGAATATTGTTGAGATTCTCTTAAGTCTTCAACGAATGGGCGTGCAAATATTCATTGCAACCCATGACTACGTTCTTCTAAAGGAATTCGATCTGCAAAAACAAGATAATGACAAGGTAAAATTCCACTCTCTCTATCGTGATGAGGTAAGCAAAGAGATAAAAGAGCATCATACAGAAGATTATCTGCAAATTCATCCTAATACTATCCAAGATACTTTCATTGATCTCTTTGACCGTGATGTAAAGCGTGACCTGGAGCTTTCAGCCAATGAATAAGATGAAGATGCGAGAGGTCATTGAATCAGGCTTCAAGGTCACCCTATCCGAGGAGAACAGTTTCCGGTTTTGTGAAAGCTCTGCTTATCAGAGTCTTTCCGGCCTTAGCTTGAAAGAGATGGATGTCGGCTGGTGGAACACTACCAATAGTAAGCTGTTCCTCCTTGAACTGAAGGGCCAAGAAATTTGGCGAGAATTCGACAAATCCGAAGACTTTGCCTACAAACACCTTGTGACAGCTATCAAGGGAAAGGTGACCGACGTTCTTTTGATGTTGGCCGCTGTCTGGGTTAAGACAGGTATTGGAAATGAGCTTAAAGCTCACATTCCTAACCCTGTTCATCAATATCGGGGAGAGGGCAGCATCAAGTTCATCTTTCTTATCGATACACCAGCCTCACGTCAATCCCTGCTGCTGCCGGTAAAGGATGCCATCAACAAGCAACTCGCCGGACGGGTACGTCTTTTTGGCGTAAAGCATGTCACTCTGATCAATTTTGATGTAGCTCAAAAGATGGGGCTTCCCATAGAGAGACAGGCGTGAAATGGACGTTGGCGACTGGTACTACACCCCCGACTACGGGCAGCTCTGTAAAGTCATCGAGTCCCAGACGCTTTGGGGCGAGACGACGTGCAGGGTGTGGATACCCGGCAGTGATTCCTTAGTCCGTGTGCCTGCATCCAGACTCTCCCCCCTTGAGGATTCCGGGACGGGCACCGCTGATAGCATCGCCTATGTCGCCGCTGCTGCTCGGGTAGCCGATGCCCTGACCCAGGATATGCTTCTCGCGCCGATTGAATCATCTGTCATCCCGCTGCCACACCAGATTCGGGCGCTGTCCCGAGCCATCGCAGGTGACCGTGTGCGCTACCTGCTTGCCGATGAGGTAGGCTTGGGGAAGACCATCGAGGCCGGACTCATTCTGCGTGAGCTCAAGCTGCGCGGGCTGGCCAAGCGAACATTGGTTATCGCTCCAAAGGGCCTGGTGACTCAATGGGTGGCCGAGATGCGTACTCACTTTAACGAGGACTTTCGGCTGCTCATCCCAAGCGATTTCTCGGCCTATCGACGCATCGCCAAACCTGCCTGCCGAAGCCTCGGCGCAGGCAGGGAGGACAACATCTGGCAGAGCCATCCGCAGGTGGTCTGTCCCATGGATTCGGTCAAGCCGCTGGAAAGTCGTCGCGGATGGTCGGATAAGCAGATGGCCGAATACAACCAGGAGCGGTTCGAGGACCTGATCTCCGCCGGCTGGGATCTGATTGTTGTGGACGAAGCCCACCGGCTCGGCGGCAGTACCGACCAGGTTGCCCGGTTCAAGCTGGGCCAGGGGCTTTCTGAGGCTGCACCGTATCTCTTGCTACTGTCGGCAACCCCTCACCAGGGTAAGACCGATGCTTTCCATAGGCTGGTATCTTTGATCGATAATCAGGCATTTCCTGACGTGGGCAGCGTCACGCGGGATCGGGTCCAACATTATGTGATCCGGACCGAAAAGCGACGTGCTATCACGGCTGAAGGCAAGCCACTCTTCAAACCTCGTAAGACAGAGCTTGCTGCGGTCTCCTGGGAGGATCGGCATCAGGACCAGCGGCAGCTCTACGATGCGGTCACAGAGTATGTGCGGGAAGGTTACAACCAGGCCATGCGCGAGAAGCGCAGCTATATCGGGTTCCTCATGATCTTGATGCAGCGACTTGTAGTTTCCAGCACTAGCGCCATCCGCACTACGCTGGAACGCAGGCTGGATGCGCTTGAAGCACCGCAGGAGCAGCTGAGTCTATTTCCCATGTATTCCAACGAGGAATGGGCTGACCTTGACGGTCAGGAGCAAGTCGAAACGCTTCTGATCACTCGCCTGAAAGCGCTCAAAAACGAACGTGCCGAAGTAAAGCTGCTTCTCAATGCCGCCACCCGTTGCGAACAGGCGGGGGAGGATGTCAAGGCAGAGGCCCTGCTCGACTGGCTCTACCGTCTGCAGGCCGATGAAAACGACCCTGAACTGAAAGCCCTGGTATTCACCGAGTTTGTGCCGACCCAGCAGATGCTTCAGCAGTTCCTTTCTGAGCGTGGCTTTCCGGTTGCCTGCCTCAACGGCTCAATGGACATGGATGAGCGCAAAAAGGCCCAGGATACCTTTGCCGGGGAGGCACGCATTCTCATCTCTACCGATGCAGGCGGCGAGGGTCTGAATTTGCAGTTTTGCCACGTGGTGATCAATTACGACATTCCCTGGAACCCGATGCGGCTTGAACAGCGCATCGGCCGGGTGGATCGTATCGGCCAAAACCATGTGGTGCGCGCCGTTAATTTCGTTTTTGAGGATTCGGTGGAGCACCGTGTACGGGAAGTGCTGGAGGAGAAGCTTGCGGTTATCTTCGAGGAGTTCGGTATCGACAAGACGGGTGACGTACTCGACTCGGCCCAGGCTGGACAAATCTTTGATGACTTACATGTGGAGGCCATCCTCAACCCGAATGAGATCGACACATCTGTGGACAAGGTCATCGCTCGTTTGCAGGAACAGGCCCGAGATGCGAAGGCGAGTTCATCTGTCCTGGGAGCCACAGAGGACCTGGAACCATCTGAAGCCCAACGACTTATGACCCACCCCTTACCACACTGGGTCGAACGGATGACAGTGAGCTATCTTAATGCTCACGGCGGCAAAGCTGAGCGGAAACGACGGACCTGGGACTTGACGTGGCCGGACGGCGAAACAACTGCCAAGGTCGTCTTCAGCGGCAAGGAAGCAGACCAATCCCCCACAGCCCGCCACTTGACATTGGAGGATTCCAGGGTTCGGGGGCTGGCCACGAGATTGCCTCGTTTTGTTCCAGGGCAGCCGATCTCCGTTGTCACAATCCCAGGGATCACCGACGAGGTTACTGGCCTATGGTCTCTCTGGCAGATCGGCATCACAACGATGGAATGGAATCGCCACCGGATCATGCCTTTATTCATAGCTGATGGCGGGAATATTTTTGCCCCAGCCGCCAGGCATCTCTGGGACAAGCTTTTGGGTGTGACGCCTAATGTCCGGACGCATCTTGACATGGACGAATCCAAGGAAGCCTTCGATAGACTGGCAGGGATTGCAGAAGAGCAAGGACGAACCATCTACGATGAGCTTGTTCAAGAACACCGGTCGCGTCTGACCCGAGAAAGAGAAAAAGGGGAATATGCCTTCGCTGCCAGGCGTAGTGTCATCGAACGAGTCGGCCTTCCCCAGGTACGCGACCATCGGTTGACCCTCCTGCGGCAGGAAGAGCAAGCGTGGAACGAGGATCTTAAGCTGAAAGCACAAGTGTATCCGGAAATGGTGCCTCTTATCGTTATCCGCGTGGAAGGAGGTGCCAATGAGTAGCTGGCGCGACCAGATTCTCAAGGAGTTCACTCCAAAGGTGGCCCGTTTGACCCTGGTGGCAGATCCCGACGGACTTCTCCTGGAGGAAGGGATTCTTGAAGGAATACGCGAGCGGGGCTTTGAATTGATCCCATTCGAGGATCACGTTGCCTTCCGATATGCCTATGAAACCAAGTTCCGTTCCCGCTGGGACAAGGGAGAGCAGACGGATCTGGTCGTCGCACTTCGCTCAGGAGCCAGCGATCTTGGTTCCTTGCCGTACGATCTGCTTCAAGCTGGTCGCCGGTTATCCTTCAACCTTGGAGAGATATTTCCAAACTTGAGCTATCCGGTGATAGCCGCCTTGGACCGCGGAGATCTTGAGGCGCTTTTTGATGCCCAAAAACGACATGCACCCGGTGTCTTGGGCGACAATGCTAGCAAAGAGTTCGTTCTGCGGCATGTCTTCGAGATCGCGCCTGAATTGATCAGAAAGCCGTCTGATCTGCTTCGCGTGCTGCTACGCCGCCATTACCGTGAACAGCGCATCCCGACGATTCTGGATGAACGTTTCATCCAGGTCCTTAGCCAGAACGACGGCTTTGAAGGGTGGCCGCTCGATTCCATCATCCCGGACCGAGAAGCGTTTTTCGCCTTTCTCCAGGAACGCTGGCCCATTTTTCTCGACCGGTCGGCAAAACAAAATGGTTCAGAGATCAGCGAGAAAAAGAAAGCCTATGGGCTTGAATTTTCGGGTCCCTCGGGCTTGCCTTTTGACCACGATGATATCCGTGTCTACATTGACAATCTGTTCCTTGAAGGATTGCTTCAAGCCGTTTCCCATAAGCGAGCCGATTCTCTGTCCAAAACCTGGCTCGCAATTGGCATCCGTACCGATGAGCAGGCAGATCGAACGCGTCGCGTGAATGGCCTGCTTGACAATATAGCGTCCACCATCCCGAAAGAGGATACGCGGCATGATGACTGGTTTCACTTTGCCAAAACATGGGCAGAGCTTATGGCGCTTGTTTTGGAACCGGAGTCGGCGTTGCCCGAACCGGCCCATCAAAGGATCCAATCCCTACAAACCAAAATTGATGCCGTGCTTGTGACCTGGCTGAAAAAGCGATACGCAGGACTGTTCAATCTGCCGCCGGTACCGCCAGTCATGCTTCACCACATTCCCCGATTCCTCGCCCGATACATCGGTAATGCCAAGGAAAACAGGGTCGCATTCATTTTGGTGGATGGGCTTTCGCTTGATCAGTGGATCGTCATACGCAAGGCCCTTACTCAACAACGCCAAAGATATCGATTCCGCGAAACCGCGGTCTTCGCCTGGATACCGACAATCACATCCGTCTCACGCCAAGCCGCCTTTGCCGGCAGACCGCCTATTTACTATCCTAACAGTATCCATACCACGGATAAAGAATCCGTCCTGTGGACGCAATTCTGGGTAGACCAGGGCCTGACACAACATGAAGTCATATACGCTAAGGGATTAGGCCACGGCCCTCTTAACAACGTTGAAGAGTTGATTGCAAACCCAAAGATACGGGTTGCCGGTCTGATCGTAAACAAAGTGGATAAGATCATGCATGGTATGGAGCTCGGTGCAGCGGGAATGCATAATCAGATTCGACAATGGGCTTTACAGCCGTTCATGACGAATCTTATAGAACTGCTTTTAAACAATAGATACCGTATCTACCTGACATCGGACCACGGAAATGTGGAGGCTGTCGGATGTGGCCGTCCTGCTGAAGGAGCGGTTGCGGATTTACGCGGTGAGCGCGTACGAATTTATTCCAATTCTATCCTTCGTGGTCAAATCAAGGATCGCTTTCCGGATGCTCTAGAATGGCCCCCTGTAGGTCTGCCGGAAAACTATTTGCCTTTACTTGCCCCAGGCCGCTCAGCATTTGTTCGTGAAACAGAACGCCTTGTCGGCCACGGCGGTATTTCCCTGGAAGAGGTCGTCGTCCCTCTCGTTCAAATCGAAATGGGGGTCGCATGAACGTACGGGCAAGCCAAATCGGGTTCAGCCAACGCATCCGCCTTGAATGGCTTGAACAGACAGCTAACCTTGTATTGGCTGGAAACGATAAAACTGAAATCAACGATTCTCTCCAGGAACTGCTGAAGAATAAGGTCTCCATCGGAGGTGAAGCCATCCGGGGCAATCGAGAGAAGGTCATCTCCATCCTTATGAAGACATGGCTCACCGTACCCCGCGGCTTGGAAGCACTCCGCGATGAAGGCTTGCAGATACATCAGGGGCTGCCTCGTAAAGACCGCATTGCTGTTCACTGGGGCATGGCATTGGCCGCTTATCCGTTCTGGGGTGCGGTCGCCGCGCACACCGGTCGCCTGCTGCGACTTCAGGGAACGGCTGCGGCAGCCCACGTTCAGCGTAGAGTTAAAGAACAATACGGAGAGCGCGAAACCGCCTCCCGGGCAGCCCGGCGTGTCTTAAGGTCATTCATCGACTGGAACGTCCTGAATGAGACGGATGATAAAGGCGTATACGCCCAGGGTATTCGCTATTCGATTCAAGACCCCAGGCTCATTTCCTGGATGGTGGAGGCGTCTTTGCACGCCCGCGCAAACGGTTCCGCCGCCACCAAAGACTTACTCGATGGCCCAAGTATATTTCCCTTTCGCCTGGCGCACATCACTGCAGAGCACTTGGCATCTTTATCGCCTCGTCTGGACTTATTACGGCACGGCTTGGATGAGGATCTGATGATGCTGAGACAAAGAGACCGGCAAGTGAACGGAAAGACAAAGGAGTTTGAGGGTGGTCCATGGGCAAACGCAAAATCATAAGACGCCGAAAAATTCCAAAAGTGACTTGCTCTGATATTCTCGGAGATCACCCTACTGACTGTCATCCTTTGGGTGTTTTACTCACTGCGTCAGATGGATCGACCGAAAGTGGGGTTCCTCACAGGACACTTTCAGAATGCACTGGCCAAAGAAAAGCCATCGTTGAATGTGTTCGCGAAATGCTGGTTCAACATCATGTGAGTCCGGAAGCTTTGGAACGGGACAGACAAAGACGTGAGGCAATGCAACGCTTGGGATTTGAAGATGATCAGTCTCGCATGAAGCGTTTTCCAACGAATCCAACAACACAAAAAGGTAATCTCGCGGAAGTCTTACTGGCAGAATATATTGCTGCTGCAAATGAAGTTTCTTTGCCTGTCTATCGTCTCAGGTACAATCCAAATGTTGAACAGGCAATGAAAGGTGATGATGTACTCGCTTTCGATTTGGACTCCGATCCTGTACGGGTGATTGTCGGGGAATCGAAATTCCGAACAATATCTTCAAAAGCTGCTGTGATTGATATTGTTGAAGGTCTGGTTCGTTCATATAAGGGCGGTATCCCAGCATCATTGCAGTTTGTAGCGGATCGATTATTTGAGACGGGCAAAGCTGGTCTTGGCGAACGAATTCTTGAATGCGCAACCTTGTTCGCACTGGAAAAGCTACAGCTTGAATATGTTGGGCTGTTGATGAGTGATACCCGCACTGCGAACAGAATGAATCAGCACACGGTTAATTCCTTTCATCGACTTGCGGTAATTTCATTTGGCCTGGATTCGCCGGGCTCAATTGTTGATCCCTGTTTTAAAGGCTTGGAGGAATGCAAATGACGATTCCTGTTGAGCAAGCACAAAGAGTAGTCACATCTTTACAGGCCGGACGGATTCAAAATCTGTTTGCACAATCCCATGCAAAGCATGTTTTACATGAGGTTAATGAATCGCCGGACAATTTTCCTGCTTTTGACAAGCAGCTTGAAGACAAGGTCACCTTTACAGCCTATGCTCTCCTCGCTGCAAGTTGCAGCCTGTTGGAGCAAAAGACTATTGAAGAAGGTGCATCTGGCCTTGAGATGGCAGCGGTCCTTTTGCAAAACGTTCATGGGCCATTTGTGGAAGAGTCCCGCGAGAGTAGTTTTCATTTACTGGTCTCTTCAATGGCATTTTATGCTTCCGGACATTATTCCCGAGCTTTTGTTGCGATTCGCCAAGTGGAGAGCACTACAAAGGAAGCTGGTGTAATTGCAGCGTTCATTCGGAAAGATTTCAAAAGTCTGATTCAACGTCTTAACGGAATTTTGCTCCAGGATATACCGGAGTTCGAAGATCAAACCAACCTCGATCAATGGGCAATTACGATAGCAATCGCACGTTCTTTAGCCTACACTTTAGAATTCATAATGACTGGGGTTGAGGATATTCGAAGTGAAATTGGCCGAACACTCGAAGATGCATCAGTGATTGCGATGGCTGGGTTATCGCCATCTCACTGGTGGATTGTCCGATTATTGAAGTTGATGTTACAAAAACTTAGTGAGGCATCTTTATGGAAAACCCTTCCGCCATTTTTTGATCCAGAAGCGAATTCCCATCTGGATCGATACGTACGTTTGCTGGCTTTCTCGAAAACACCCGTCATCGAGTTATGGGCATCACAACGTGCTGCCCTATCACTTGCGTTAAACCCGACAAATCGAGGTGGAGTTGTCAACTTGAAGGAAACAGAAGGGTCAGGTCTCAACATTTGACATTTGTGTTGAAAGTTGAGACCTGACCCCGTAATATGACCCCGTAATACCTACAGTCGCCGCGCCGTTAGGCCGACCAACAACATTGTGGATGTGCAATTGTAAAGTTGGTGGTTGGCGTGATCCAAGAGCTTTGGGAGGAAACACAATGACTGATTTTGGTCGCACAACCGCAAACGTAGCTGCATGGAATCTTTCTGGGTTTGATCCGATTCCGGCTGATAGACTGAAACGACAAGTTGACGGGCTTGCACTGCTTGATGCAGAAGTCGTTGCGCTTATCGAGATCAACCCACTTTCAGCGCTTGAAACTTTTAAACAAGGACTTCGGGACAAAGGCGTAAGTTACGATTACACCATTCTTGAACAGGAAAACGACTTAAACATTGGCGTGCTATATAAGACTGGGGTTACGGCGACAAATCCGCGATTCATAGATGGCTCCGACCTCGGTGATACCAGGAGGCGGAAAGCCTTCGTCGTTGACATGAAGATCGGCAAGTTCGACTTTCTGCTCATCGTTGTGCACCTTAAGTCGGGGCGGGGTGCCGAAGAACAGAAGATCCGCGACGATCAGGCAAAGGTCATTGGGCAATTCATCAAGGAACTTCGGGAAGAGAGCCGAGAAGACATCCTATTAGTTGGCGATTTCAACATGATCCCTGGTCAAGATGTCAGTAACTTCCACCATCTCGGTGGAGACGACCTGATGAATTTTCTGTCATCATGGGACCTTCAAGCACGTTTTTCACACATCTTGGAGGCTGGTAGAGCAAACCTATTGGATGGCTTTGCGATAAGTCGGACATACAGTACCGAGTACATTCGCGGGAGTCTTCGTATATTTCCAATGCACTGGAGTATGGACATCGGTCGTGAGCGGTTTCGAGAGACCGTCTCGGACCATCTGCCGTTCGTTGCTTCGTTCAGAATTGATCGAGCTCGAGACTAGGTGCCTAACAATGCGTTTGCACACTGACCGGCTTTATCGTGCGGCCTTTGAATGGTTTTGCAGTGCACAGTTTTGGGCTATCAACAATATTTAAGGCGCCCCCCGCCGGCAGGTGAAACGCGCCGTTGGCGGAGCTGAGCCTTCGGCTCCCAGCGCCTGGTAGTCGCTTCGCTCCGGTCCTATCGGCGCGGCGGCTGTGGCCACCCGCGGAAAACTCAATGGTGTCACATCTTGAATTGTGAATAAGGCTTTAGGAAAACTCAATAAACTCAATGGTGTCACATCTTGAATTGTGAATAAGGCTTTAGGAAAACTCAATAAACTCAATGGTGTCACATCTTGAATTGTGAATAAGGCTTTATAGTTATAGCATTCACCAGGACAGAATCCAGGGCTATTATGAACTACATGGTAATGAGTGGGGTCAGGGCTACACTCTTGACAGACTTGTCAAGAGTGTAGCCCTGACCCCGATGCTGACTGATGCTGACCCCAAATATTTCGGACCTCGATGGAAAGATCAAGACCAAAGAACCCCACACGTTAAAGGTGCGCTATGTCAAAAAAGAAGGACAAGGCTGAATCCTATTTGAGGCCAGAAATCTCCAGAGAGCTTGACAAAATTAAGCTCGCAAAAGAGGAGGTGGAAAAGATCAAGACGGACAGTTGGCCCAGACAAGAGAAGATCTTGGAACAATTGCAACAGGCCAGAATCAAGGATGTCGAGCGCAAAGTCTTAAAGGATGAGCGAGCGGCAAGTGAGCGGCAAGTGGGACGTCCGTAAATAAGTAACTAACTGCTCCTTATGAGCAAAAAAGCAGTTGAGGGGAAGTTTGGGATGCTCTTTTGTTTTACAGGGGGAAGCTTCGGGAAGCTTCGCCCTTTACATTTACAGATTTGAAATTATGATTCTTGTGCACGTTAAGGCAAAAAGCCTGTTGTGCTATTGGGCGGTAAGAGACCTTGGTATTGGTATGGCTCAAATAGCAAGGCGCTTGAATCTCTCATTGGCCGGGGTAAGTCAGTCGGTAAAGCGAGGAGAGACAATAGTACAACAAAAGGGCTATAATCTCATCGATCCTTATGCCTAAAAATGTAAATATGGAAATGTAAATGCGTCCCCAAACTTCAAACTAAAGTTGATACATAGCGGGGGTGTATACGTAGTAAAGAAATAGTATGGAGGTGTATATGAAGGAAGAAGATGAAGAATTTAGGTTTTTTAAGACAAGCGGGGTGTCAGTAACGGCATCTCGTCCTGATGGTTCGGGAGTAACATCCTTTTATCATCAGTCTATGGCAAGCGAAGAGATTGTTGAGGATTCGACTGCTGTGTCTCAAGTATCTTTGGAGCCTGGTCAAAAGGAACAAATGGTTGAGGTTGTTGAATTGGTAAAGAAAGGTAATTGGGCTGTGGCTGGAATTGAACTTGGTGCTACGTGGGAGAAAGGTTTTACGTTCCAAATTAAGAGAGAGCCAGGAAGAACTGTCAGATATTATGCTGAAAAGAAGAAATAGATATGTGCGTAGAACGTAGAAGAAGCGTAGAAGAGGCATAAAGAAAAAGGAGAGGAGTTTGCTCTTGACTCAGAGAAAATAGGGTAGAAAATAGGGGGTCGCGTCTACGCTCTTGACAAGTAGAAAATAGGGGGTCGCGTCTACACTCTTGACAAAATAGATCTGAGCTTTTCGAGGAAGTGTCCATGGGGGGTAGATTTGGAAAATATGGCGATGCCAAGCGCAAGGAGCGTTTGCGCAAAACCCGCCTCAAGCCATCTATTTCTTGGCAAAGGAGAAGGACAAATGCTCAAAAGGGTCTCGAAATAGCATGGTGCCAGTAGATATTCGGCGGGGAGGCTTTTGAATAGAAGCAAGTGTTAAAATTTTACGTATATCCGCATATCCATAAAAAGGAGGGTATCAAAAATGGAAAAGAAGGAACCAATGACTTGGGGAGAATGGTTTGCCATTCTCATAGTTTCTGGCACTGTCGGCCTCATAGTATTGATAGTACTGGCAACAATTGTGGGCTTGATATAAGTATGTAGTCAAATTGTCTGCTTTGGCAATTGTTGTCATTGGCGTAGCAGCACTACTGGAAAAAGGCTCTGCTCGACTTAGGGTCAAAGGGGACGTTCGTGCAGAACGTGCTTGACGACTTGACTGGTTTAAAAAGTTTGAAAAAGTTTGGGGACGCCCTTTAGTTTTACAGTTTCTAAGTAATCTTTTTAGAGTTGGTTTATGATGGCAAGAAAGTCGAGGATAGAGCAATTGAGCTCATAGGTCATAGCTCATAGCTGATAGCTGGAAAGTAGGAGATATCGAGGGGCGGTAGATTTGGAAAATATGGCGATGCCAAGCGCAAGGCACACACCAAAATGGGCCTAAGGAGAAAAAATATGTTTAAGGAATCCAAGTGAAAGCCAAAAACATTTTTTTGAGCGAGGCGGATCAAAAGGCCAGCGACTGGGTTTTTCACCCGTGAGATGAGAGAAAAGGGCAGGAGGACCGGATTTTCCATAACTACTCTTGATGGCAAAAAGGGTGTGCTCGCCCACCGAAACATAAAGAGCCGTTTCAAGGTGGGCAAATATGGCGTGAGCCTTCACGACATTGAACATATTGCGGTTCCATCGATGACACCTTCTGAGCCTGATGAAGTTGTGGTGGTTGATGAAGTGGGAAAGATGGAGTGTTTCTCTTCGCTGTTCAGACAGACATTGGTCAAGGTTCTCGATGCACACCACCCCCTCATCGGCTCTATTGCTCAAAAAGGAGACAAATTCATAGAAAAAATCAAGGCCCGTGATGATGTCTTGGTGGTGCCCGTAACTGAAAATAACAGAGACTCGCCAGAGTTCTTTGCCCGGTTGTTGTCGATGATTCATTAGCCTCCCTTGCCATTCCGTTGGCATGAGGCTGCTCGCTTGTTAGGGCTTTATTAAGCTTGAGCTTGGAAACGCTCTTTTGTTTTACAGTTTCTAAGTAATCCTTTTAGAGCCGGTTCATGATGGCAAGAAAGTTGAAGATAGAAGAATTGAGCGTTGTAGCGGACCCATGGAGCCTCAAACTGAAACCTGCAAAACTGACGGGCATCCCCTTTCTCTTGCTAGGATTAATAGACAGTAATTCAGATAGGCTGAAGACAGCATAATCATGGAAATTTCAGAAGCTACGCGTCGAGACATCATTGATAATTTGATCACCACGAATGTGCGGTGGTCTGGACGGCTCGAGGAACCGGAATTCCTCAATAGATTATTCGACTTCAAGCGGTTACCGTCAACTGACCACCGGTTTTCCCAATTTCCAACTGCTTATGAGGACATTTGGCAGCATCGAGTCAATAACTACGATTGGAATGACGATTGGCTTTTCTACGATCCAAGGTTTAACCTGCTTCATTGCGAAGACGAAATATTTCTCAGGTTTCTTTGCGAAATGTTGCACCCAGTTGTGCGAAGCGATCCAGAGGAAGTCAAACTCTTACGGCAGACATTCAACAGTTTTCTCCGCCGGGATGGTTATGAGATTGTTGAGCGTACACGTATGTCTGGTAGGCCGATTTTAGCGGCTAGGCTTGTCCAGTTGAGTGGCAAGGAAATATTACAGCCACTGAAGGATGCTTTTGAAGAAACCGATTCTGAGTATGTAATGCGTCAGATTACGCGCATGGAAAGTGCAATAAACGACGATCCTGACCTAGCAATCGGTACGGCCAAGGAATTGGTTGAGACATGTTGCAAAAGCATTCTAAAAGAACGAGGCATTAAACTTTCAGGTAACCTTGATCTTCCTAAATTGGTCAAGGTTACAGCCAAAGAGCTTGAGCTGACACCAGATGATGTTCCTGATAAGGCGAAGGCACCTAATACCATCCGTCGCCTCTTGAGCAACTTAGCCACAATTACACAAGGAGTGGCGGAACTGAGAAATATTTACGGAACTGGCCACGGGAAAGAAGCCGACACCAAGGGCTTAGGGGCGACGCATGCAAAATTGGCTGCTGGCGCTGCTTCTACATTGGCCGTTTTTCTTCTTGAAACGCATCAGAAGAAACCTATGTAACTCTTGTAAGTAGATAAACACAGATGGCTATCATCAAATCGTTTCCGGAAAGTCACATTAAGGAGATTGGTATGGCACTTGCTGATGCAGCCACCCACAATGAGCTTCCAGATCTCTTTCGGCAATGCGGTATCGTTGAATGCGGTGGAAATCCCAAAAATGGGAGAGAATAAGAGGAATGGGGACGCTGGTAATAAAGTAACAAAAGGTGAGGGATGTGCTTTCCGAAGCCCTTGATAAACCAACCACTTAAAGCTATGAAGACACAAAAACCGAAACAGGAGCCCCACCATGACCCTCACGAAAGCCGACATTGTTGATGCCGTCCATAGTAACCTTGGCCACATCAAGCAAACCCTGGCAAACGGCGAGGATGTCCTGATCACTGGATTTGGGAAATTCTGTGTCAAAAACAAGTAGGAACGGAAAGGAAGAAATCCTCAGACCGGCAAGGACATGATGCTGGGATCGAGGAGGGTAGTCACTTTCAAAAGATCTGTTTGAGGCTATTCAGGATGAGCAACAGGGGCATGTCTATAAACGATTTACGCATTACCAGAGCCTGAAATCCTGTATTCGCGCAGTCCTTTTGGCGGAGTTGGAGAACCGGGGCTTCAGTCCTAACGCGCAAGAGCGGGAGATTGCCGAGCAGACTATTGCACAGGCCTCAGATTTTGACGTCCGCCTGGTGGAACGCGCGGACGAAAGCGATTTGGATGAAAACCTGTGTGTCAGTTATGTCGCTGCAACCACCGGAGTGGTTCAAGCGGAGATTGACGCAGATCAGACTCGAAAGATACTTACCAATCGCGGCCTGCTCTGGCGCGATGATGAACCCGGTGTTTTTCGACCGACCGCTGCTGGATTGCTGCTGTTTGGCAAACAACCGGATGCGGTTTTTCCGCAGGTTCGTATTGCCGCTAATGCATATGGAGGAACGGAGCGGGGAGAGGCGATCGACCGCGACGACATCCGCGAAGCTTTGCCCCGAGCAGTGGAGCGGGCCTTTCAATTCCTTAAGCGCAACATGCGCCACACCACTCGGATCGAGGGTTTTTCAAAGGTTGAAATCGACGAATACCCGTACGAGGCGCTTCGTGAAGCGGTCGTCAACGCGGTTGCTCACCGTGACTACGATCTCGCCGGTTCATGTATCCGGATAGAGAAATTCGCAAATCGTATAGAAATACTCAGTCCGGGTTTGCCGCCCGAACCGATCACACTCGAAAGGATTGAACAACTCAATTACGTCGCGTGCTCACGTAACCCCAATCTTGCCCGCGGGCTTTCCTATTTTGAGCGAATCGAGGAGCAGGGTGATGGAATAAGACGCATTGTCCGTGTCACTGCCGAAGTCGGTCTTCCTCGTCCCCGATTTCTCTTTAGGGATGGACATTTCACGGTTGTTTTTCTGGGACCTGGTGACCATATCCTTGAGCTCAAAAGCCAGCACGCTCATCCGGTGTTTGAGGTTGCTGACGATGTGTTAAAGAACCTGAGTGAAACCCAGCGCTCGATTATTCAGCTGCTTTTGGCGGAAAGGAAGGCGCGAGTTCCAGACCTGGCGGCTCGGCTCGGGCTGTCTCAACAAGCGATTCGCAAGGCCTTCAAGGCATTGAAAGCAAGAAAGCTTGTGTTGCAGGTCGGAAAAGCCCGGGAGACTGCTTATCTCTTGAATGAAAAGCAATTTGAATGAAGTATCCGCAACCATCCGCAACCGCTTTATGGCTGATCCGCAACCTGGAATGCGATACCGGTTTGATTGGGATGATCCGCAACCACCCACAACCTGATTTCAATCTATCCGCTACTTGGGAGAGATTGGAAAGGGGGAAATTGGGGACATCAACATTTAAACTTTGGGTTGCTATTGGGGAACTATTAGGGGACCTTGCTTTATGTTGCTGATGATTGATAACTTTAAATGTTGAGAACGTCCCTTATGTTGCCCTTATGTTGCCTTATGTTGCCCTTATGTTGCCTTATGTTGCCTTATGTTGCCTTATGTTGCCTTTGTGTTGCAGACTCTTTGGTTCCGCTTTCTTGTTGATGCAAAATTGTTTGAAAGACGCTTGAGAAAGAAAAGGGGACAGGCTATTTTTTGATCCGCAGATTACCCCGGTAGGATTTTCTGAACCTACGGGGCAGGCGCAGATTACACGGATTGAAAAAAAATAGTAGAACTCTTGATGTAACTACTCAGGTTGTCAGATTCACGGTTGGTATGCCTCAATATCTTCAAACCGTTCAATCTTTATCGCTCTCTGACTTTGAACCCTGTCTGCGTGCAACGCACAGGCAGGTGTGAACCTTGGAACTTTGAAGCTGAGGGTGGCCGGAGACAAAACCTTATAGATCAGCTTGGTTGAGCTTTTCGACTACATAATGAGGAAATATCTTCTGGAGATTCTTGTCAAAACTGAAGAACTTCTTTGCCTGGCATTTCCTGGCCTGGGCAACGATTAAGAGGTCTGCGAAGTCTCCTCCTTTCTTGTAATGATTAGCAACATCGCGGATAACAGCGGAATCTGGAAAGGTAAGTGTTGATGTAGAAATCATGATCTCCAAAAATTGAGAGATATCCTCTCTTGTGCATCGATAGACTGATTCAAGAACCCACACTGTTTCTACGAGAACCTCTGATAAGATAATTATTTGTACAGAATTCTTTTCGGCTAACGCAACAACTTGTTGAACTATCTTAGGGCTCGCGCAAAAATAACTTACCATTTTGGCATATCAGCTTCAGGCGATCTTTGGGCGATACTCATTCGCAAAACCCTCGAAATAGCCTGCTATTCCTGCGGTTTTGCTCAATCGGATCGACCAAATCTCACCCAAATCTGAGCGCGAAATCTGCCAAGTTATTTTTGCGCGAGCCCTTAGCTTGGTTCTCATCGTCTTCAATCAGCATTCGGACCAGGGCATTGGTATCAAGAGCGATCATTGCCGGCTCCTTTTTGTACGCCTTTTCCGTATTGCAGAGTCCATTTTTTCCAAGGAAACAGGTCTTGCCGGACTCCGGTGCTTCAGCATACCGAAAAGCAGGGCTGCCGGGTTTTGTTTGCCGGTAATCATAACTTTGCCTCCCTCAAGAGGGATAAAAACAATCTTGTCAGAGGTTTCCACCTTAAGCAACTCTCTGATTTTTTTGGGAATTGTAATTTGGACTTTTGAGGATATTGTACCGGTTATCATTTTTTCACCTCATAGTCTTGTGTGCTGATAAAAATCCTTACTTTATGGTAAGGATAACATTCTATGGTGTCATGTTTTGACAGATCTTACCCATTTCAGCTCAAGGCCCCGGTTAAATAAAGTCATGATCGATTTAACGGGGCAGGCTGTTTTGGGTAAATTGCCTCCTCGTTGAAAGATTTCATCGTTTTTCAAGGGTCATGTGAGTTTATCGAGCAATCGCCTGAATTGTTCGTAAACATCTCTTCTGTGGCCGATATAATAGACCTCGATGACATTTTCCTCTTCATTGATTTTATGTAAAATTCGATATCTTTTTATTTTATATGACTTAAAACCGGATAGTTCTTCCTCCAGATCGTCTCCTGAATGGGGATCTTGACGAAGCTCCTTGATCGCCGCCTTGATTAGTTTCTTGTTTTCCGGATGAATTTTTGATAACAATCTGGCTGCCTCAGGGGTAAACCTGATTCGCAGATTTCTCATTCTTCAAAAACCTTATCAAAATCAATCCACATTCCCTTATTAGCCTGACGAATCGATGTCCTGATGGATGCCATGGCCTTCTCATCGGAAAGGATATCCAATGTCTCTAAGAGGCCCTGGAATTTTTTCATGCTGATTAGCACAGCCTCAGGAACACCGTTCTTCGTGATAGCAATGGCGTCATCGGAAACTTTGATCTTTCTGACCAAATCGAGCAACATACTTTTTGCCTTTGTGACGGGAATGTATTGTTGTATTTGTCGCATGGCAACCCTCCTCTACTATAATGTCCATTATAATGACCATTTCTGTTTTGTCAACAAAAAAATAGCAAGAAATTCGCACCCATTACCCATTTCAGCTCAAGGCAGTTTTGGGTAAAAAAAGCAAAGCAAAAGGGATGATCCTGCCGGTATTTTTTCCAAGGCGTTTATCGAAAAATGGCGAGTTGGAACGTTTATTGCAATCACCTTTTGCCGTCAAGTTTGTGAAACAACAGGATTATGAAGATCTCGCAATCATCGGGAGCATGCAAAGGGCCAGGGACGTCATCTAAGCACTATTGGCAGGGAATTGGAAAATAAGAAGGCAATTCCATGGCTTTTGATACACAAGGTGTAAGAATACTGGTGGTAGATGATGATAAGGAGCTGGCCGATGGGCTGGTAGAATATTTGTCGGATTTGGGCTATTCGGCAGTGGCCGCCTACAGCGGGCAGGAGGGTCTCAACAGGTTTGAAAACGGTGCCTTCCAACTGGTTATCACCGATCTTAAGATGCCGGAAATGGACGGGATTGAATTTCTGGAGGCGGTGAAGGCGCGGGACAGGCAGGCCGTGGTCATGGTTATCACAGGTCATGGCACCATTGAATCGGCAGTTAAGGCCACAAAAAAGGGGGCCTACGACTTTATCACCAAGCCGGTCAAGATGGAGGAGTTGGAGGTCATCATTAATCGAGCCCTCGAAAGACATAGACTGTACAGGCAGTTGGGTGTTTTCAGGGGGCTGACCCTGGCTCTGATCATATCCGTGCCCTTGTGGCTCATACTGGGGATTGTATTTGCCGTGCTCTGGAAGAGATAGGCGGGAGTAGGGTGAAGAGTGTGGATGAAATATCTTGACTTTTGAGGTGCAATCGTCGATCGTATAAACTTAGCTCCGTTGCGCTCCGCAATTGCTTGAGTAGCCTGCCCGCCATTGCCATGCATGCCGGCCGGCATGCAGGCAGTATACTGCGACAGGCGTTGGCAGGCGGGTCGAGTCGTTGAGTAGTCGAGTCGTTAACCACTTGACGATTACCCCACTCAACTGCTCGACTAAAAGCGTAGGAGTTTCAGTAACTTGTAGAAATTCCGTGACGTTTAAGAGGTTTAGGTCTCGAATTCCTGTAGCCTCCTGCACGCCGGCAGACAGGGGTTGTGTCATGCGGCGGACAAAAAGGTTTTTTTACCTGCTGAAGTGGAATTATGTTTGTTGTCGGCTATTTTCTGAGTGCACTTGCCACAGTTCTGGATTACGCTTTGATCTTCTATATGTGGGTTGTGATAGCGGGGGCCGTGCTTTCCTGGGTGAGCCCTGATCCGTATAACCCCATTGTACGGTTTATCCACAATGTGACCGAACCGGTGCTGTACCGCGTGCGGAGATGGCTTCCCTTTGGGATCACCGGTATCGACTTTTCTCCTTTGGTCGTGTTGCTCATCATTATATTCTTGAGGACGTTTCTGGTAAACAGCTTGATGAGATTGGCAGCAAGATTGTTATAGCCACTCACAAGAGGGTAACCGTTCACCGCAGAGACGCGGAGGACGCAGAGAGGAAGATTTTTTCTCTTGCCGGTGAGAGGCCGGCAAGACAAAAGCTTCGACAAAAAAATAAACTCAGCGGTCTTTGCGCCTCTGCGGTGAATTATTACGAAAAGAGAGGAAATCGGCCATGAAGATTACCGCATTGGACATTCAGCAACAGCAGTTTCGCATTCGCTTCCGCGGCTTTGATGTGCGGGAGGTCGATGGTTTCTTAGAACGGGTAGCTGATGAATTCGAAACCCTGATACGAGAAAACACAAATCGGCAAAGGGAGATTCAAAGGCTGACACGCGAGGTCCAGGAATACAGAGATCGAGAAAAGGCCTTCAAGGACGCCATGATGAATACACAAAAGGCGCTCGATGACATGAGGATCAACGCGGAAAAGGAGGCCGAACTGATCGTGGCTGAAGCAGAAGTGAAGGCTGAAAAGATATTGAGTCCGGCCCATAATCGGCTTACGCAACTCCACGAGGATATCTCAGAACTTAAAAGGCAGCGTATGCAGCTCGAGGTTGAGCTCGGAAGTGTCATAGAGGCCCACAGAAAACTTCTGGATATGAGCACAGAAGCCATGGAGGCCGAAGAGAGATCCGAAGAAAAACTGAAATATCTCAAGGGGACATAATAGGGAACATTTCATGGCCAAGATTGACGCATTTTTCAAATTGATGAATGAACAAGGGGCTTCAGACCTCCACCTCGTTGCAGGTCAGCCACCTATACTCCGGATTACCGGTGAGATAGAGAGAGTGAAGTACAAGGTTCTCGACAATGATGATCTCAGGACCATGCTTTATGAGATCACGCCGGAACATAAGGTCAAGGTGTTTGAAGAGACCGGGGATGTGGATTTTGGTTATGAGATCCCCGGTCTTGCGCGCTATCGGGCAAACTATTTTATGCAGAGAAACGGTATCGGGGCGGTCTTTCGAGAAATTCCAAGCGATATCCTTACGGTTGAGCAGTTGGGTATGCCGGCCGTAATAGCCAAGCTGGCCACACTCCCCCGGGGCCTGGTACTGGTCACCGGCCCTACAGGGAGTGGCAAATCGACAACGCTGGCGGCCATTGTCGACCAGGCAAACAAGGAACGAAAAGATCACATTATTACTGTTGAAGATCCCATTGAATTTGTCCACAAAAGCCAGGGCTGTGTGGTGAATCACAGAGAGGTGGGCACTCATACGAAATCCTTTTCAGCCTCCCTGCGCGGTGCTCTTCGTGAAGACCCGGACATTATCCTGGTAGGTGAGATGCGAGACCTTGAAACGATCTCCCTGGCTGTTGAGGCAGCCTCTACCGGACACCTTGTTTTCAGTACTCTGCATACCACCAGCGCTCACAAGACCGTAGACCGCGTGATTGAAGTCTTTCCGGCCGATCAGCAGCCACAGATACGATCCACGCTGGCAGACGGACTCAGGGCTGTGGTAGCCCAGGTCCTTTTTAAGCGGATTGACAAAAAGGGACGTTGCGTGGCCTTGGAGATCCTCATTGCCACACCTGCGGTACGTAACCTGATCCGCGAAGCCAAGACCTATCAGATCCCCTCTATGGTACAAATGGGCAAAAAATACGGGATGCAGCTTTTGGACGATAGTATTATGGATTTGCTTAACAAGGGTTGGATCGGTGCAGATGAGGCCTACGCGAAGTCCAATGACAAAAGCAAATTCCGACCCTTCTTGAAGGCACCCCCTACAGATTTTACCGAAGCGTAATGAGCTGAAAGCTGAAAGCTCAAAGGTGAAAGCTCGAAGCTGGAAGTTGAAGACTGAAGGGACATGAGAGTCCTTCAACTTTCAGCTTCTGAGCCGTCAGGAGAGATGTCATGACAAAACAGGAAATAGACCACATCATGACCAGGATGCTTGACTCCCGCCAGAACGTGTCTGACTTGAACATAACAGTTGGTAAGCCGTTTCAGGTAGAAACCTCGGGCGTTTTGACCGTGGTTGATCTGGAGCCTCCCTTCAATGAACTGACTCCCTTTCAAACCGAAGTCTTCGCCTTGAACCTGATCAACCGGGACATGCGTCTGACCGAGACCCTCCTGAACGAAGGCTCGTGCGACCTGTCATATCAACTCCCTGGCAAGGCCCGTTTTCGGGTAAACATTTTTTCTCAGAGAGGCAATTATTCCATTGTCTTGCGAAAACTGGAGACTAAAATCCCCACCTTAAAGGACCTGGGCCTGCCCGGGGCCTTTTCGAAGATGGCAGGGGAGAGGAACGGCATTATCTTAGTGACCGGGGCGACAGGAAGCGGTAAATCAACCTCCCTTGCCGCCATACTTAATGAGATCAATGAACAGAAATCGGTTCATGTGGTAACCCTGGAGGATCCCGTTGAATATCAGCATCCTCACAAAATGGCTACATTTAATCAGCGGGAGCTGGGAACCGATTTTGATTCCTATGCCAGCGGGTTGCGTGCGGCCCTCCGACAGGCCCCAAAGGTTATCCTCGTGGGCGAGATGCGCGACAGGGAAACCGTGGAGATCGGGTTGAGTGCAGCGGAGACCGGCCACCTGGTTATGACTACCCTCCACACGGTGGATGCAGGCCAGACTATCAATCGTATCCTTGGCATGTTCGCTATTGAAGAGGAGAATCAGATCCGCATCCGATTGGCTGATACTATCCGATGGATTGTCTGCCAGAGGCTCCTTCCAAAAGTTGGCGGTGGTCGCGTGGCTGCTTTTGAGATCATGGGGACAAACCTCAGGGTGCAAGACGCGATTCTTCATGGTGAGTCCGAAGGTAAGACCTTTTATGAGATCATTGAGGCTGGTGAGGCATTTGGCATGAGCACCTTTGATCGGCACATCATAGGACTTTACGAGAAAGGTCTTATCAGTCAGGAAACCGCCATGGCTTACGCTTCACGCAGAGGGGTGGTAGGCCGAGGCATCGATCAGGTCAAGAGTGCCCGCGGAGAAAAAACGACCGATATTGAAAAGCTGGAAGTCGATTCGGGCTACAGAGGCAGACAGCGCAAACAGAACTGAGGTAACGACTCAGGTTCACGGTTCCACGGTTCACGGTTAACCATTATAGGTTCCAGGTTCACGGTTCCGGGTTCACGGTTAACCGCTGAACCCTTGAACCGTTGAACCTTTTTATCTTGAACCGTGAACCTGACAACCTGAGTAGTTATTAAGGGAGTTTAGTAATGGAAGTCCTGTGCAAAAACTGCAACGCGAAATTTAAGATCCCGGATGACAAGCTACCCACTGGCCAGACGGTTTTCCTCAAATGCCCAAAATGCAAGAGTAAGATAGAGGTAACCACATCGGCCTCAACCCCTGAGACGAGCATTGATGAGTGGGCCTCAGACATGCATGACGCCTCTGAAAAATCGTTTGATTTTGTGGAGGAAGGTGTCCATACGGCCTTGATCTGCGAGCAGGATGCGGGAGTAAGAGAAAAGATACGTTCCACCGTCGAGCGGATGGACTACCACGTCATGGAGGCAGCATCGGCTCGGGATGCCATGAAGCACATGCGATTCCGCGTCTTTGACTTAGTGGTGCTGGATGAAAACTTTGAAGGCGGTAATCCTGAATCAAACCATGTGCTGCAATACCTGGGGCACATTCCAATGAACACCCGCCGGAATATCTTTGTGGTCCTCCTGGGGAATGGCTTCAGGACCGCTGACAATATGACGGCCTTTAATAATAGTGTAAACCTGGTAGTCAACCTGAAGAATATAGATGAGTTTGATAAGTTCCTGAAGCGATCCCAGAAAGAGCATGAAGATCTCTACCGCGTGCTAATCGGGATTCTCAGGAAAATGGGCCGGATCTGATTGTATACTGGGTACTGGCTGCTTGATACTTGTTACTCGTTGTTCGTTGACCGTTCGCCGGTTTCACCTTCTTTCAAATCCGCAATCCGCAATCCGCAATCCAAAATCCTGTATAGTGTGGGGTTGATCGTACGATGAATACCCGGGATTTTGAAAGAGAGAGGACTACTCTAGAAAACGCTCTGAAGACAAAAGGTGAGGATTTTACGGGCACTTATGTAGCTGTTCGTGATTTACAAGAGCTTATCCGAATCCGTCCCGAGATTATCAGGTCAGAGACAATCCTTGCCTTAGAGGGGGTTCTTAGAAATTCAGGGTTCTCTCGTCAAACGCAATCCTTCTTTCTGTATAAGGAAGCTGCTGATGCCTTAACTTCTATTATCGTCCATACCATTGCAGAACCCATGGCTGACGAGGCAATTACTACCTTAAAGAATCTGCTTGGCGCGGCCGCTGGAGATCCGCAAAGAGCAACTGCCAGTGCCCTTGGTTCTCTTCCCATTTCCATTCACGGCCCTCAGGTCAGTGAAGAGACAATAGAGGATGTACCCCGTGTGAAGTGGCAGGATATACTGGAAGAAAATGGCATCACGAACTGTGATGCCCCTGCACTGATCGGAAGGAGTTTAGTTGTTCCCATTGATAAAGAAGACAGTTTGTTAGTCGTTAAATTGGCCCGCACAGAACATTCCGTTCAATACATATATCGTGAAGCGGTCTGGATGGAACATTTATATTCGGGAGGCTATTCATTTCCTGTTAGATTTGATATTCCCGTGGCCATAAAGATTCAGGGAAGATATCTATTCAGGTTAGAGAATATGCCGGTAAGGATGCCCAGGGGAACAGATCTTCATCCAGAGGGTTATGCCATTAGCTTCATTGCCCATAAGGATTATTTTGCCTATCCCAACGAGCATAGAACGGAAAGACGACTGACTATGGAAGGATTCAGGGAGGTGATATTTAGAAATTCATGGTTATTGGGAAAACTGACATTCTTAGGCATTGTCCATTCTGCTCCGATTCCACTTTTTCATAACCGGGTTCAAAGGCACAGAAGAGCAGATCATGGTTTATATGAATGGCCGCGAGGAGGAAGGCTCGACAGGTGGCTTGATTCCTGCTGCTATCCCAATTTTGGTATCACAGGTATAAGGGACTTTGAACACCTCATTGTCTTTAATGGCCTCAGTCAAACACTTTACCGCCATATTGGTACGCAGATATTCAGCCTGATGTTGGTCGCAGGTAGTTATTTTCGCAACAAAGACAGAGGGAGGATTGGACTTGACGGGCAAGGCAATCCAATGGATGCTCGAGACCTTTTTGACAAGCAATTCCTTGAGGAACTGGTCGAGGGGCTTTCCCTTAGTTATTACCATGGCTTTGCAGGAACGGAATTTGACGGGAAAGTCCCTCTTGATTTCGATGAACTTACCTCCCGCATGATCGATGAGATGGGTGTAGATCGCCATATGGAGGAGGTATTGAGGGTTGTAGACCAAAAGGAAATGTCAGATGAAGAGTTCAGAAAGTTCTTGGGAGACAGGGGATGCTCTGAAAACGAAACAGAAGGTTTCAAGAGAGGAGTCCAAGATATCACTATCTATACCGGGCCACATCTGGGTGGATTTAACGAAAGAATATCTCTACCTGAGCTGATTGAGTCCGTAGGAGCTGTATCCGCTTTATGTATAGCTGGCAGATACTGGAGAGAAAATTTCTCCTCTTAACTATTCTCTGGCTTGCCACAATAGGCCTTCCCGTGGCCGGTGCCCAAAACCAGATCACCTTCTGGACCACGGAAGTAGAAGCGGATCGACTCGAAATCCAGCAGGGTATTGCCCGCGCGTTCACCCGCAAAACCGGAATCGGTGTCCGCGTGATCCCTGTGCAGGAGAATCTCCTGACAAAGAGGGTCACCGCCGCCTATGCAGCAAGGTCGCTGCCCGATGTGCTCTTCCACCCCATCGATTTCACCATTGGATGGGCCGAGGCCGGGATTCTGGATGATCGGTCCGCCACGGAGGTGGTGAATCGCCTGGGTAGAGAGACCTTTGGCGCGGGGCCCCTGGGCCTTGCCCGGGTCCCGGACGGCTACGCCGCTGTGCCGATCGACGGATGGGGCCAGCTTCTCCTTTACCGCAAAGACCTCTTCGAGAAAAAGGGGCTCCCCGTGCCGAATCGCTGGGACCACATCCTTGAAGCGGCCAGGGCCCTGCACAATCCGCCTTTGATCTGGGGCTTCGAGGCCGCCACCGATCCGGGGGAGACATACACCCAGCAGGTTTTCGAGCACTTTGCGTTGTCCAATGGCGTCAGGCTGACAGGCAAATCCGGAAACGTCGGCCTGGACACCCCCGAGATGGTGGAGACCCTCAAGTTTTACAAAGCTCTTACCCGTTTCAGCCCACCCGGGAACCTCTACTGGCTCCATACCCGGATGGACTATATCTCCGGACGAGCGGCCATGATCATCTGGTCGCCCTTTATCCTGGATGAGATCTCGGGGCTTCGGCGGGATCAGCCCGTGGTTCCTGATATCGCCAGAGGGGAATCGGGATTCCTGGCGAGGAATACCGGCTTCGTGACCATCATTCAGGGCCCCAAAGGGGCCGCTCAATACGGCCAGATAAACTACCTGGGGATCACCCGGGATGCAGACAGTGCCTCAGCCAAACAATGGGTCGAATTTCTGCTCAACGAGGCGTACCTGAGGTGGTTAGGCATGGCGGCAGAGGGTAAATTGCCCGTGCGCAAGGGGACCAGGGACGCGCCGAACTGCTTCATTGAAGGGTGGAAGGATCTCGAGTTCGGGGTGACAACAAGGGCCAGGATCTCCGAGTTTTACGGGATGGACGTAGTGAAAACCATTGTAGCCGGGGTGGAGGGTTTTGATCGCTGGGGATTTGCCGAGGGGAGAGGGACCCTTGTCTCCAAGATCTATGGAACAAAGATTATTCCCGAGATCCTTAAACGATTCCTCAATAATGAACTTAGCGCAAAGGATGCCGCCCGGATGATGGACGAGCGGGTGAAGGCGTTGGAAGCCGGTATCTGGCATCCGGCATCGGTCAACACTCAGTAGCCACCGGTCAATCATCAATCGACAATGTTCAATCAACAATCAACAATCATCAATCGTCAATCCTTCCTAGACCAGGAATCCCGGCTTGCCTTCTGGATGTTGGTCCCCACATTCACAGTCGTCCTGGCCTTTGTAATCTTTCCGGTGATCTGGAACGTATGGCTGAGTCTCAAACCGGTCTCCCTGGGGGATCTTCGAGGGACTTCCCTTTTCAAATTCAACCTGACTCTTGAGAATTTCCAGAAGGTCTTTAGTGATCCGGATTTTGTGCAGGCCCTTCTGACGACACTGATCTACACTGTTGCGGGAAGCACTCTGTCTATTCTCCTGGGATTGATTGCAGCCCTTCTGGTCCATGGAGAATTCCCCGGCCGGGGCTTGCTGAGGGGGCTTTTCATCTCCCCCTATATCGCCCCTGTTGTGGCTGTCGCCTTCACCTGGAGTTTTATCCTGGACCCCCAACTGGGTGTGCTCAACTGGCTGGCCGTGGACAGGGGCCTCTTTGCCCAACCGATTCCGTTCCTCTCACAGCGCTGGTGGGAACTGGACCTCATGGGAGTGAGGGTCCGCCTGCCCCTGGCCCTCACTTCGGTGATTCTCTTCGAGGGGTGGCGTTACTTTCCCTTTGCCTTCCTGTTTATTCTCGCACGGCTCCAGGCTATCCCGGATGATCTCTACCAGGCGGCATCGGTGGACGGGGCGAGTCCGTTTCAGCGGTTTTACCACATCACCCTGCCGCAGCTCGCCACGGTTTTGTCCACACTCTTCCTCTTCCGGTTCATCTGGACCTTCAACAAGTTCGACGATATCTTCCTCCTGACAAGGGGACAGGCCGGAACCAAGGTCTTGACTATCAAAGTATACGATTATGCATTTGGTGAATTCAACATCGGGGCGAGTTCAGCGGTGGCCATGGTCCTATTTGCGGTTCTGTCCGTCTTTCTCTTAATCTACTTCCACTGGATCGCGAAGGAGGGATGATGTGGGATGGAGATATGAGATGATGAGTCGAGAGCGTTTGGAGGGAACCATTATCCGGATTCTCAGGGTCGTGGGTCTCCTCTTCTTCATTGCCATCGTGGCCTTCCCCTTTTACTGGATGATCGTCTCTTCTTTCAAGTCTCTGGAGGAGATCGTGCTGAAGCCCGCCAACCTGGGACTGGACATTCGAAAAATCGATTTTCACGCCTATTATGAAGTCCTCTTCAGGCACGGCTTTCTCCGATACATCTCCAACAGCGTTTATGTCTCCATCGCCACCGTGGTGCTCTCTGTAAGCCTGGCCACGGTGGGGGGCTACGCCGTCACACGGCTCCATTTTCGTGGTCAGGGGTTTATGTCCTACGGCATCTTGCTCATCTATATGTTTCCGGCCATCGTCCTGGTGATCCCTTTGTACGTGATATTCTCCCGGATGGGGCTGCGGGATTCGATGAATGTGCTCATTCTTGTGTATCTGGCCCAGACCCTGCCGGTGGCCCTGTACATGCTCCGGAGCTACTTCCAGACGCTGCCCGCTGAGATGGAGCACGCAGGGCTCGTAGACGGGTGCAGCCGTATCGGGGTGATCTGGCGGATCGTCATTCCCCTGTCCGCCCCGGCCCTGGCCAGCGTGGCCCTGTACACCTTTATGATCGCCTGGAATGAGTTTCTCTTCGCCTTCATGTTCCTGGATACCCCGGAGAAATTCACCCTGTCCAGAGGGGTGGTACAGCTTGCAGGGAGCGTGCATCTCTCCAAACAACTGGTGATGGCCGCTTCAGTCATGGTGACCATCCCCATTCTGGTCCTGTTCTTCTTCTTTGAACGTCGCCTGGTCCGGGGCCTGACCGCCGGGGCCATGAAAGGTTGAATAGGGTATGGAGCATTACCGATTTGTTAATTTTTCTATGAACTGTCTGATGGTGCAAAGGATGAAAGGATTCTTGTTGTCTCTCACAGAGCACACAGAGTCACAGAGTTTTTGATCTGAATTCCTGAGAGGGGAATTCAGATCAAACTGCCATCCCGCTGACGCGGGAACTGTTCACAAGGCGAACGCCGCAAATGTCGACTGGTGTCATAGAAGATGATATTCCTCCATAATACGTGCTTGGTTGCCCCCGGCCATGGCCGGGGCGATTGTTTGGCCTGATTTCTTGTCCTTGCCCCGTTAAATGCGAAGCCTATTTCACCGGGGTCAAAAAACCAGGCCAAGTAAAAAAATGATCTTTGCGAACTCTGTGAGCTCTAGTGATCCCCCAAGGGGGAGAGCGGGCGAGAGAAGTGTTAAAATACATGGCATCTGTCAGCCTGAAAGCAATTACCAAGCGATTTGGTAAGGTCGTGGCTCTCTCCGGCGTGGATCTGCACGTGGAGGATGGGGAGTTCTGCGTGCTTCTGGGACCTTCGGGCTGTGGTAAGAGCACCCTGCTCAATATTATCGCCGGCCTTATCCCCCAGGATGAGGGCACGGTACTTCTGGACGGTGAACCTGTGGACCGACTTGCCCCACGGGACCGGGATGTGGCCATGGTCTTCCAGAGCTATGCCCTTTATCCCCACATGACGGTGTCCCGGAACCTGAGCTTCGGGCTTCGGATGCGTGGAGTCCCCAAGCCAACCATCCACAAGCAGGTCCTGGAAACAGCCCGGCTCCTGGGAATCGAGGATCTCCTGGATCGAAAACCCCGGGAACTCTCGGGTGGCCAGCGGCAGCGGGTGGCCATGGGTCGGGCCATGGTGCGTAAGCCCAAGCTCTTCCTGCTCGACGAGCCCTTGAGTAACCTGGATGCCCGCCTGCGGTCCAGCGTCCGGCTGGATCTCAAACGGGTGCACCGTCAGATCAAGGGTACCATCGTATACGTCACCCACGACCAGGTAGAGGCCATGACCCTTGGTGACAGGGTGGTGGTTATGCGTGATGGCAAGGTGTGCCAGATCGATAGGCCGGAGACCATCTACGCGCGGCCTGTGGACACCTTTGTGGCCACCTTTATCGGATCACCCGAGATGAACCTTTATCAAGGAAGGCTCGTATGCAAAGATGGTCGCACCCATTTCCAGGGGCCTGGCTTTTCATTGGACCTCGGGGGGCTTCAGATCAACCTTGAGGAAGGCAAAGTGGAGCTGGGCATCCGTCCTGAGGACATCAGAATCGGTCAGGGTGGGACTACGGTGCTGGAGGCCAAGGTGGAGATGCTCAGCAACGTGGGCTCGGAGAAGTACATCCATGCCCGTCTCGGTCAGGAGGGCCTGACGGTGCGCGCCCCCAAGGAGGCTGCCTTCGAGCCGGGCCAGGTCATCCCTCTGACCATCGATCCTGGCCGGGTGCATATTTTCCATGAGGGGTGCAGGCTCTGATTGCACGTTTCGGAAATGCAACTTCTCAAAAAACTCGGGTTGCTGTCATTTCGAGCCTCCGGCCCGGGGGGCGAAGTGAAGCAATCTCTCTTTTGCCGGACTCATTCATGATGCAGGAAAACTCATTTTAGATCCCTATATTTTAGAGAGGAAAGAAGAGTTCTTGAGATTCCTGGCAGATGGTGAACAGACATTCCTTAGTGCTGAAAAAGAGATCCTCGGGTTTGATCATGCAGAAATTGCTGCAAAGGTCTGTGAGAAGTTCCCTTGACAAATCACCAGAATCTGACCAAAAAGTTTGACAAATCTCATCATGTCAGATAGAAATCTATAACAAAATTCGTAACCGTTCACTGGTTCAGAGGTTTAGACGTTTAGACGTTAACCCAGAACGGTGAACGCCTACCATTCTCCAATTCTCCCTGAACTAAGGTGGTGCCATGCTCAGTGTAAAAGATATCATGACAAGAGATGTGATCGCCGTCTCGCCTGAGATGGATATCGCTCATGCCGCAAGGCTCCTTCTCGAAAAAAGCATCAATGGCGTCCCCGTGGTGGATGGAACGGGAAAGCTGGTGGGGATCCTCTGCCAGAGCGATCTGGTCGCACAGCAAAAAAAGTTTCCTATCCCTACGCTTTTCACGTTTCTGGATGGGTTCATTCCCATGACGTCCATGAAGCATCTCGAAAAAGAGGTTCAGAAGATCACGGCCATCACCGTGGCCGATGCCATGAGTCCAAATCCAGTCAGCATCCGGCCCGGGGCGAGTATCGAGGAGGTGTGCACTATCATGGTGGACAGGAATTTTCATACCCTTCCTGTGGTGGATAAAGGAAAGCTAGTGGGGATCCTGGGAAAAGAGGATGTCCTGAGAACACTCATGCCTGCACCAGAAGCAAGATGACCAGCGGGCGGTAGTTCCTAATGAATGCAACCTACGAACATCTCGGTTTCTCGCTACAACCTACGGCCAAACCAGGCTGCACCGGACTGTGGACAAGCCACGGCCGCTGAGCCTGCCCGTTAACCGTGTGTTTTTGATTAGCTGCTATCTCCCCGCCTAGTATTGGCAGTCACACCTTCGTAGGATTACCGATTTTCTCTGCGCATTTTTTTCAGTAAAGAATAGTGTTAATTTTTTGTTCACAATGCCGATAAAAAAAGAAGGTATGCTTTTGCAGTCTTGACGAAACTATCGGCCCAGTTTGTCTTTATGTAATCTTGGGTCAACATATGAGGGCAAAATCATGAAAGAGGAAAACAAGACAAAAAAACAGCTTATTGAGGAATTGGTGCAAGCTAGAGAAAGAATAGAGGAATATGCGCGTATGCTTGATGCGATACCCGATGTGGTTTACAAAATAGACCCTGATGGGCATTTTCTCTATGTAAATCGGTCTGTTAGAAACCTGGGCTATGAACCTGAAGAATTGATAGGGAAACATTTTAGCACCATAATTCATCCGGATGATGTAGCTTCTGTGAGCCGTAAGACCGTTTTAGAGAAATATAAGGGAGGGGTAACGGGAGATAAGAATTCACCAAGGCTTTTTGATGAAAGAAGAACTGGAAGTAGAGTAACAAAAAACCTCGCAGTTCGTCTGCTAGCAAAAAACTGGGATAGACAGCAAGATTCTCGGATCGGCACAGATTCAAAAGAAATGTATGCAGAAGTGATGGCAAGCGGACAATTCGATACTGAGGTAGCCAGAAAAGAAAAAACCTTTCTTGGAACTGTAGGAACGATCCGAGATATGGAAAGCCCGCAGCAAGCTCATCAGATGACGTCTTCTGAATACGCTGAAATAACCTATGTGGAAATATGTTCATCTGGCCAATATGACGTTGACTCAGGCAGGGCTGATAAAAAGCATCGGGGAACAGTGGGAATAATAAGAGATATCACGGAACGCAAGCGTTTGGAAGAACAGAGAGAAAGACTGCACCACGCGCAGAAAATGGAATCTATCGGGCAACTTGCGGGCGGAATTGCCCATGACTTCAACAATCTGCTGATGGGAGTCCAGGGAAATGTAGCGTTGATGCTACTGAAAAAGGATTTACCGCATGCCCATTGCGAACGGCTAGAGAATATCGAAAGGCAGGTTGAAAGCGGAGCCAAACTCACTTCCCACCTTCTCGGCTATGCCAGGAAAGGTAAATATGAGGTCAAACCGATCGATCTGAATCAGTTAGTGGAGGAGGTCTCTGATACCTTTGGCAGGACTAGAAAAGAGATTACGATTCACCGAGAGCTGGCCGATGACTTGTATGGGGTAGAGGCAGACCCCACCCAGATAGAACAGGTCCTTTTGAATCTCTTTGTAAATGCTGCGGACGCCATGCCTGGCGGTGGGGATTTTATGCTGAAGACCATGAATACGAGCTACAAGGATACGAAGGGGAAGGTGTATCGTCCGAAGGTAGGCAACTATGTGCTGTTAACAGTGACCGACACAGGGATGGGCATGGATAAAAGGACCATGGAAAAAATCTTTGATCCCTTCTTTACCACAAAAGAGATGGGGCGGGGCACTGGTCTTGGGTTGGCTTCAGTTTACGGGATCATAAAGGGCCACGACGGATATATCGATGTGGACTCCACCGAAGGGCACGGGGCCACCTTTAGCATTTATCTGCCTGCGTCAGAGAAAAAGGTCCAGAAAGCAGCCAGAACTGCTGATCAGTTTGCGAAGGGGACCGGAACGGTCCTCCTTGTAGACGATGAGGAGACAGTCCTGGAAGTGAGTAAGGGTTTGCTGGAGGCTATGGGCTACCAGGTACTCATAGGTAAAGACGGAAAAGAGGCCATCGAGGTTTATGAGAAAAGTTGGGATAACATAGACGCCGTTCTTTTAGACATGGTTATGCCCAACGTCGGTGGCGGTGAAGCCTATGACCGGATGAGGCAAATCAACCCGCATGTGAAGGTCCTGCTTTCAAGTGGTTTCAGCATTGATGGAGAAGCCAGCGCCATATTGGACCGTGGCTGCAATGGCTTTATTCAGAAACCATTTAATGCGAAGGAGCTTTCTGAGAAAATCAAAAAGATTCTGGAGAAGGAGTAACATTTGTCAGAAGCCCCCCTTTTTGGACCCATTGGAACAAAACAACCCCAGTAAACAGGCTGTCTTGGAGCAGATAGTGCAAGGAAGCTGCAATTTCTGTCTCTCTGTATAGACCACTACATATAGGGTTCTGTCTGTTAACGCACGTGTAACCGTCGGGATACATACACTAATTTCGATTTCCCAGATTTCAGACAGACCAACTTACCTTACCCCGTGATGTTTTCATTGACACGTAAGGACGGACGGAATATTATTAATTTATTGGTCCAACTATCGCCTTCCCCTTCATCCCTTATCATGTGAAGGACCCGGATCGAGTGCGGAAATCAGGATCCCTATTTTGGAACCTGCTTCAATCCCGTCTTTTGTCTAGAGATGCGATTCTGCAGCTTTTTCCAGAATAACACCTGAGAGCTGTACGAAAGAAGAAAAAATGAGGATAATCGCCATGGCAGAAGGAATCGTGAAGTGGTTCAGTGACCAAAAGGGATTCGGTTTCATTGAGCGGGATGGGGACACGGACGTGTTTGTCCATCACTCCGCCATTAGCGGGTCTGGATTCAAGACACTTGCTGAGGGCGACCAGGTGACTTTTGACGTAGAACAGGGCACCAAAGGTCCTTCAGCAACAAACGTCGTCAAACTCTAGTCCAGGACTGTTCGATCATCATGGGCATCTCGTCGAGCCGAGGTGAGATGCCCTTTAGTTTGCTAGAAGGAGGAACTTCGATGCCGCAAAGAGGCAAGAGAGCATTTTGGGCACCAATAATGGCTTTAGCTCTGGCATCAGTCGTCTCACTGTCAGTAGCAGGAGAAAAGAACCTTTAAAAGACTTATCGAGCGTGAGTTGCTCTATCAGGAAAGCCAAAAGAAGAGAATAAAGGTTGACGAGACGGCAGTGAAGGAACAATTGGAGACACTGAAAAAGCGATTTCCCAGTGAGGCCGAATTCAAAAATGCGTTGAGTGAGAGGAATCTGTCTGAAGCCGACGTGAAATCGCAATTCATGCGCGGGATGGCCATTCAAAAACTCATCGATAAGGAATTTGTTCAGAAAATTACGGTTTCCGACAAGGAAGTTAAAGCCTACTATGATAGTAACCCGGATCTTTTCAAACAACCCGAGCAGGTCCAGGCCAGCCACATTTTGGTGAAAGTTGATCCCAGAGGGGACGCATCGCAGAAAGCTGAAGCACGCAAGAAAATTGGAAAGATACAGCAGAAGCTGCACAAAGGTGAAGATTTTACTGCTCTTGCCAAGGAGTTTTCCCAATGCCCCAGCAGTGCCAAAGGTGGAGACCTGGGCTACTTTGATTGGGGCCAAATGGTGAAGCCTTTTGAAGATGCAGCTTTTGCTTTGAAACCTGGTGAAGTGAGCGACATCGTGGAGACCAAATTCGGATACCACCTGATTAAAGTCGTGGCCAAAAAAGCTAAAAGTACGATCGCTTACAAGGACGTGAAAGATAGGCTCGGGCAATATCTAAAGCAGGAGAAAGTAAAGAAAGAAGTCAGTCTGTATGTTGAAAAACTGAAACAAAAAGCAAAAATAGAGAGATTTCTTGCAGAAGAGAAGTAGTAATCGAACTTTTATCCAGTACGGGTTTGAATTCGCTGGTGGTCTTTTCTTGACAGATCTGTTGGCTTCACCTTCAGAAGCAGAAAGGGGGAAATAATGGCCCAGGCAGAAAATGGTAACATTGTTAAAGGCGCACTACATGAGTCCGGGCGAATCGAAATCCACGACAATCCCACCAGAAGTGGTGGGCGGCGTTCCTGGTAAGCGCCACTTGGACATAGACGTAATAGAGTCATACTAGAACTTCGTCCAGCAGACTAACATCCGGGGTTCAGGATCTTTTACTCAAATCCCACGTATGGAAAGAAAGAGGAGATAAATTTGAGGGAGTTTAGTAGCCCATCTGCTGGCTGAGGTCCACCCCAAATAATGGGAGTTAAGAGATGTCGAAAAAGACAAAACCTATAGATTTACCCCATTATGAAGCGCCCCTGGATTTCAGATATTCTTTTGCTTTGTTGTAGCCCATTTTGGCAGATTTCCTGAAATCTGGCAGGGCCCGCTCAAAGGTGCTAAGTTTCTGACATGCATACCCGCGAGCATAGTAAGCCACTGCATCCTGAGCATTGAGTTCAATGGCCTTGTTGAGATCGGCCACAGCCTTCTCGTAATTGCCGAGGCCTATGTAGTCTATCCCTCGATTTATATAGGCATCGGCATTTTTGGGATTCAACTCTATAGCCTTGGTCCCGTCTTCTATGGCCTCCTTGTTTTTCCCAAGCGCCCCATAGACAATCGCTCGATTGTAATAAGCCTTGCCATTCTTTGGCTCCAATTCAATAGCCTTGCTGAAATCATCTATGGCCTCATGATAGTTGCCCAGTCCGTAATGAGCGACGGCACGGTTATAGTAGGCCGTCGCATTTTGAGGATTGATTTCAATTGCCACAGTATAAGGCCCCAGCGCATCGTTGAGCTTTGCCGGTTCTTCGGGGACACCCAGTTTTTCCAAGGCTTTTGCTGCCGCCTTAGCCACAACTTTAACCTGCGCAGTCTTTCCATCCTGAAATGTCGTTACAGTCTCCTGGTCTTTCAAAGCCCTTTTAAGCGCCTCCACAGCGTGCGTGTCGCCCAACTTGGCCAGCGCCCTGGCAGCCTCTATGTCCGCGCCAGCAGGCGGGAGGGTCCGGGCCGTGTTAGCGGCGGGTCTATGAGGCTTAAGCTCTCCAATGGTAACCGTAGCCGGGGAACCGTCTGTTAGCTTGGCTTTTAACGCGCCAACAGACATGAATAGCATTGAACCAATAAAGACAAACAGGACCACGGTAGCAAACACTGGCACAGCACTGACAGCCACAATTCCCGTCTTTGCCCTTTGTGTAGGCTCAAAAGCCATGTCGGCCCTGATAGACCTGAGTTCCTGATAGATGAGAAAGGAGCAAACAAAGCTAAATGGTATGAACAAGAAAGCCAGCAGTTGTCCTATAACTGGGATGCAGGAAATAACAACAGAAATAAACCAAATGGCTATCAGTCTCCAGCATACACCCAACCATTTTCCCCGAACGTACTCTTTGCTCTTCAACAGCGCCTCCATCCCGCGGACATCTTCATTAATCAATATTAATGGGGCGAAAAAAAACCAGACCGTGAGAACAACCCCCGGAACGATCAGAAGCATGTAACCACCGGCTATGACCAGACCCATCAACATGGTAAGCCATATATGTGCCAGAGTTACGGGTTTGGCACAGCGCAAGGCCTCTTTGATCCCGCAGTTGTTGTCCGCAATAGCTGTAAAAAGTGCCGTTAGGGCCCAGTTTGCACACCAGATGGTAGCCGCTGAAGCCGGGAATATACCTGCCAGGAGAATCACATGCCTGAAATCCGGCAGGAACAGGAAAAGGAGCGCTCCCGCCCCAATAAGGGCTGCCAATACCAGCATGGGCAGGAACACCATCACAAGGGTTAAAACAATCAAAGTCCACATACGGGGCTTGTAAATCTCCAAGGCCTTCCTTAACAGATCGCCTATTCCGGAAAGTTCGGTTGGTGAAGTCTTCTGCATCATTTGACCTCCTCCGTGTAATCTCTTGCTTATTACATACCTTTTCGATACTTGGGACCAGAAACTTTAGAAGATTATTCTTGAATGTTGGTGGGGGTGCTGCCGGCTGGAACATAGGTTGAGCGGTTCAACGTTCACGGTTCCCGGTTGAAGAGTCCTAACTGGCTGTTAGCAAAAGGATGACGCGTCAATAAAGAAAGTTCACCGTTCAAAGTTCATAGGTTCAAAGGTTGTCAACCCTGAACCCTGAACCCTGAACCCTGAACCCTGAACCCTGAACCGTGAACCCTGAACCCTTGTAAAGTAGATTATAACCTTTGAACCTTTGAACCTTGAACCTTGAACCTTGAACCTTGAACCCTGAACCTGGAACCGATCACTTTGGGAATTGGTCAGATTGGACAGAGCCATTCCTTCGTCAGTGCCGCAAGCCTTCTCTCTGTGATGGCAGCGCGGATCCGGCGCATCAATGATTCCACAAAGTACAAATTGTGAATGGTCGCCAGGCGTATCCCCGAAAGTTCTTTGGCCACAAATAGATGTCTAAGATAAGCCCTGGAGTAATTGCAACAGGTATGGCAATTACACCCTTCGTCAATCGGGCGAGGATCATCCTTGAATTGCGCGTTAAGGATATG
Source organism: Deltaproteobacteria bacterium (assembly GCA_019307135.1). Lineage (GTDB taxonomy): Bacteria > Desulfobacterota > Desulfobacteria > Desulfobacterales. The sequence continues at coordinate 51,723 of JAFDKF010000003.1, forward strand.
TATCCTGAACCGCTCCGCCTTTTTGGCAAAGAGAGTCCCGGTGCGGGCCATCCGCATCGGTGCAGCGCAGTCGAACAGATCAACCCCTCGCTTTACCACCTCAAAGATGTCCCCTATTTCACCGATTCCCAGAAGATGCCGTGGCTTGTCTTGTGGCAGAAGCGGGATCGTCCATTCCAGGACCTGGTGCATCTCCTCCTTAGACTTGCCGAGAGAGCCCCCGATGGCATGGCCGTCAAAGCCCTGGTCTGCAATGAATGCAGCACTCTGTTGCCTTAAATCCCGGTACGCCCCGCCCTGAACGATTCCCAGGAGCGCTTGACTGTTGTCAGAAGTGCGCTGGAATTTCGCTAATGCACGGACGGCCCAGCGGTGTGTCCGCTCCATTGCCGCTCTGGTGTAATGGTAATCGTGGAGTGGCGAGGTGCACTCGTCCAAGACCAGGATGATATCTGCACCGAGTTTGCGCTCTATCTCCATGACGCGCTCAGGCGTGAACCGATGTGGCGAGCCGTCCAGATGTGAGATGAATTCGACCCCATCCTCATCCACCTTTACTAACGGCTTTCCTTTTCTCGAGCTAAAATGCCCTCCGCGGTCTTGCTCCTCGGGGAAAATCGGTGCGATCTTCCCCACCCCATGTTCTTTGCCTGCACCGAGGCTAAAAATCTGAAAGCCGCCAGAGTCGGTCATCAACGGTCCTTCCCAACCCATGAATCGATGCAGCCCGCCCATCCTCTCTATTAGATCTTCGCCGGGCTGGAGGTGGAGATGGTAGGCATTGGCGATAATGACCTGGTTTCCGATCTTGCGAAGATCCTCCATTGATACAGCCTTCACCGTTGCTTGTGTGCCGACAGCAACGAATGCGGGCGTTTCGATAACACCATGAGGGGTGACCAGCTTTCCGGCCCGCGCCTCCCCTTCCTTTGCCAAGACTTCGAATGAAATCATCGTGTCCAATCACATGTATGATATTTTCTCGCCCGCTCCCTTGGGTCGCTCGAGCCCGCAAAGATCGCAGAGATTATTTCTTTGGCCTGATTCTCAGTGCCTCTGTGCACTCTGTGAGAGATAAAAATACCAACGTGATCAATTACAAAACTTTAGTAAAAAATGGTCAACGTCCGGTGATATGGCTTTACCTTGAACTCTGCATGCTGGCCCAGATTCCACAACATCCAATCGATCTCGAAGGCTCTCAATCCCTTTCCCATCCGCTCCAATTCCTGCCGGATCAGCTCAACCGCCCAGATGGTGTTTGCCCTGATCTCGACCTCCTCAAAACATCCCGCCTTAAGGTAGATTTCTTGATCCACCTTTTGCGCCAGGGCTTGTGCATAATCGAAGATTCCCAGATGACGTAGTACCTGGGGTAGCTTGTAATCGGCAAAGGCCGTTAGCTTATCGATATCCGTAAAGCTTCCCCAGTCTTTACCATCGAATGCTCCATAGAGATCGGCAGCAAATATCTGCGCGCGCTTATAGAAAAAGACTTTGTGACCCTGGTATTCTGCAACGTCCCGAAACGATGCCAATTTTTCCACTAACAACCTGACCAGTCGTATTGCCGACCCCCCGGCACTTTCCACTAACTTCAGGGCCTGCCCTTCATACTCTTCAAGCAGGACCTGCCCCAGTTCGTTGAGTATCTGCAAACGATGTTCCAGGAGTGGCAATTCCTCTTCCCCACCTAAAATCTCTTTCAATTTACCTAAAGTGAGATCGGCCAGATAATCGGCCTTGATGACCGGAGCCCCTGACTTGATAGCCTGTTTAAGAGCGGCGGCCAGAGCATAATAGCCGGAAAGCTTTCTCGATTCGTATTCGATCTCCCACTTAACCTTTCCTGGTGCGGGCCAGAAGCAGAAGTTGAGGCTGTCCAGGACAAGAAGGTAAGAGACCGTGGCCTCGTCACTGCCACTAAAGTGGTAGAGGCGGTTCCAGCGCGGCACTTGGATCTCATCTGCAAGCACTTTCCGTGAGAAACGGCCTAAGGCTTGCTTGTTAATCTGCACCTGGCGGCTCTTTTTTGCTACATTTTTTGCTGTCTCAAGTACTTCCCACATTCTTCGGGTGTATTACCTGTTTGGAACTTAGGGGCTTCGCCCTAATTGGTTGAGTAGTCGAGTCGTTGAGTAGTCGAGTCGTTAACCACTTGACCATTTTCCCACTCGACCACTTGACTAAAGTCGCTGGAATTTCAACGAGTTGTAGAAATTCCGAGACGTTCATTTTTCCCCAACCTGTTTCAGCACAAGAAAATAAAGCGTTCCCTGATGCTTCATGTGACCTGCTGCGGTCTCGGCATACAGGCCACTTCCCCAAAAGAGATCTGCCCGTCCTGGTCCTCGGATTGCTCCACCAGTATCTTGATTGAGGACAAACCTGCCAAAGGTTTGCCAGGACTGGATTGTACCATCTTCGTCCACTAAAGGTTTCTCGGTTTGGATAAAGGCGAGTGCGCCCTTTGGGAAGAGGCGTAGGTCAGTAGCCACAGAACGGCCAGGGGTCAGAGGCACCTCAATGGCGCCCATGGGGCCCTGATCAACCAGCCTGAAAAAGACGTAGCTTTCGTTGTGATTGAAGACGCGCGTCATCTCCTCGGGATGATTTCTCAGGTAGGCACGTATCTGCTGCATGGACATTTCCTTTTCAGAAATACTCCCTTCATCGATGAGCAATCTGCCGATACTCCGGTAGGGCCGTCCGTTGCTGCAATCATAATTGACGTGCAACACAGTGTCATCATCCAACAGCACCTGCCCGGAGCCCTGGATGTGGAGGAAGAAAAGGTCGATGCGATCAGAGACCCAGAGGAGTTCACATCCTTTCTGCCGAAGATGCCCCCTGGAGTCTATATCTTCCCGTGAAAAACAGGGTATTACAGTTTGATTGACATATCTGCCGATGATGCGTTCACCTGCATATTTGGGATTAAACAGGCCCAGATTAACACTCACCCAATCGCGAGGCTTTCTGTAGACAGGACATGGATAATCCGGCGAGGGGTAAAGGCTTCCTTGAAGAACTGGTTCGTAGTATCCGGTAAACAAGACCTTGCCGCGGCCATCACTTCCAAGAGACCTGTACACCCAAAATGAGGTCTCAATAGCTTTTCTGAGCTTGTCAGCAGATGGGGTTTGTTTTATTAATTCGTGAAAGGCTTTCATTGATTTGGTGAGGTGGGAGGCGGTGAACGTGTCCGGCCCAAAACAAAAGGACGTTGAGGCATCGAGACGCTTCAGATAGTCAAGACTCTGATCGATAGCAGTCTTCAGAGAGCCATATGACATATCGTCCGAGAAGTCAGGAAACTGGTGGGGCTGAAGCTTCACCAGGGCCTGTGGGGCTGTAACCGGCGGCTTGACCTCTGGGACGCATGCTGCAAGAAGCAGCAGAAGACCCAGGAGAACCGGATACCGAGTGTGACGCACATCAAATCGTTTAAACGGCATCGCTATCAGCCATCTTTTGGGTTTTTGTGCCACAGGCCGGGCATTGGTGTGGCTTCTTTGTACTAAGGTCTGCTGTGCAAGCCCAAACAATAAGCCACAAACCCATAGTAAGAACTGACAACAGCAGATTTACCGTGGAGCTTGTCTTAGGTCTTGCAGCAAGGACGTACTTCTTACATTCCGGACACCACTGTCTTTCCTGTGCTTCACCCGGTTTCCTCTTCAGAGCATAGAGACAAGCGAGGAGAAAAATGAGGAAAAAAACTGCCAACACTGTTCCTGCACCACCCCTCATATGTTAGTCGCTCCTGTCTTCTGCCTAAAGTGATCGGTTCCAGGTTCAGGGTTCAGGGTTGACAACCTTTGAACCTATGAACTTTGAACGGTGAACTTTCTTTATTGACGCGTCATCCTTTTGTTAACAGCCAATTAGGGCTCTTCAACCGGGAACCGTGAACGTTGAACCGCTCAACCCAGGTTCTGGCTTATCGGGGTCTACATGTAGGTTTGGTCGGGATATCCTCCGAGTCACTTGTGTTCTCCTCAAGCAGCATCTTCGCCAGTTCGATATCGTAGGCCTGGTTTGGGGGGAAGTTTTTGCCCTCATACATGCCAGCCGCTTGTTTGATCGCACCGTAGGGCACCCAGCCGTGTTTCTCCCAGAGCTCAGGGTCATCGGCATTCCAGAGTCTGAACCAGATGGTGCCATCGCCTTCACGCACATACATGTGGACGCGTTTGTTTTGGGGAAAAGGATAATAATACAACCCATTTTTGTCTTTCATGGATCTCACCCCCTTTGTGTCCCTTATCCACAAGATTTTCTGAAATAATACCTCATAGCACGGCGGGCAAACTTATGGGATTTCTCTCTGAGGAGTTTATCGTGAACAACTAAAACTGCCAGGGCGAGTTTTCTTGTGCCAGCCTTTTCTGCACAGAAACCCACAAACCAATCATAGTGCAATTCATCGCTCTTATCATTTATAGAACCTGTCTTTCCACCGATAGAAAGCTTTGACAAAATCGGGTCGCGGCGGCATCCGATGAATGTGCTGCTACAAGTCCCGCGGGAAATGGTTGCCGCCATCAATTCCTTCATCTCTTGACTCGCTTTCGGAGACATGACCTGTCTGATAATGTTCGTACTCCCAACATAAACAGGATTTCTTTGGTCGTCAGTTATAAACCCAATAATCGTGGGTTCCACCAGCTTTCCCTCATTGACAATTACAGCTGCCATCATTGCCCCATGAATGGGAGATATCAACGTTTTTCGATTAAAGCCGCAGGCTATTTCTGCCCAGTGATACGGATCGTGACCGACTGAAATCCGACTTGGCTCAATAGGGAACTCAAAATCGATCGGTTGATTGAATCCAAACCGATTGGCATATTCTTCTATCAGGTCCTTTTTCAGGCGAAAAATGCCGAGTTTGCCAAACACCGGATTGATCGATTTGGCGAAAGAGGTTTTCAGGGAGATGCTGTTCGTGTAACGGTTGATTCGATCAGTCAATTGATTCTTATACAGGGTATGTGCCGAGCCATTGTAGGTCAATTCTGTATCACCGGAAATATTGCAGTGGTCGATGGCGGCGGCAGCACTTACGATCTTGAAGATGCTGGCCGCGGGGAATTGACTGCTAAGGCAAACACTCTTTGCTCTATTGACTTTTTTTGAGTCGATCATGGAGAGGATTTGTCCGGTTGCAGGATCCATGGCTACAAACCCTATCAGAGGGGATTGGGAGCGCTGGATCACTTTCAACATATAATTCTGAAGCCCCCGGTCCAGGGTGGTTTCCATGGAAAAGAGTCTGCCGGAACAATTGATATCAATCTTACCGTCAGGGGTGTTGCACAGGGCCTCAAGATCTATCAACCTCCTGAGGTCTTTTTTCATCAACACGTCTAAAGCTTCAACTGCCTCCCCTCCAAAAGGACCCCCGATCCTTGGAGATCTGTTAACGCAATCCGTCAACAGATCAACCTTGAAACATTGGATCCCTATCACTAACAACAGCAAGCAAGGGAAAAAGCAAAGGCTCCCCTTGAAAAACCTTTTTGGAAAACCTTTTAGCGGAAACTGCTTCTGATGCATCCTGAATTTGCCCCTTCAAGCCGAAGTCGCGAGCAAACTTGGCCGTAGGCGTTCACCGTTCTGGGTTAACCTCTAAACCTCTGAACCCTGAACCCGTGAACGGTTACCGTAGACTTTGCTTGTTGGGGCGGGTCTATAGAACACTACAAATTGTGTGTCAAGAAAGAAAATACGACAACATATGGTGTTCAAGGTTATTTTTGGGCGAACGTCCCCCACATTCACCTTCGTCAACACGAGGTCAAGGGCCGTACCTGCCAAGAAGAGCACAAGACAACAAACGAGTAGGGGACTTAATGGAATCTCACTGATCTGTCAAGGAATTTGGGGATTTTACGGTGTGCACATTTTAGCTTGAGAGAAATCATGATATATTATAGATTTGTTGAAAAGATTTTCACTGCGTTATCAGTCGAAATCCTCGACGACGTACTACTCAGTACGCCTTACTCGGATTTCTCCTTCTATCCTTGTGAAATTAATTATCTGAAAATCTATTTATTCCTGGTGCCGAAGGCGAGACTCGAACTCGCACGGACATACATCCACTAGACCCTGAACCTAGCGCGTCTACCAGTTCCGCCACTTCGGCACGTGGGAAGGCAGAAAAAGGATTGATTTTATGCTAAGAATTCGTTAGATAGATTATTTTTGATCATTTGTCAAGGCTGATGTAAAAGGATTGAGCATGCAGATTATAAACGATCTCAAGGAGATTTCTAACAGATTAGAGAATGCCGTTGTGACCATCGGCAACTTTGACGGGATTCATATAGGGCACCAGGCCCTTTTCAATCAGGTGATTGAAAAGGCGGAAACCATAGACGGCACCTCTGTCGTAATAACCTTTGAGCCCCATCCCATCCGCGTCATCACCTCCAACAAGCACTTCCCGCTTATAACCCTACATGAACAAAAGGTTGAATTGATAGGCGCAACAGGCGTGGAGACCCTGATATGCATTCCGTTTACCCGCGAGTTTGCGGCCACCCCTGCTCGCACTTTTGTCAAAGAAATACTGTGTGACCTGATTGGCATGAAAGCGATTGTCGTGGGGCAGGATTATTCCTTTGGGAGAAAGCGTGAGGGAAACATTTCCCTGCTCAAGGAAATGTCTGTAACCCATGGTTTTGAGGTGATCATTTCAGGATGGATTGAACTTGAAGGCGGTCGCATTAGTAGCACCGAGATCCGAAACCTGGTAAGAGAGGGCAGGGTTGCGGAAGCCGGGAAACTATTAGGGCGCCATTATCAGGTGCGGGGGACTGTCATGCATGGCCGGGACCGTGGTGGAAAGTTGTTGGGCTTTCCAACGGCAAACCTTATACTACACGATGAACTCTGTCCCAAGATAGGGGTATATGCCGTGACCGTGGAACACGATAAAACCCGGTACAAAGGCGTGGCCAACATTGGATACAGCCCTACCTTTCAGGAGGGTCGGTTTGGCGTGGAGGCTCACATCCTCGATTTTAACAAGGAAATCTACGACCAACCCATCCGCCTGAATTTTGTCCATCGCCTGAGAGACGAAAAGAAGTTTTCAGGACCTGAGTCCTTAGCAGTTCAGATCAGGCAGGATATTGAAAAGGCCCGGGAGCTCCTGTCCAGCGAATGATTACACATCAATCCCCAATCCTATAAAACGCTATGCCCGGGAACAAGAAAATCATCCTTTCTCTAATAACGGGGCTTGTGTTGTCTGGTATTGCCCTTTATGTCACCTTTAAAAATATTCCCCTTCCGGAGCTGGTGGGCTATTTGAAGACCGTGAATTACTGGTGGGTCATCCCTGCGGTGGCGATTGCACTGATGAGTTTTTTGATCAGGGTTGTCAGGTGGCAGCTTCTCCTCAGTCCGTTCAAGAAAACGGACTTTGGGAGTGCTCATCACCCTCTTATGATCGGATTCATGCTCAATTGCCTCTTGCCTGGCCGGATAGGAGAACTGGCCCGGCCTGCTATCTTTGGCAAAAAGGAAAGCGTTGCGTTTTCAAAGGTGCTCGCTACGGTGGGCGCTGAGAGGGTCTTTGACGTAGTGGTGCTGCTCCTTTCTTTTGTCATTGTCCTTACCGCTGTTGAAATCAGCCCAACGCTTGATTTGAGGTTCGGCAACTATCATCTTAACAAGGCCACCCTTGAGATGCTCGGGATGACAACCCTGCAATTGTGTCTTGGACTGATTGCATGCATTGCCATGGTGAGTATCAGACGGAGTCGCAGGTTTATAAAACGCACGATTCTGGGCCTGCCGGGGCTGCTCTTTTTTGCCGGCAACGACTTCAAGGAGAGGATCAGGGAGAAGCTTTGCGTAAAGCTCGTCCAAATTATCGATAACGTGGCTGCCGGACTGGACCTGTTGAAGAGCCCCAAAATGGTTGGCCTTTGCCTTGGTCTTTCGTTCGTGGTATGGGCAGTGGCCGGGGTTTCTTATTACGTAATGGCCCTTGGCTGTCCGGGAATTGATCTCTCTTTTCTTGAAATATATGCGACGATGGTCATCCTTTGCTTCTTTATTTCGCTTCCCTCTGCCCCGGGTTTCTGGGGCCTCTGGGAAGCGGGAGGCGTGTTTGGGCTTTTGATCTTTGGTGTCTCCGCCAAAGAGGCCGCAGGATTTACCCTGACCAATCATGTTTTTCAGATGGTTCCTGTGATCATTATAGGTCTTATTTCATCGATTGTTACTGGCGTCAATGTCGTGCAGGTAGCCCGCACAAATATTGAGGAAAAAGGTGCCCGGATAGAGATGAACCAGGCCGTTTACACGGACGAGGTGCCACATGAATATCTTGAAGACTGTAAACTCCACGGAAAGTCCATGGATTAGGCTGAGAAGGGTTGTTTATGAGAACGACAACGGGCAGGTGTTGAACTGGGATTATATCGAGCGTGTTAATGCCCGTAGCTCAGTCCTTATCATGCCTCGGTTCAAGGAATCAGGGGACTTGATCTTCATCAGACAGTACAGGGTTATCTTGGACTGCTACGTGATTGGCTTTCCTGCGGGCGTTATCTCAGATGGTGAGGATGTCGAGAAGTGTGCCCTTCGAGAACTCATGGAAGAGACCGGCTACACGGGAAGAGTTGTACAGATCTCGCCAGAGCTTACTCTCAACAGCGCACTGATCAAAGAGACAGCCCGCTGCGTGGTGGTGGAACTGGAGGAGGATGCCTCTCCAAAGGAACAGAAACTCGAGCCTTCTGAACTGATTGAAGTCCATCGGGTGAAAAAGGATCAACTGGGTGCCTTCTTTGAGCAGGCAGCCGCAAAGGGGGATATCATAGGCGGGGGCCTATGGTACATGCTAATGGCGACTCAATACCTATGAGAATTCGAAATCTCCATCCCTGGGAACTTTCCTGTAAGGAAGCCATAGAGGTTCAAAGTCGCCTTACTGGCCAGGTTCGCCAGGTGCCGCTCAAAAAACCGGTAAAGACCATCGGGGGGGCCGATGTTTCTTATGCAAAACAGGGCACAGAAGTCTATGCAGCAGTACTGGTCTTCAGTTTTCCCGATCTTGTCTTGACCGATCAGGCCCTGGCCGCTGATATAGTGAAGTTCCCATATGTGCCCGGACTGCTGTCCTTTCGCGAGGCACCCGTACTGACAAAGGCCTTCAGGAAGATTCGCAGGAAGCCGGATGTGATTATCTTTGATGGTCAAGGGATTGCCCATCCCAGGGGGATGGGGCTTGCATCTCACATGGGTTTGATCCTGGACTGTCCAAGTATTGGCTGCGCCAAGACACGCCTTGTGGGAATGCATCCCCTGCTAGCTGAAACCAGGGGAACTACGGTTCTGTTAACAGACCAGGGGCGGGTTGTCGGAGGGGTGGTGAGAACCCGGGACCGTGTTAAACCGGTCTTTGTATCACCTGGGCACGCTATTACCCTGGAAGAATCAATTCGTTTGGTTCTGCATTGTTGCAGGGGATACAAGCTTCCTGAACCAACCCGTCAGGCGCACATTGCCGTTAGCCGGTTGCGCCTTGAAGGCGGTGGTCTGGCACTCGCACGTTGTTGATTGTTGGTAGTGTTTGTACTAAGCAGTAAATTTAGAGGCTGCGTCTCAATTGGAGTATTGGAGTGATGGGCATATATGGTTAAGTCGTTGAGTCGTTTTTAATCTGACCATTCAACTACTCAACTACTCGACCACTCAACTATTCAACCGAATTCCGAGATTCTACATATGACCACCTACCGCATCATATTTATGGGTACCCCGGATTTTTCAGTGCCAACTTTAAGGGCCCTTCATGAAAACCAATATGACGTGCTTGCCGTGGTTACACAGCCAGACCGGCCGAAAGGACGTGGACGTCGCCTGGTTCCACCTCCGGTCAAGGAGGTTGCCAGCACACTGGGCTATTCGGTGCTGCAGCCTCTCGGGATTAAGGAGCCCTGGTTTATCGAGAAAATCATAGCCCTGGATCCGGACCTCTTTGTCGTGGTCGCTTACGGCCGTATATTGCCAGGGTCTTTCTTATCGATTCCCCATCTTGGGGCCATCAACATCCATCCCTCACTTCTCCCCAAATACCGAGGGCCTGCCCCTATCCAGTGGGCCATTATCAACGGAGAGCAAGAGACTGGCGTCACTACCATGTGGATGGATGAGGGGATGGACACAGGAGACATCCTGCTGAGCTCCAAGGTCCCTATCAGGCCGGACGATACCTCCGGGAGTCTTCACCGGCGGCTGGCTGAGGTCGGGGCACAGCTTTTGATCGAAACGTTGACCAAGCTCAAGTCCGCAGATTTTGTGGGTAAACCCCAGGACAAGTCGGGTGCCACTTATGCACCTTTACTGAAAAAGAAAGACGGGCGCATAGACTGGACCAGGGACGCCAGGTCAGTGGATGCCTTTATTCGAGGGATGACCCCCTGGCCGGGTGCCTTTACCTTCCTTTTTGGCAAAAGGCTCAGGGTATTGAAGGCCAAAGACCTTCAAAAGGCAGCCAGGGAAAAGCCGGGTACTGTTTTAGAAGGATTTCCAGGGGACTTCAATATTGCAACAGGGCGCGGCATATTGGCCATAGAAGAGGTGCAACTTGAATCTGCAAAACGCCTTCCGGTTGAAGATTTCTTAAGGGGCTGTCCTGTGCCGGCCGGCACACTCCTTGGATAGCTGAGCATGGTAGCCGTTTCCCGTCGTATTGCCCTTTCGATTTTAAACGGCCTGGATGACTCAAATGCCTTCCCGGTACGTCTCCTTGACAGGGCCTTTGAACGAGAGCCGCAGCTCATAAGGAAAGACCGAGCCCTGGCTACTGAACTGGTGTATGGTGTGCTTCGGTGGCGGAGCCGCCTTGACTGGGTGATCTGCCAACTTTCAAAGACTCCCATCCGCAAGATAGACCCATTTGTTTTAAACATTATTCGGCTGGGCCTCTATCAAATCCTTTTTCATTCCCGTATTCCTCCGTCGGCTGCAGTAAACGATGCTGTGGAGATGGCCAAGGATAGAGAACCCTTTTGGGTGGTCCGCTTTGTAAATGGTGTAATGCGATCTGCGGCGCGGAGAGCAAAAGAGGTCCCGCTGCCGGATTATGCTGATGATCCGGTTCAGGCCATTGCCATAAGAGAATCCCACCCTTTGTGGCTGGTCGAACGATGGATGGAGCGTCTGGGTGTAGAAGAGACAAAACGGCTCTGCAGGGCGAACAATCAGGTTCCCGCCGTGACAGTTCGGGCCAACACTCTCAAGGTTAGCCGACAGGAGCTGCTCAACTCACTGAGAGACCATGTCAGGCAAATTACACCAACCAGATTTGCCCCGGATGGACTCTCCGTTAGGGAATTGAGGCATGCGGTTGCCGACATCCCTTCGTTCAAGGATGGCTGGTTTCAGGTACAGGATGAGGCTGCGCAGCTCGTGACTCATCTGCTTGATCCAAAACCGGGTGAAACAGTCCTGGATGCCTGTGCTGGGTTTGGCGGCAAGACAGGCCACATTGCGCAGCTCATGAAAGATCGCGGCAAGATTAAAGCAATGGAAAAGCAGTCATGGAAATTGCACCAACTCAAGACATCTTTGGCGCGCCTTGGCATTTCCGCGGTTACCACCTGGCACCATGACCTGTCAGAGTCCATTTCCGTTTCGCTTTCCGGTACTTTTGACCGGATCTTGCTTGATGCGCCTTGTTCTGGTCTTGGTGTGCTTCGTAGAAATCCGGACGCCAAATGGAAGAAAACTGAGATGGATCTCAATAGACTTCGGGCCGATCAACTGCATTTCCTTGGCTGCCTTGCCCCCTTAATCAAAAGAGGTGGACGCCTGGTTTACTGTGTGTGTAGTCTTGAGCCCGAGGAAGGCGAGGATGTGGTGGAAGACTTTTTGAAGAATCAAGCCCAATTTGTTATAGATCGAGAACCCGTTGGTCTCTTGGATGTGGATGAACGCCTGGTGGACAGCTCGGGCTTTTTCAGAAGCTTACCTCACGAGCACGACATGGACGGATTTTTTGCGGTACGCCTAAAAAGAACCAATAGTCGTCCATATAAGGTAAGAACTTGAAATTTATGTCAAGTTTTGCACTTAAATTAATCTCTGCTGATTTGAAATTCGAAATCCGAAACTCGAAACTCGAAACAATATCGAAATTCAAATGTTCAAAATTTTAAACAGCTCAAAGCTGATTTGCTCTGGGCAAAGGCTTCTTGGCTTAATCCATTTGGGATTTTGGTCATTCGAATTTGTTTGCGGCTCACGCCTTGAAAACAGTACGATATTCGAATTTCGGATTTTCTTACAGACTTCGTGCCTCGTCGGCCCGCCCTGGCGCGACACGCTGGCGAGAGGCTATCACGCTCCCCAACCAGGTCTGGGCCAGGGTTTGAGGCGAAGCTTCGCTAGAATATGAGACCTTTCTTTAAAACAGCGGTCCTCCTCGGCGCTTTTCTCGGGGTTGCGGGGATCAGCGGATATCTCACCTTGAGGTTTATTGTGAAAAGCGAAGATACGGTGGTGGTCCCAGAGCTTGTGGGAAAAGACGTGGTATATGCCCTGGACATTCTCACTGATCTGGGACTCAATACCAAGGTGAGTGGGTTCGAATACAGGACTGACGTGCCGAAAAACCATGTGGCATACCAGGAGCCAGGACCGGGTAGCGAAGTCAAAAAAGATCGTGATGTTCGCATCATCATCTCCAAAGGGCCGAAGACCTTGGTGATGCCGAATCTTGTGGGGATGGATATCCGGCAGGCAAATATCATTATGGAAGAAAACGGCCTGTCTCAAGGTGTTTTGTCCCGCTCCTTTAGCGAGCGGGCTGCTAATGGTGAGGTCATGAGTCAGGTGCCGTCCCCCGGTACAGTTGTCACGCGGGGTAATTCCATCGACCTGTTAGTCAGCCTTGGCAGAAGGCCCATAACTTATAAAATGCCCTATCTGCATGGCCTGGCCCTGGAAGATGCTATCCTCATCCTGGAGCGTGCGCACCTTGGGCTTGGTCAAATACGATCTGTTCAAAGAGACGACTTGCTCAAGGATGTGGTGGTTGAGCAAGAACCTCCATCCGGCTACCAGGTGGCTTCCGGGACCCTGGTGAATCTGACCATCAACCGGGCAGAAAAGGGTCCAATTCTTGATCAGGGCCTAGGTCTGTTTCATCATCGTGTGCGTGAGGGATTCTTGAAAAAGCACATCCGGATTCGCGTAAATGCCTTTGGTATGCTTTATGATCTCTATGACGCTTTTGCGCGGCCTGGAGAACACATCTGGTTTTTGGCCCCTCAAGATCTTGAGACCACGGTCTTCGTATACCAGGATGGTGAACTTGTGTTGAGTCATTCTTTTTCCTCCACTTCTGTTGCCCAGGGTTTTTCCCTCAGCTTGAAATAGGTCAACATTGATGTTACGAAACGATAGTGCCTAACCCAGACAAGCTGGAAAATTTAGAAGATAATCACGAAAACACGAAAGTACGAAAGCGCGAAAGAGAAAAAGAATGAAAAATGCCAAAGCACAAATAAATGCAATGCTCCGAAATTCAATTTGAGAAACTTTGGCAATTTGTCATTTGGATTTGACTCGACATTTGGTTTTAGTATCTGAAATTGCTTCTTTTCGTGTTTTCGTATTTTCGTGCTTTCGTGATTAATTGTTTTTATTTTCAAACCTGTTTGGTTCCTGCTTGTTCGGCTTATGCACTTTAGTTCACTTTTTTTACCAGGAGGATAACATGAAGCTCATAGCGCCATCTATATTGTCTGCGGATTTTTCGAGATTGGGTGAAGAGGTTAAGGCAGTGGAGAGAGTCGGGGCCGATTGGATCCATGTAGATGTGATGGACGGCCATTTTGTGCCGAATATTACGATTGGGACCCTTGTGGTTGAAGCGGTAAAGCGGGTTACGGAGCTGCCGCTTGACGTGCACCTTATGATAGAGAATCCTGACCAATACCTGGAAGACTTTGCAAGGGCAGGAAGTACCCTGATCACTGTGCAGGTGGAGGCCTGTGTGCATGTGCACAGGACCATTCAGGCTATCAAGGCTCTCGATGTAAAGGCCGGGGTGGCACTCAATCCGGCAACGCCGCTTTCAACCATAGAATGGATCCTGGAAGATGTGGACCTGGTTCTTATCATGAGTGTAAACCCGGGTTTTGGTGGTCAGAAATTCATTCCCCAGGCGCTACAGAAGATAAGAGACCTCAAAGCCATGATCCGTGCAAAGAACCTGAACGTCCTCATCGAGGTTGATGGAGGCATCAATCAAGAGACCATCCAGTCAGCAGCAGAGGCAGGTGCGGACGTATTCGTGGCCGGCTCAGCTATCTTTGGCAGCTCTGATTACGGCGAAACGATCGGGAAGTTGCGTTCGCTTATAGAGAGCTAATTGAACGTCTCGGGATCGTAACTTCTCAAAAAGTCCGGGTATTTGTTGATCCCCACAGTCATCTTGACTCTCTGCGCTCTGTTTCAAGGAACCACAAAAACCAAGATTCTCGACCAGGCAACCTTTCAGGGAAATATCGCCGAAAACTATGATGACGCTATGTCCTATTTGCTGTCCCATTTGAATACGGAATACGTGATCAAGGGCGGGCCGCGAGAAGAAATCCTTGAACTTCCCGAAGAAGCTCTCCGGGAAGGCGTGATGAACGCGATTGCGGATCGCGATTATCGGTCAACCGCTTATATTCAAGTTCATGTCTTTCATGATCGGGTTGAGATTGTGAACCCGGGCGGGCTGGTATCAGGCTTGAAGTTGAAAGACCTGGGCCGCGTCAGCCGACCGCGCAACTTGTTGTTGTTTTCTCTTATGGCCCGCATGGATTTGGTCGAGCATATCGGGTCCGCAATCAAACGAATTCGTGAAGCCGTTCGCGCTTATGGTCTCGAACCCCCTCTCATAGAAGCCGATGCCGACTGGTTCTCCATTACGTTCAGGAGAAAACCACAGCACGAAGCCATCGAAAAAGGCCGTCCCAGGGTCGATACGGCGTTTTCTGATAAAACATGACGAGAAGTAGTTATTTTTTAACAGTCTGCATTAATACTGCGAACATTTCAAGAAAAATATTTATCAGTAATAGTAGTAAAAGATAACTTGAAAACACTTTTCCCTGTCCGTTGTAGAAGACGGTTAATAAGAAGATAAATATTAGTAGACGTCACAGAAGATATACTACTCTCTTTTAGTTCTGAACGGTTTGCCGACTCCGCCATAGCAGCTGCGACGGCTGGATTGTAATCGTAAATTCAGTTCTCCTTTTCCTAGCAGTTCTTTGAGAAATTTAACACCTGGCAGCTTCTCCATCGCCTTGCGGATTCTATCTTGAGAAGGATGGATGTATGGTTCGGTACTGCGCGCCGACAAATGCCCGAGGATACTCTGGATGACCAAGATGTCAACGTCTTTATCGTTAAGGTGAGAAGCCATGCTGTGCCGCAGGGTATGGCAGGTAACGTTAAAGGGCGCATGGAAGTCGGTTTGAAGCAATATTTTTTTCAGATTATCTTCCATGGTACGGATCGCTAACCGGTTACCTTTTTTAGAGATAAAAAGCGCCGGTGTGAGCCAACTGTTATAAAACAGATCACGTACGGCAAGGTACTGGCTCAGGATTTCTATCAACTCTTCATTCATATGCAAGGCTCGTGGTTTTTTTACCTTTACCGATGACAGTAATTTGGTGGTTATCAAAATCGAGATTAGCCAGGTTAATCGTATGAACCTCTCCGACTCTCAGGCCGAGTTGATACATCAAGGCATAGATGGCGTAATCGCGGATGCCCAGGATCGTACCTGCCCGCTCGTGCCTCGCAGTGACAGGCGGGTCGCGAGCTCAACCCTGCCCGCCACCCGCCTGCCATCGCCAGGTACATGTGGTGGGTTCAATGCCGGCATGCATGGCAATGGCGGGCAGGTTGCCATGGCTGCGTGCTATTTTCGGGCGATGACAAGCAGGCGATGGCAGGCGGGCGAGGCGGGCGGACACCTAAGTTCTTACGTCACATCACAGCCCGAGGAATTGAGCGTTCTAGAGGACCCATGGAACCTCAAACCGAAACCTGCAAAACTGAAGGGCGGCCCCTTGGACCTTGGCTGGGTTTTTACGCCACATCACAGCGCGGAAAAAAATGGGTCAGCCCTTGACATTGAGCAAAAAAAGGGGTGAGGTAGAGGTGCTGTTGACTGGTTGAGTGGGTCCGATACGATATTTTGGAGGAAATGTCCGTAGCCGGTAGATCTAGGAAATATGGTGATGCCAACGGATAGGCGCAGATGGGGGAAACGGGCCCCAGAAAAAACATGTTTAACAAATTATGCACGTTTGCCCTATGTACCGGTGCCCGGGATATTGAACAGGCAAGGTCTGTATGGTTTTGTTATGCTCTTATCAACAAAGAAGGGGGTTGCTATGCCAGTGAAAAAGCTGAAGGAATATCTTGACAGCCATCAAGTCAAGTACATAACAATCAGTCACTCCCCGGTCTACACGGCCCAGGAGATTGCAGCGGCAGGGCACATTCCAGGAAAGGAATTGGCCAAAACAGTGATGGTCAAAATCGATGGGAAGACGGCGATGGCTGTTCTGCCTGCTTCCTACAGGGTTGACTTCGATCTGCTGAAGAAAGTCGCTGGAGCGAGTTCAGTCGAGCTCGCCAGCGAGAAGGAGTTTGAAAATATGTTTCCCGACTGCGAAATTGGTGCGATGCCGCCTTTTGGGAATCTTTATGGAATGGACGTTTTTGTAGCGGCCAGTTTGGCCGAAGGCGCAGAAATCGCATTCAACGCAGGTTCTCACAGCGAGCTAATAAGACTATCATACAAAGATTTCGAAAGATTGGTCAAACCGAAAGTAGCTAAGCTCTCATATAAGATAAGCGAACCAGTCGAGTCAAGTCTTTAGGAACCAATGGGGACATCCATAAATAAATAAGTAACTCAGTCAAGCAGTTAATAATTATTTTGTTTGGCTATGCGTTTACCCCTGGGAAGTTTGGGCCCTTTAGTTCAGTTTCTAAGGAATCCTTTTAGAGCCGGTTCATGATGGCAAGAAAGTCGAAGATAGAGCAATTGAACGTTGTAGCGGACCCATGGAACCTCAAACTGAAACCTGCCGCCCCCTCGGACACAAGATTTACTTGCTACACTTTTACCCATTTCGCCTCAAGGCTGTTTTGGGTAAAAATGAAGACGTCGTTGAAGCCTAGGCGTCAGATCTTAATAATAGGGGACATCCTGCAGAAAATGACAGATAGCAAAAGGCAGTTGAAGAACAAGCTCTTTCTATATTTTTCAACTGCTCTTTTGATTAGTCAATCCAGATAGTTAGTTCCACGTTTCTTGAATCCCGCTTTGCAACTAAAAATAGTTGCTTTTCTCATGCATATGTTATAAAAAAGGGGCTCATGGGACGCAAAGCTAAATTGTTAGCGAGATTACAACAACGCCCAAGAGATTTCACATGGGACGAACTCACAGCATTGTTGAGGGCATTTGGTTACAAACAGGCAAAACCTGGTAAAACAGGCGGCTCGAGAAGACGATTTGTTCATCCGAAAGCCGCGCCAATTACTATGCACAAGCCTCACCCCGAAAAGAGCCTCAAAGTGTATATCATCGATGAGATCTTGGAATTCCTCAAGCGGGAGGGAATGTTATGAAAGATATGATGAGTTACAAAGGATACTATGGCTCGGTTCATTATAGTGATGAAGATGGTGTCTTTCATGGCAAGATAGAATTCATTCGTAGTCTCGTCACCTATGAAGGCGGGGATGTTAAGGGCCTACGAAAGGCGTTTGAAGACGCCGTAGACGACTATTTGGAACTATGCGTTCAAGAAGGAAAAGAGCCTGAAAAACCATTCAAGGGTAGTTTCAATGTTCGGACTGGAAGTGAACTCCATCGAAAAGCAACTCTATTTGCCCAAGCAAAAGGGACGAATCTCAACAAAGTTGTAGCCGAAGCTCTTGAAAAATACTTGTCTACGTAACGTGTTGCTCTGATAGAATTGCTATTGGGGAAATGTTGGGGACGCTCTTGGGTTTTACAGTTTCTAAGTAATCCTTTTAGAGCCGGTTCATGATGGCAGGAAAGTCGAAGATAGAGGAATTTAGCTCATAGCTGATAGCTGGGAAGTAGGAGACATTGAGGGGCGGGAGATTTGGAAAATATGGCGATGCAAAGCGCAAGGCGCAGATCCGCAAAACCCGCCTCAGGCCACCTATTTCTTGGCAAAGGAGAAGGACAAATGCTCAAAAGGGTCTCGAAATAGCGTGGTGCCAGTAGATATTCGGCGGGGAGGCTTTTGAATAGAAGCAAGTGTTAAAATCTTACGCATATCCGCATATCCATAAAAAGGAGGGTATCAAAAATGGAAAAGAAGGAACCAATGACTTGGAAACAATGGATTTCCATTCTCATAGTTTGTGGCACTGTCGGCCTCATAGTATTGATAGTACTGGCAACAATTGTGGGCTTGATATAAGTATGTAGTCAAAGGATCAAAGGGGACGTCTTGAAAGCGCCGGGATAAACCGGCATAGAGTATAGGGGATGAAAGAGCCCTACATGAAAGGAGTAGCTGAACCATCATGGCCCCGAGTCATGCGCGGGCAGCCGTGAGGCTGCACGTGAAGCGTTGACAGGGGGAAGCGCAGGCCAGCCATTGAGCTCCGAAATCACCCTTCCGGGGTGCGACCTCGTTGGACGGTAGGGAAGGCAACACGGTGTACGGCGTTATCCAGCGAGCCGCCCACCGGCCCTGCGGAGTCAGAGACCCTGAGCATACGTGGACACTCTATGCACGAGAACCGGGAGATCCCGCGAACTGGCCTTGTCTGGTGGCACCGCGAGGTCCGCGCCGTGAATCTAAGGAGTACGACGGCGATGAACGGTTGCGGGAAGTCGGACAGCTTCAGGGAACCAATGGGGACGGGGAACCAATGGGGACGTTCATAAATAAATAAGTAACTCAGTCAAGCAGGCGTGTAAATCAAGATTGTTGGTTATTGAGTTCAATTGCCAGGTGTCAGTGTTCAGGTTTCAGCTCTTTAGGTTTCTCGATCCTGACACCCGAAACCTGACACCTTTTCCCCAAACCTAATGCGCAGCACATGGACATGGATTTTCTCATTGCCAACAGACGTGATTTACACCCGTCAAGCAGTTGATAATTATTTTGTTTGGCTATGCGTTTACCCCTGGGAAGTTTGGGCCCTTTAGTTCAGTTTCTAAGGAATCCTTTTAGAGCCGGTTCATGATGGCAGGAAAGTCGAAGATAGAGGCCTGCCCGCCACCCGCCTGCCATCGCCAGGTACATGTGGTGGGTTCAATGCCGGCATGCGTGGCAATGGCGGGCAGGTCGCCATGGCTGCGTGCGATTTTCGGGCGATGACAAGCAGGCGACGGCAGGCGGGCGAGGCGGGCGGACACCTAAGTTCTTACGTCACATCACAGCCCGAGCAATTGAACGTTGTAGCGGACCCATGGAACCTCAAACCGAAATAGGAGCCCTCGTTATGACCCTCACCAAATCCGACATCATTGACAGCATCCATCACAGACTCGGCCTCCCTAAGGGCAAATCCATCCAAGTGACGGAAACCCTCCTGGAAACCATGAAGAGAACCCTGGCAAGCGGCGAGGACGTTTTGGTCAGCGGATTCGGGAGATTCTGTGTCAAAAACAAGGAGGAACGGAAAGGAAGAAATCCTCAGACCGGCAAGGACATGATGCTGGGATCGAGGAGGGTGGTCACTTTCAGATGTTCTGGGGTTTTGAGGGATAAGATGAATGGATAAGGGACAGCCTTTATCTTACAAGCTTTCGTTCAGCCAGATCAGGGCTTTTTGTCTTCTATGAGAAGTCTTCTGCTTTTTCCTTTCTCCGTTATCCCTTTGGAAATCACGAGTTTTTTGCCAACACTCATCCCATCTTTCAGTACATTGTGATCGTGACTTAAAGCCTTTCCACTGATGCTAATAGTCCGGGGATATTTGTATCCTGCATATTTCATCAGTAAAGGGTCTTCAATCTTGATAAGCGCGCGTTCCCGCCTGCCACTGCGAGACGCGAGCGGGCAGGTATCCTTAACCTTCCTCTTCGTCTCGCTTTGTGATTTCAGTTTGGAACTAAACCCTTGAATGATTCCCATGGCGAAGTCGGTCTTTCGATATCGGTTTAACCCATTGTCTTTGTTGTATTCATCCCATTGCGAATTAATAGATTGCCGGACAAAATCGTAGACATAATGGGCTATCTTTATGTTTTGTATTGTTCCACTGATTTCCAAAACGCTTCCCATTTTACCCTTGTCCATCACATAGGCGGGCATCCAGATTCCATGAACAAAATAGAAATCCGTCAATAAACGAGATAGGGCATATTCCTCGCGAAAATGCCGTAGAGCGGGTTTGCCAACAAAGACGCTGACAAAATTCCTATTCTCCTCATGGGCTAAAAGGTCCACGTTGTATTTTCCGATGAGCAGGTGGGCCTTTGCCATGGCAGCTTCGGCTTCATGCTGATTCTGACTTTGGGCCAGCGCCATCAACTTCTTGACCCGCTGCATAATCCTATCTTCGGACTTTGACGATTCACGAAGAATCCGTTCATCTAACGGTTCGTATTTGTCCGAAGCCTTTGGGTTGGCTCGAAGTAGGTGACACGCCCGCTGGAACGTCGGCCCATGTGGAGGTTCGTCACTGGCGCCTAAAACTTCGTCCGCAAACTGATGGGCCATTTCATGTAGAAGAACCTCAACAACAGCGTCCCAGGGATGGTTGAGGACAAGATTTCGGCTCAGGCAAATCTCGCGTTTTTCACGGGACCATTCCCCCAACTTGTTTTTCATATTCCCGAGACTGAACAGGGGCTTTCGCATCAACTCCTTGTGTGACGAATCTAAAACCCATAGAGCCCATTCCCATTGGCAGGCAAGCCCGTGAAGAATACAACGTTCCAACTCCTCCTGAATAAGGATTTCGTTTGATTTGTGTAATGACATTATATCCTGACCTTTCTGCGACACATCCAATAGACAATTACAATATGTGCTTTCGATTGTAAATATTACCGAGTTTTGGAACCATAAATGCTGCCTCGGTACGATCTGATTAGGCCCCATCGTGCTCTGTCCTATCGATATTTTCCGTCTGATTTGGTATTAGAAGAACCTCAATCATGAAGAAAGCAGGTCTTAGGGATGCTTGTCGAACTCCAGGGCCAGATTGAAAGAATCAGCTTCATCAAAGCAACAGGAACTTCAGAATCAACGACAAGGTCATGCAGATCAAGAACAATTATGATAAGGAACCAATGACTTGGGGAGAATGGTTTGCCATTCTCATAGTTTGTGGCACTGTCGGCCTCATAGTATTGATAGTACTGGCAACAATTGTGGGCTTGATATGAGTATGTAGTCAAAGGATCAAAGGAGACGTTCGTGCAGAACTTGCTTGACGACTTGACTGGTTTAAAAAGTTTGGGGATGCTCTTTGGTCTCACAGTTTCTAAGGAATCCTTTTAGAGCCGGTTCATCATGGCAAGAAAGTCGAAGATAGAGGCCTGCCCGCCACCTGCCCGCCATTGCCAGAGATGCCGGCACATAAGCTCAATGCTGTCTCAGGCCTTGGCAGGCGGGTGCCCACGTTTCGGCTGTATGCAGTGCCAGGCGATGGCAGGCGGGTCGCGAGCTCAGGTCTGCCCGCCATCCCATGGAACCTCAAACTGAAACCTGCAAAACTGAAGGATGTCCCCTTGGACAATGAGTTTTGACGAAAAGCTGCGTCACTACGCTGACAAGCGGATCAGCCTTGACCTTGACAACGGCGTGAAGGTCAACTGAGGTACGCCCTTCAGTTTTCCAGTTTCTTTCTGTTCTGAAAATAGAAAAGTGAAGAAGTAGAATGCCTCCCCTCAGGATTGAGAGTAGTTCATCAACATGATTCCTGTTACCGCATCCATTGCCATTGACGAAAACGAAATTACTTTCGATTTCATCCGGGCCTCCGGACCTGGCGGCCAGAAGGTAAACAAAGTCGCCACGGCCGTCCAACTTCGCTTTGATGTGAGGAATTCCCCAAATCTGTCGGACGACGTGCGTTCCCGTCTGATTCGGCTGGCGGGCAGAAGAGTCAACGACGAGGGCATTCTGATCATTGAGGCCAAGCGGTTCCGCATCCAGGAACGGAATCGACAAGATGCCCTGGATCGCCTCAGCCCGTCCTCCTCGCCTGCCAGTTCTGAAACGGGTGATTCCCTGACGGGGACCACGCTGACCTGTGCCTCGATCTGAACGCTATGAGTCTTGCTGCTTGCGTTTTTGGATTGGATTAGGCATAAGTTTCACGTTCGAAGGACTTCTTATCGCACAATCATACAAGAGAGAGGAGTTATCTCGCAATGGAACGGTTAATGGAAACGATCGGTTACATCAATGGCTTTCTGTGGGGGGCCTGGACGCTTTATATTTTGCTCGGGGCGGGCATACTTTTTACGGTGTGGGCCAAGTTCTCACAGTTCAAAGTCCTCACCCATGGGGTTGCCGTCACCCGCGGTATATATGACGATCCTGATGATCCGGGCGCCATCAACCATTTCCAGACTCTTTCGGCCGCCCTGTCCGCCACCATTGGCTTGGGCAACATCGGCGGTGTAGCCGTAGCAATAGTTCTAGGGGGTCCCGGTGCGCTGTTCTGGATATGGATTGTTGGTTTTCTCGGTATGGCGCTCAAATCCGTGGAGATCACCCTGGCCATGTTATACCGTAATACCGATGACCCGGATGATCCGCACGGCGGGGCTATGTGGGTCATCGACAAGACCCTCGGAGCCAAAAACGGATTCTGTTCGGTGGCAGCGAAAACCATCGGGGTCATTTTCTGTATTACACTGCTGATCATGACCATGGTGGGGGGTAATATGTTCCAGACCTGGAATGTGGCTGACTTGACGCTCAATTATTTCGGGGTCCCGAAAATAGCAACCGGTGTTGTTCTAGCCATTCTGGTCGGCTTGGTAATCGTCGGAGGGATCAAACGGATTGGCCAGGTGGCCGCCAGGCTTGTTCCTGTCATGTGTATTCTTTATCTGCTTTCCGGATTGGCCGTTTTGGCTTTGAACGTGCATGAAATTCCAGCCATGTTAGCGCTGATTTTCAAGTGTGCCTTAGGGGAGACGGAGGCTGCGGGCGCCTTTCTGGGTGGAACATTCGGATTTGTTTTCGCCCAGGGCATGAAACGGGCGTTATTCTCAAACGAAGCGGGCCTGGGTTCCGCGCCCATAGCGCATGCCGCGGCGAAAACAAATGAACCGGCCCGGGAAGGAATCGTAGGCGGAATGGGCCCGTTTATTGACACGCTTTGCATATGCACCCTGACTGCTTTGGTCATCATTTCCACCGGCACATGGAACCGGGGACCAGCCGGGGAGATGGCCGGTGAAGTTGAGCTTGTGGAAAAGGACGGCAAGGTCGCGCTGATCGCGCCGGACCAGGTGAGCGCCTTGCCGGAACTCCCGGTAGGCGAAAGCTGGAAAGTTAACACACAGGTATTTTTCCTGCTGAGCAAACCCGCTGATCAAGAAGGGCAATGGAAACGTATCAGGATATACGGAACCATTCAGGGCGATGATCTTGGAAGACCCCAAACGATAGAATGGGAAGAAATACCTGTCGGCGCCCGGTGGGTCCTTGACAAAAACGGCCAACCAGTCAAAGGTCTTTTTCGCAACTTTGCGGGTGCTACCCTGACGGGCCATGCCTTTGACCGCGCCTTCCCCGGACTTGGCAAGTGGCTGGTTACGCTTGCCGCGTGGTTGTTTGCCGTCTCGACAATGATCTCGTGGAGTTACTATGGTGAGCAGGGCATGGTATACATGTTTGGCAAAAGATCTGTTTTGCCTTACAAACTTCTATTCCTCCTTCTGGCTGTGGTGGGCGCTTTTCTAGTGAAAAACAATACCGAACTGGGCGCCCTGGCCGATTTTGGCACGGGGTGGATGTTATGGGCCAACATGCTGATCGTGCTCACGATGGGACATCTGGCCGTGAAAGCTCTGGACAATTATTTTAAACGTCTCAAAGCCGGAACATTTCATCCCCACAGCCGGCCTCCAATCGTGGATGTAGTGGCCGGCAAAGATGCGGAAAGGGAAAGGGGGACGTAGTTAACTTTTTAACTTAAGTTTACCCAACCAGCGAATATTTTCTAGCCTTCGCCAGCTTCTCGCCTCGAATTGCTGATTTGCTGACAGCTGGAACTGAAATTTTTAGTTTCTGGGTAAGAGATGACATGGTGATTCCCAGCTCTCTTGCCGCTTTGCCATCCGATGTGAAGCACAAAATCGCCCAGAAGTGCGCATGCGTGGACTTCCTCTTGGCCTTGACAGCCCAACTTCGCGATTCGCCTATCTTCCTATCCCGATATTAAAACTCAACATCTCCTTTCCGCCCACCTGTATCCGGGGTGAATATAATTCCCCTACCTTTGTCTTAAGATCAAAGATTACAACATATCCTTTGTCTTAATATCCTGTTTGTCCATATTGGTGACGTTTTCCAGGAGAACATGATAGGATGAATCCGGGTCAACCACCCCTGATTTTTCAAAGTATCGTTTTGGTTTTCTATAATTCATTTTTCCTCCCTACCTCCAATCCCCCATTACCACAAAAGGCGCCCAAAAGTAAGGATGCGCGTATTCTCTTTTGACCTTGACCGCCTGCGCGGTATTACTTTTTCAGGATTTTTACAGACTTCTGGAAGGTCTTAGTCAAATAAACCTCATAGCTCATTCCAGACTTCCTTCCTTTGATGTCCTCTAATCCCTTTTTGACCATTTTTTTGAATTCTACTGATTGTGAAAGTATTTTGGTTTCCTTGTGGTCTTCCACTTCCTGTAGAATGGCAAGGATCTTTTTGAAATCATTAACCATTAAAAATATTCCAGAAATACCAAAAAAGTAAGGAGAATTGGCTCATGATTATCACCCCGCACTCACCCATATCAACCCATCTACGTGGTTGTCCAGTTCTACGACGGCCTCGTAGGAGAGTTTGGCCGTCGTAGCTGACGTTGTACAATCATCGATAAACAGGACAGAGTTGTTGTGGTGTTTCTTATCCTTTCTTTGTGTAAATGTAGGTATAACCTAGGTTGAGCGGTTCAACGTTCACGGTTCCCGGTTGAAGAGCCCTAAGTCTCTGATATCAAAAGGACGATGCCTCAAGTAGTAAGGTTCAGAAGTTCAACGGTTCAACGTTTAGAGGTTAAAACCCTGAACCGTGAACAGTAAAGTGAGGGATGTCAATATATTATAACCTTTGAACCTTGAACCCTGAACCTTGAACCGATCACTTTAGGTATAAATTGGATTCCTGTATATCGTGATATTGTGTGAGCGAGGTCGTAGGTGCAGTAACGGAGGCCTCTTTTGGCCGGTTGACTAAGTGCCTTCAAAAGAATAGAGATTTACATGGTAACATTCTTCAAGTATATGAAAATATAGAATCTGAATTAAGAGCTTATCATCGAGGCTTTATTTTAGAGGATTTAGAAGGTGTGATGCTTGAAAAGGCTTGGCGGAAGTGCATGGGAATCGAACCCACCCGGGACGGTTTTAGCGCCCCACACCGGATTTGAAGTCCGGATACATGAGTATTTCAGGTAAGATCAGGTAACCGGAGTGAGTATAAAAATATAAGTAGATTCATAATGTTACATCAACTAAGAGAGGAAAAATGAACAGAGTGAAAACCCGAGAAACAGGGGGATACTTTCTGCAAAGTGTTGACCAAGTGTTGACCAAATAGTTCTCTTTTGCGCCTTTGGTACCTTTTTTCTGGTGAAAAAACTTAACGAGGGTCCCTTCCCGCCTCCTACTTCCTGGAGCCCCTTTACGTTAAACCAAACAGTTTCCGCAGCTTGTCCACCACCCTATCCTTTATTGGGAGAGGTAATTCACCTAATTCCCGCCGAACCAATGCAGTTGTGACCGTCATCAGACGATGTAATCGGAGCGTAGACGACCTTCGTAACCCGGTTGTAGCGAACTCGGGCTGTCTTGAATCTAACACCAAGTCCGTTTCCAGTGAATCGGTCAGTATTCGGCTGCTGATAAAGGCCAAGATCACATGACGATGGGGGCCAATAGGGTCTGTCAAGCAGACCGCCGGTCGTACCTTGGCCGTAGAAAGGTCGTCAAATGGGAAAGGCACCAGGACAACCTTACCCCTGGTCATGGTAGGGTCTCCCGTCGGCGAGCGTGTAGATGTCTTCTTCGGGCTCCTTTAAGAAATCAAAGGCCGGGTTAGTAGCTGCTGCCCGAAGCCACTCTATCTCGTCTATGTCAGCTTCTTCAGGCAAGAGGATGATGACGCGGACCCGAGTTGGGCCAACAACAGGTAGCGGTTCATCCAGAACAAGCTGGCGCTGGGCGTCAATCGTTCCTATTGTTTCGATGGCTTTTGTTGAGAGTTCCATTTGGGTTTCCTCCTCTTGGCTCTATGGCCTTGTCTTTGTGAAGATAAAGCGTAACCAAAACGTGGCCATGTGTCAAGCCAGGTAGAGTATTCCGCACGATTTTGTGAGCGCTTCTTTGAAATATCAATGCGTCAGCAAAGTCCGACCCCAAACTCAGACTGCCTGCAAAGTTGCACCAGGCCTGCCTGCCTCGCCTGAGCTCCCGATGGCGGGCAGGTTATCGACGTATCCGTCCGGGGCATAGGCCCTACGGGCCCGAGGTTGGGCCCGACAACTGCCTCCCTGGCCATCTATGGTGTGGCAGGCACGGCTCGATGGCTTAAGGGTGAGCCTTTGACAGCGCATAAGCGCTGTCAAGAACAAGTCCCAGACCCAGCCAGGTAGTGGCGAAGGGTGTAGCGGTATCACAACTGGGTATCCGGTGACGGTGCCCGGGGAAGCAGTGGCTCTGTCAAAGCAGGGTACCTTGACACGGGATGACGAACAGAAACCGAGTCAGGCGGACCTGGTGAGACGAGTCTGCAACACAAGGTGAAATCCTCTATCCATCACAGGCCAGGTAGGTATACTCGACACTCGTGTGCGGGATGAACGAGTCCTTTGTTTTATCTTGTCCTGCTCTGGCTAGCCGAACCGCCGTATACGGACCCGTATGTACGGTGCGGGAGGGCCGCCCTGTGAGGGGCGGTCCTATCCCGATAGGCATTATCTTCCCAATAACAACGATTTTGTCGAATGTGTAGTGTAGACGCGACCCCTCTGTTTGACCAAACCTTTATTTCGATCGAGGCTCTAAAATGCTCTCCAATACTTCTCTGGTACTATTAATAATTTTTAGTGTATCAAACTTATAAGGACGAGCATGCATTACTTGGTTCCCTATTTCGTTTACATTCCAAGCTTTCTTCTTCATTGTATCTTTCGATAAAATACGTTCTTTTCTGGCTTCTCTTATAAGATCACTTAATCTATATTCTTCATCTTCTTTCTTACCTAGTTTTTCCTTAAGTAAATAATCGAGTGCAGCTCTACAAAGAGCCACAGTGGCCTGATTAAAACCATATACATAACATCTCGTGGCTTCACCAAGAATATCCTTAATTTTATCCGAAAGTTTAGTTTTTATAAAAGACTTTCTTAAGTTCTTGAATCGATCAATTATGTTGTCTCGGTCCTCCAATACTTCATTCTCAAAAACATCACCAATAAAGTCATCATCCTGCATAATATCATCTAGAATCATCTCCTGTAATACTGGTTTACTCCATAAGCAGGTCATAAGACTTAAACTCTTCTTAAGTAACTTCTGCCTAAAATTATTATATGCTTTAAATCGCTCCGGATCTGACTTTGCGTGATTGACTTCAGTTAGAAATTCATGAAAAAGCTCATCAATAATTTTGTCTTCATTTTTTTTCATAATTTAGAATCCTTTTTTCGTGGGATCGCAGAGTTTGGGTCGCTGTGGGGTCGCAACTTGAATTAGAAATTCATTGCCACTTTTCCACAAATTATGAATTATGCCTATCATGACGATCAGCCGCCGACAAGCCGCAAGCGAATGCACAGCGGATTGGCGGTTGGCTGCATTGAGAGATGGCTCCATTTTCAGAGCACGTTGGGGTACTGGTCTTGGATTACGCCGGGGATAGCTACGATCTCCGGGCTTTGTAATACCTCTTCGGTAACCGAGGCAACTGCATTGAGAGCCTGAATGATGTGTCCCCATCCGGCACATGATATTTTTTTATATGCCTATTGACTTAGCTGCCAAAACTCATTCGGGTGGCGGAGGGTCGACGTATGATTTCGTTGTATGTGACGGTTTGGGTGGTCACACAGGCCCGAACCAGCCGATCAA